>RFMW01000160.1 GCA_009927485.1 Sphingobacteriia bacterium
TCTCGATTGGTGGGAGCTCCTCCGGGATATGTAGGGTACGAAGAAGGCGGTCAACTAACCGAGCGCGTTCGGCGTAAACCGTATTCGGTAATTCTCTTGGATGAAGTAGAGAAGGCCCATCCGGATATTTTCAATTTGTTGTTGCAAGTTTTGGATGATGGCCAGTTAACGGACGGATTAGGCCGTAAAGTGGACTTCAAAAACACCTTGATTATCTTGACTTCGAATATTGGATCTCGTCAGCTAAAGGATTTTGGCACCGGTGTAGGTTTTACCACGCCAAGCAAGGTAGAAGCCCGGGAAAAAGAAAGCTCGGCAGTTATTCAAGGCGCCCTCAAGAAAACCTTTTCCCCCGAGTTTTTGAATCGAATTGACGACGTGATCATCTTCAACCCGCTGGAGCGTCAGGAATTGGACAAGATTATCCATTTGACCCTTGCCTCGGTCTTGCGTAGGATTAACGATTTAGGGTACCAGGTGACGCTAAGCGCCAAAGCCATGGATTTGCTTGCAGAAAAAGGTTATGACCCACAATTTGGGGCAAGGCCGTTGAAGAGGGCGATTCAAAAATATGTGGAGGATGTGGTGGCTGAACAAATGATGAGTGGGCAATTAACTCAGGGTGCTGTATTGAACCTTGATGTCAATGAAGAGGGCCAAATGCAGGTTCAGGTAAGTCAACCTTCGGACCTTGCTGCTTCCGTCGAAGGCAAATCTTCTTCGGCCACGTCTGCCAAACCTTCCCGCAAAAGCAAAGGTTCCTCACCAACTCCCAGCTCCGATGAAGCAAGCGATGAAGCGCCTATCCTATCCGATGGGGTGTAGCCTTGAGCCATGGCTTTGACCTTTGTCGATGATCTTGGGGTTCATGGATTGCTTCCCTTAACCTATACCCACGGTCCTCAGGACTGTCGGGTGGGGATCCTGACCCTATCTCAGAAGTGGAATTTGTTATGGCGCCGTCAAGAAGCTTCCTTGTCGGTTAATTCACGACTTCTTCCCAACGATGCCCTTCTGCTCGCGGCACAATCGTTGAGTCAAGGCAAGGGTTTGCGTCAAGGAGGTCAAGATTTGGTATGGCATGGTCAGGCAGACTGTGTAGAATGGACGAATTGGGATGGTGAAGCAGAATGGATTATCCATCCTGAGGATATTTTCTTGAAGAATGGTTCTCAGATTCGACGGGATGTGAACTGGCTGTTGGAAGCGGGTGGGGAATGGGCTTTGCCGGCCTGGTCGCAACGCATTGATCCGGATCCCTATACGGCAGTATATCGTCCTGAACAGGTCTATGTGCATCCTTCGGCTATTGTTCGCGCGGCGGTCCTGGACGCCTCGGAGGGCCCGGTATGGATCGGGGAGTCGGCGGAAATTATGGCGGGAAGCATGATCAAAGGTCCCGTGGCCATAGGCGAACACAGCAGCATCAAAATGGGGGCCAAAATTTACGGCGACAGCACCGTGGGCCCCTATTGCAAAGTTGGCGGTGAGGTATCCAATTCGGTGATCCATTCGTATTCGAACAAGGGACACGATGGATTCATGGGGAACTCGGTTATCGGTCGTTGGTGCAATTGGGGAGCGGATACCAACAATTCCAACCTCAAGAACAATTACGAACAGGTGAAGTTATGGGATATTGCTACAGGAACCTTTCGAAATACCGGACTTACTTTCTGCGGCTTGATCATGGGGGATCATTCCAAATGTGGGATCAACACCATGTTCAATACGGGTACGGTGGTTGGGGTTGGGGCCAATATTTTTGGGGGTGGCTTTGTTCGGCAATTCATTCCATCTTTTGGCTGGGGCGGAACCCAGGGCATGGAAACTTTTCGCTTTGATAAATTTGCCCAGACCGCTGAAAAGGTGATGCAAAGACGGGGACTCTCCCTGTCGGATGAGGAGAGAGACCTCTTACAACATATCTACGAGGCCACAGCGGTTCAACGGACCTGGGAGAAAAAATAGAAGCAGGCCTCGCAATTCCCTTTTGAATTTTACGAGTCAATCAAGCATTAAAATTTAAAAAATGTCCAAACGCAGGCCTTTGATTTTGGGAAATTGGAAAATGAACACCCTCCCGGAGGAGGGACGCTTGGTGGCCAGGCAAATGGTGCCCATGATTCGGGATGGGTTGCATTGGGATTTGGATTGGGGATTGGCTGTACCGTTCACGCATTTGGGGGCTCTGCGCTCGGAACTGGAAGGATCGGGCATGATGGGGGCTCAGGACTGTTCAGCGCATCTTCAAGGAGCCTATACCGGAGAAATATCGGCAGGCAGCTTGGCTGCGATGCACTGCAGCTTCGCCCTGGTGGGACATAGTGAACGCCGTCTGCACCACCATGAAAGTTCATCCACTTGCGGTCTCAAAATTGACCGCTTGCGTGAACATGGCTTGATGTCGGTCTATTGCGTTGGGGAAACCTTGGAACAACGTCAAGGGGGCAGCTTCAACGAAGTGATTACCTCGCAATTGATGGAAGCATTGGGTTCTCGAATTCAGGATTTGAATCATGGTTCATTGGCGATTGCCTATGAACCGGTTTGGGCCATTGGTACGGGTCTGACCGCGAGCCCGCAACAAGCCAACGAAGTGCATGCCATGATCCGTGCTTGGGTTGCTCAAAACGGAGGTGCAAACATGGCCGAACAAATCCGCATCCTTTACGGGGGGTCCGTGAATGCCTCCAATGCCAAGGAACTTCTGGCTTGCACGGATGTGGACGGTGCCTTGGTGGGCGGCGCCTCCCTCAAGGCCAGGGACTTTGCTGATATTGTGTTAAGTTCAGTGGATTAAACGATGGGGGGTTCTTACCTGCGTTGGCGCCTGGGGGTTGCAGACGAAAGTTCCTGTGAATTGTTCATGGCCTTGCTTGGGGAGGTTGGGTTTGAGGCCTTCGAAACCAAGCCCATGAATCCAGAAGGGGAAGGTGTTCTCGCGGATCATCCCAAGGAGGATATTCCTTCGCCCTTTGTTATGGAAGCCTATGGGCTGGTCGAAACCGTAGGCAATGTTTTTCAAGACCATTGGTTGGGAGAGAGCCAGGACAAGATTCTGTGGATCGATGGACCGCACCCCATACCGAATACCAATTGGAATGCGGAATGGGAATCCAATTTTGAGCCCGTTCGTTTGGGGACATCGCTGGGGCTGCGTGCGCCTTTTCACGAGCCTATGGGGGACGTGGACCTGGAACTGGTCATGATGCCGAAGATGTCCTTCGGCACAGGGCATCATGAAACCACCATGCTGATGAGTTGGTGGCTGTTAGGGGCACCCACCGAACAAACCATTCAAATCGGTCAAAAGGTGTTATGGGAACCCGGCCCTCAAAGGGTCGATATGGTAGAGGGATTGCTGCTGCCCCAAAATCCAAAACAGGACGCTGCCTATCCTCGTCTCAAAGGAATACGAGTTTTGGATATGGGATGCGGAACAGGGATCTTAGGCATACTGGCTGCACGATTAGGTGCCTCATCGGTCATTGGGATCGATGTTGAAGCATGGTCCGCCGAAAATGCTGCAGAGAATGCAACCCGAAACGCCGTCCCGGCCCAGGGATCGCATGCGGATTGGCTATGCGGGGATGCGGAAATGTTGCCAAGTTTGTGGGCCGTGCATGGAAAATTTGATTTAATCTTGGCCAATATTAACCGGAACATTCTCTTAAAGGATATGGCCGCGTACGATGGCTCCCTGCTGCCAGGGGGGCAATTATGGCTAAGTGGTTTTTACACAGAAGATCACGGGGTCTTGTTGCAGGAAGCCAAGCGGTTGGGGTTAGTCTGTGTGGGGTCCGCTGCGCTGAACCAATGGAGTACTCTGTTGTTCGCCAAAGTTTAACCTCTGGAATATGAAGGTTTACGACCGCTTCAGCGCATTATCGCTAGTGGATAGCACCGAGGCCAAGCCTGAATTTGAAGTTTTGGAATTGGAAGATGAGGGCAGTAACCTTGTTTTGCATAACGATGACGTGAACACCTTTGGGCATGTCATCGAATGTTTGATGAGGTACTGCGAGCATAGCGCAGAGCAGGCCGAACAATGCGCATGGATTGTGCACCTTAACGGAAAATGCCAAGTCAAATCCGGTACTTACGTGGATTTGCTGCCTGTTCAAGCCGTCTTGGCAGACGAGGGCCTGTGGGTGACGATTGAATAAAGCAAAGTGGACCCTAATCCTGGTCCAAATTTAGGGGAGAGGGGCAAAGTAGCCGGGTTCCGCTGAGGCCATCAAAGACCAAACCGCTTCCACCACATCATCCACCGAGGGTTTGCTGAAATAATCACCATCGGAGCCGTAGGCTGGTCGATGAGCCTGTGCGGTTAAGGTTTGGGGAGCCCAATCCAAGAGGGGGAAACCGCCTTGCCGCTCCAAAATTTGTTGCAAAAGGTAGGCGGAGGCCCCTCCGGGCACATCCTCGTCCAAAACCAAGAGTCGTGACGTCTTGCGGAGCGACTTGGCGCAAAGCCCTTCCTCGTCAAAAGGCAATAAGCTCTGAGCGTCGATGACCTCTACCGATATGCCGAGGCCCTCCAGAAGGACAGAAGCCTCCATGGCAATTCGGCAACAGGACCCGTAAGTGACCAAGGTCAAATCTTCCCCTTGGCGAAGGATTTCGGCCTGCCCGGGAATAACACAAAAATCATGCAAATTGGAGGGCAGGGTTTCTTTGAGGCGATAACCGTTCAGGCATTCGATGACCAAGGCGGGTTCATCGCTTTTCATAAGTGTGTTATAGAAACCTACGGCTTGAACCATGTTGCGTGGAACCAAGACGAGCATCCCCCGCAGGGCATGCAGAATCATCCCCATGGGGGATCCGGAATGCCATATTCCTTCAAGACGATGACCACGGGTACGTACAATGAGAGGGGCTTTTTGGCCACCAGCCGTGCGGTATTGCAAGGTGGCGACATCATCGCTCAGGATTTGAATGGCGTAGAGCAGGTAGTCCAGGTACTGAATTTCCACAAGAGGCCTGAGGCCCCGCATGGCTGCCCCCAGGCCTTGACCCACAATGCTCATTTCACGAATACCGGTATCCGAAACGCGCAGGTCTCCATACTTTTCCTGCAATCCGGCAAAACCTTGATTGACATCTCCGATTTTGCCGACATCTTCTCCCAGGGCAACGAATCGGGGATCTTCACGAAGCCAGTAATCAAAGCAACGGTTGAGGATTTCGAAGCCATTGACCGATTCCGCATTTTCAGCGTATTGTGCTCCTACCGCTTGAACCTTGACTGCTGCATCGGAGGATTGGCTGTGCAGGCCGCGGTTGTATAACAACGAATGAAGACCTTCTAGCCGAGAGCGCAGTCCGAGGCTTTGTCGGTAGGCTCCTTGCACCGAATCGGAGGCCCAAGTGCTAATGCCCAGACGATGGGCCGTCCAAAGGCTTCTTCGAAGGGCCTGCATGATATCCCTGCGCAGCGGCTCACGTTCTGCACGCAAATCAGCAATGGATCGCTCAACGGCAGCGGCACATTGGGCCAGACGATTGTTCAGCGTCGGGGTATCGGTATTTCCCAGGGCAGTTTCGGCTGAACGGTCCTTGGTGGACCCTGTGGAGATTTGGGTTTGGAGCGCTGTGGACCAGGCCTCCAGGCTTTGCAGGGTTTCCGAGGTCCAGGAGTTAAGGTCATCGCGGAAGGCACGGTAAGCCTTGTTCAAGGCTTCCTTGGCGCGGGTTGCGGCTTCCGTTTCGATACGGTCCAAGGTGTCTGCATCAGCAAAGCCTTGGGACAGAATCCAGGCCCTCATACGGGTCAAACCGTCGTGGTCTTTTTCCCATTGAAGCCTTTCGGGCGATTTGTATCGCTCATGGGATCCCGAGGTGCTGTGCCCCTGGGGCTGGGTGAGTTCGGTCACATGAAAGAGTACCGGCATGTGCTCTTGGCGGCACAAATCCGCAGCCTTGAGGTAGAGGGCGCAGAGTCGGGGATAATCCCATCCTGGGCAGGTGTAAAGCCGATACCCGTTCCCATCAGGTCCCGTACGGAAGCCTTGGAGCAAGGCGCCAATATTTTCTTTGGTGGTTTGATAGGCTGCAGGAACAGAGATGCCGTATCCATCATCCCAAATGGACACAAAGAGCGGGACTTGCAGAACCCCCCCCGCGTTGATGACTTCCCAAAAATGACCTTCGCTGGTGGAGGCATTTCCGATAGTTACATAGGATATCTCATGGCCACCTCGGCTAAATTTGGAAGGAGAAGGAAGATTAGGCAAAGCCCTGTACAGCTTGGAAGCATAGGCAATGCCCAGGCCTCGTCCCATTTGGCCGCCGGTAGGGGAGATATCGGCCGTGGATTGCGGTTTGTCCGTCAAATTCACCGACTGACCTTGATGGTCCAGCCATCGGGTTGCAAAATGCCCGTTCATGGACCTTCCCCCCGAAGCGGGTTCATGCTCCACGGAGGTATGAGCATATAACTGCGCAAAAAAACCTTCCAACGTCATCATGCCCGTTGCCAGCATAAAGGTTTGATCCCGATAATATCCTGAGCGTATATCCCCATCCCTGAAGGCTTTGGCCATCGCCAATTGAGGTAGTTCTTTGCCATCGCCAAAGATTCCGAACTTGGCTTTGCCGGTCAAAACTTCCTTGCGACCCAAAAGGCTGGCATGGCGGCTTTCCCAACCCGTACGGTAGTCGCGTAGCACTTCGGCCACCAATTCCTCTTTGTTCAAGGCGGTTTGCGACGGGGAGGGAGCAGTTTTTGCGGGTATTTCCATTCGAAAAAAGGTGGAATAAACTAACCGAAATTGAGAAGTGGATGGTCCAAGTTAGGACGCAAAGATAAAGGATGGAAAAAATCCAGAGAGGTACAATTTTTGAAGAAAGGAGCGTTTGTAAATTCAAATTCGCATTATTTTTGAGCTCTAAAACAAACTCCTTCCATGAAAACAATCTTATCGTTTGCTATCGCTTTGGGTTTTGGCTTCTCTGCGATGGCCCAGACCACCGAAACCAAAGACAAACCCGCTTTCAAGTTCAAGGCCGAAACCCATGATTTCGGGAAGATCAAAGAAGGCGTTCAGGCTACCCACGAATTTGAATTCACGAATACCGGTAAGGGACCTTTGATTATTTCCAACGTTGCCGCATCATGCGGTTGTACTACTCCCGATTGGACCCGTGAGCCGATTCCTCCCGGAAAGACCGGTAAAATCAAAGCTGTTTACAATTCCCAAGGTCGTCCAGGTCAGTTCACCAAACAAGTCACGGTAACCTCCAATGCGGCAGAAGCCACCAAAGTGCTCACCATCTCCGGTTTGGTGGAGAAGGTGGAACCGGGTGTACCCGAAACCAAGCCAGCAGCCAGTCCGGTGAGCAAACCCTAAAGATTCAATACGGCCAACCCAGGCCAGCATTCCGCAAGGACGAATCCTTGCAAGTGGTGAAGACCCGTGTACCTTTGCACGGGTCTTTTTTTATGCCAAAAATTTCAAACAGGGGACATTCCATGCCTGCTTCGCCAATTCGGCGATTGGTCCCGTATGCAGAAGCCGCCAAGCAAAGCGGTACCACCGTCTATCATCTTAACATCGGTCAACCGGATATCGCCACGGCCCCTGCATTTTGGGAGGGGGTCGCCGCTCACCATGACAAGGTTCTCTCGTATTCGCATTCAGCGGGGCTTGTGCAATACCGACAGGCCTATGCTGACAACTTGAACCGTAAAGGCTACGGGCTCACCGCAGAGGATGTTCTCATCAGCACCGGTGGTTCCGAGGCCTTGGTCATGACCATGATGGCTTGCTTTGATCCCGGCGATGAGGTGCTCATCCCGGAGCCTTTTTATGCCAACTACAACGGGTTTGCCGCGATGGGTGGTGTGGTGGTCCGCCCTTTTACCACCACGATCGAGGAGCGTTTCGCCTTGCCCGAAGTGGAGGCTGTCGAAGCAGCCATCGGCCCCAAAACCAGGGCCCTCATGATCTGCAATCCCAACAACCCCACCGGTACCTTGTACTCCAAAGCTGAATTGGAAGCCTTGGCAGTTTTGTGCCTGAAGCACGACCTCTTTCTCATTGCGGACGAAGTGTACCGCGAATTTGTGTACGATGGTCAGCAACATACTTCTATTTTGGGAATCCATGGGCTCGAGCAACATGCGGTCGTGGTGGAAAGCACCTCCAAAATGTACAGCGCCTGCGGGGCCCGAATAGGAGCCCTGATCACCAAGAATCAGGATTTGATGGCAACAGCGCTCAAATACGCTCAGGCACGTTTGAGTCCGCCAACTTTGGAACAAATGGGCGCCATGGCGGCCCTGCTCCATACCGGTCCTGATTACTTCGACGAAGTTAGAGCGGAATATGTTAGCCGACGTAATCTCATGGTGCAGGCGCTCTCTGCAATGCCGGGCGTGGCCTGTCCTCGACCCGGCGGGGCATTCTATGCGGTCGCTCGATTACCCATTACCGACAGCGATGATTTTTGCCGTTGGATGCTGGAGCATCATCGCCACGAAGGAGCCACCGTGATGATGGCTCCGGCCACCGGATTCTACGCGACACCCGGTCTGGGCCGGGACGAAGTTCGCTTGGCCTATGTCTTGGAGAAAGCCAATCTCGCTTTGGCCATGGATTGTCTGGCTACAGGCTTGGCCGCTTACCGAGGAGCTTGAATCAGGAGCCACCTTAACGGTTCCTGAACTCTTCCTGCAACAAAGCGATATCCCTTTGCAGAATTTCGCATTCCGCCCATTGGGTCCCGTCGTATAAACCGCGAATTCTCCCGTTGGGATCGATGAGCAAAAACTGCCCGGAATGAAGGAAGCCACCGGGAGCATCGCGATCCGCTCCAGCACTTAACAAATAATATTGCTCGGCCAGGCGATGAATTTCTTCTTCTTTGCCCCGTAACAAAAGCCATTGCCGCGAGGAGGGTTTTACCCCGTGCCTCTCTGCGTAATCGGCAAGTACATCCCGGGTATCTCTTTGGGGGTCTATGGTGTATGAAATAAATCGGACACCGATAGGCGGGGCGACCTTGGATGGAGTTTTGGATGCATGCTGCTGTGCTTGGGCATACAGCTTGGCCATGTGTCGGCTCATATCGATGCATATCCCTGGGCAGGAGGCAAAGAAAAAGTCCACCACGCGAATTTGCCCCTTCAAAGAATCGTGATGGAAGGCAACTCCGTATTGGTCCTCCAAGGCAATCTCCGGTAATTCACGAAAAACCGTATCCGTTCGGCCATCCTTGCCCTCCATAATTTCCATGGGTCCCAAGATGGGCAAGCCGCTGGATGGAGGGCCATGATCCTTGGACTTGTCTGTGCTACAGCCCGTGAGCAGCGCGAAGGCCAGCACTGTACAAAGGCTGAATAAAGGAGGCTTGAGCATGAGGTTGATTGGCAAAATAGTTGTAGAGCGTAGCAATGCTTTATGATCGGTAAGGGAGTTTAATCCAAAACATAGGTTTTGCCTTTGATGGGCAGGGTGACTTGGTAACCTTGGTCCTCCAGAGCATCCGCCAAGGCTTCCATGCGGTCCGGTTCCCCATGCACCAAAAAGACTCGGCGAAGGCGTGATGCGGGGGTTTGACTGACGAATCGCATCAGGCCGTTGTGATCCGCATGCCCGCTGAAAACATCGGTATAACATAATTTCGCTCGAACTTCCACCGTTCGCCCGTCCACGGTCAGGTATTTTTCTCCATCGGCGAGTTTGCGACCCAGACTGCCTTCGGCCATGTAACCGATGAACAAGATGGAGGCCCTGGAATTTTGCAATTGCTCTTTGAGATGGGTGTGGATTCGACCACCTTCGAGCATGCCCGATGCCGAAATCAGGATGGAAGGCCGGTAATCCCCAGCGATTTTGCGGCTCTGTCCGATGTTCTGAACAAAGCGTAGCCGCTCAAAGGAGAACACATCGCCGTACATGCTGATCATGTTCAAAGCGTCTCTCCCCAACCAGTCCTCCATTTGTCTGTAAATTTCCGTGGACAAAATGGCCATGGGGGAATCCACATAGACGGGAACCTCTTGGGGTAATTTGCCGTCCTCGTAGAGCTGTTGCAGCACCAACAGAAAGGCCTGGGTTCTGCCCACGCTGAAGGCGGGTACAATCAGCCGGCCACCTTCTACCTCAAGGGCTTGCCGTATGAATTCTTCCACGACCACGGTGGGTTTCCTGCTTTCTTGGTGGTTGACCCCTCCGTAGGTGCTTTCGCAGACCAAATAATCCACTTCGGGCATGGGTTTGGGATCCGGCAATCCTGGATAATTGAACCGCCCCAGGTCCCCGCTGAAGCCAACGTGCAGCGTTTGATCGCCCTCTTTAATTTCAAAAACCACCGAAACGGCACCCAAGAGATGCGAACAGGGGTACAGGGTGAGGGCCAGGTTTTGGCGAATTCGGTAAGTCTTCCCGGGACGAAGGGGATGAAAAAGACGAAGGCAATGTTCGGCATCTTGCTCCAGTCGATGGGCCAATTTGCGAAAGGCTTGATCCCCTTTCTTACGCCCTTTGGCCCTGCCGTGTAGATCGTTGGCCAAGCGTTTGGCTTGAAGCATGGCACTGTCCTTCAGGAGGACGGCACTGAGTTCCATCGTGGGTTCGGTGCAGAGGATATCCCCCTTGTAGCCTTCTCGAACCAATTCCGGGAGCCTTCCGCAGTGATCCATGTGGGCATGGGTCAAGAAAACCAAATTGACGGAGGTAGGGTCAAAACCCAGGCCGGTTTCTTGCCCTTTGGGGCCCATTTCAAGGCCGCAATCGACCAGAATTTTGAAGCCGTCGCTGAGCTCCAGCAAGTGCATGCTGCCGGTGACTTGTTGAGCCGCCCCCCAGGAAGTTAGTGCAATGGGCATAGGCCGCAAACTTACCTGCGGGCTTCCATTGTCCATAATTCCCAGGGAGGGTTTGTGGATAAAGACCTTAGGTAGGATTCGGTTTCCTTCCCGCAGAAGGCTAATTTTGTTCCAAGCATCAATTCATTCAAAGCATCGCCACATGGAAATCACAGGCCAAATCATTCAACTCTTGCCGGAAGTGACCGGAACAGGGCGCAGCGGCAACAGCTGGCGCAAACAAGAATTTATACTGGAAACCAGGGGGCAATACCCCCGCAAAGTCTGCATGAGTCTGTGGGGCGACAAAATCGACCAATTCTCCTTGCAAAGCGGTGCCGAAATCACCGCTTCGGTGGAAGTGGAGAGCAGGGAATACAACGGCAGATGGTACACGGATGTCCGTGCCTGGAAGATTGCCGCAGCCCAAGCCGGCGTTGGTCCTGCAGGGTCTCCATCAGCCATGGGATCGCCCAATCCATCCTCCTCGGCAGGTTCCTCTTACCCCAGCAGCTCCATGGGTTCCCCCTTGCCTGCTGAGCCGGATTATTCGGTGCAGGGTGGAGACGATATGCCATTCTGATTGCTCGCATTTTGTCGGCCAGGAGAGCGGGTAAGGAACAAGGGGCAAAGCCATTGGCCACGGAAGAATTTCGGGCCTTGCTTTCAACCCATCCCACCTTTGTGGTTTTGGATGTCGAAGCAACCGGTGGAAAATTCCCGCCTGAGCGAATGATGGAGTTGGGGATGGTTCGAATGCAGGCAGGTAAGGCTTGGACTACCTGGGAATCTCTATTTAACCCGGATCGTGATATCCCCCCCTTTGTTGCAGACCTAACGGGAATTCGACAGAACATGGTGCAATCCGCGCCCAAATTTGCTCGTTGCGCCAAGGAGATCGATGCCTTTACCAAGGATGCCTGGCTTGTTGGGCATCCGGTGACCTTTGATTATCGGTATCTGCGCTACGAAATGGCTATGGCAGGCTTCGATTTCACCAGAAAATTGTTATGCACTCAACAATTAGCTCGGTATTTTCTTCCCGAACAACCCTCGTACTCCCTGGGCAAATTGTGCAGGGCCTTGGGTATCGAAACCCAGGGACGGCATCGGGCCTTGGGCGATGCTCAGCTTACCGCCCATCTCTTTGAACGAATACTGGATGCAGCCATGCGGCATGACCTACCTTTGGGAGAGGACCGAACCCCTGAACAGTGAAGACCCCCTTGAGCCCCAATTTTCACCCAAAATTCTCCTAAGATGAGGAAGCCTATCGTACTTCTTTCCTGCATTTTGCTCATCGGACTTGGGTCGGCCTGCGAAAGCAATACGTCAACCCCTGAACGAATTCCCCACGAAGAGGCAAGGGAATCGAATGCGGTTTCGATAGCGCAATTTTTATCCCAAGCGCCATCAGGGCAGTACCTCTTATCGGATTCGCGCAACGATGAGCCACTCCTGCATTTGGTCTTCGCGATGGATTCCGGCAAAGTGTTGTCGGCCATGGTATCCGGATTCCCTGCCGGTTCTCCGTACAAGGAAAGTAGCCTTTGCAGCTTTTGTCCCTCCGATCATCCGGGTTATGGGAAGGCTTTGCGGGGCCTGCGTTTGCTCGAAGAATTACGTCCTGGCCGCAGGGGATGGATTGGGGGTCAGATGCTGGACCCTACCCTGGGGTACCGGTACCTCGCGGATTTGGAGCAGGGCAACGACGAGGATTTATCCATTGTGTTACGTATCGGATCGCAACGAAGAGTGCTCTGGTTGCGCAAAGTTCAGGCCCCATAACATCCGGCATGAATCCTTCGATTGCACTGGCAATAAGGGGCTTAACCATCTCACTTCAGGGAGGACCGGCTTTGGTCCGCGATTTGGACCTGCAAGTAGGGCATGGGGAAGCGCTTGGGTTAGCGGGCGAGTCCGGTTCAGGTAAATCCTTGACAGCCCTCGCGATCATGGGTTTGTTGGACCCGAATCGCTTTGAGGTGAGCGGGCAAATGGAATGGACCCATCCCCATATGGCCGATACGATGTCGTTGTTGGATGCCTCTCCCAAAGCATGGCAAACCCTTCGCGGTCGTGCCTTGGCGATGATCTTTCAGGAGCCCTTGACAGCCTTGAATCCCGTCATGCGTTGCGGCGCTCAATTGGAGGAATGCTTCTCGCTCTACTATCCTACGTGGAGCCGTGAACAGCGCAGAACAGGGATGGAAAAGGCCTTGCATGAAGTACAGCTGGAGGATACGTCAAGAATATTGCAGGCTTATCCCCATGAGTTGAGTGGCGGACAACGACAGCGTTTGATGATTGCCATGGCCTTGAGCGGCAATCCCTCCTTGTTGATTGCCGATGAGCCTACCACGGCCCTGGATACCGAGGTTCAAGCGTCGTTGGTGGCCTTGCTTGGGCAACTGCGGCGTGATCGAGGTTTGACCCTCTTGTTCATTAGCCATGATTTGCCTTTGATGAGCAGTTTGGTGGACCGCTGGGCCTTGATGCGCCAAGGCGACCTTCTGGAAACGGGGCCTGTCCACGCCTTGGCCAATGCCAAGGAATATCCTCAGATGGCCTCGTTGTTGGCGGCCAGACCCGATCCGGATCGTTTGCCTTTCCGTTCCACGGTGGAGGGCCCTCATGAACTCTTGAAAGTCACGGATTTGTCATGGACCCTGCCCAGTGGCCGTACAGTGGTCGATAACATTGCTTTTGATCTCGAAGCAGGAGGTTCTTTGGGCATTGTTGGCGCCTCGGGATCCGGCAAAAGCAGTCTGGCACGGATGATCGCCGGCCTTACACCACCCACCCAAGGCCAGGTCTTTTTGAACGGTCAACCCCTCTGGGAACAAAGCCGTTTCCTAGGAAATTTGGAAACGCGTTTGGCAATTCAAATGGTGTTCCAAGATCCTTACAGCAGCCTGAATCCGGTTCATGATGTCGAACAAATGTTAGGAACAGCCCTGCAACGAAAATTCCCTTCGCTTTCCCTCAAGGAGCGTCGCGAACGGGCCTACCATTGGATTGCCAAAGTTGGCTTGGAGCCAACCCGGGCTGCTCAGCGACGCCCAGCTTCTTTCTCCGGGGGACAGAGGCAACGATTGGTTTTGGCCCGTGCCTTGTGTTTGCATCCTCAAATTCTGATTTGCGATGAATCGGTGGCCGCCTTGGATGGAACGGTTCAAGCTCAGATTTTGGAATTGCTCCTTGGCCTTCAGCAGGATTTGCTATTCGGGATGATTTTCATCACCCACGATCTATCCGTGGCAGGTACCTTATGCCATCGCCTGATGGTCATGGACCGGGGGCAGACTGTCGAAATTGCTTCCGCCCAAGAGGTCTTGCAAAGACCTCGGCACCCGTATACTCAACGCTTGATACAATCCATACCCCGTGTCCAAATCTCCCAAGCGTCTTAGCCTGCGCCAGCAAATTCACCAAGAATCGGATCGTATCCTGCGCTGGTTCCGCGGACGTGATGTATCGGATACAGGTGGGGTTAGCAATCGCGATTTGGCGGTGGCTTTGGGGATCAGCGACCCTTTTGACTTGAATGTGATGGGACAAGCCCTCGACAAATTGGTGGCTCAGAAAATTCTCACCCGACATCAAGACCAAAGCCTGCGTCTGACCAACAAGGCGACTTCCGGAGCTGGCCATGCTCGTGGCCAAGACCAGGCGACCCGGCATGGAGAGGGTATCCTCGCGAGAATGGAATTTACCCACGGTGGGTTGGCCTTTGCAAGGGCTGTGGACAGCGATGCCGATTGGATGGTTTCGTTGGAACATGTACGAAGAGCCTTGCCCGGTGATCTGGTCCGCATCGTTCCCCTGAGTGCATTTCCATCCAGCAAAGGCAAAGGTCGGCGTCCGTCTTCATCGCGTTCAACGAGCCAAGGAAGGGACCGGGCCGCGGTTGTGGAGGTTGTGGAGCGGTACCGAACCCATTTTGTGGGGACGGTTCGCCGCAAAGGTCAACGTTATTTTCTGGAGCCGGATCTCAAGGGCTTTCAAGGGGGTTTGGAGCTTTTGCCACCTGCCCAACCTTTGGCAGGGCTGACCCGAGCATGGGATCAATCCGAGGGGCTCAAAGCCGTAGGGGCTTGGTTGGACTGGCCGGAATCTTCCCCTTGGCCCATGGTAGAACTGGCCGAATGGCTGGGCAGTCCCGGAGATCATTCGACTGAGATGGCCGCCATTGGGGTTGAATTTGGATTCTCTTTGCATTTTGGAGCGGAGGCCTTGCGTCAAGCCAGCCAACCTGGTCAATCCCTCGCCCCGGATGACCTCCAAGGCAGAAGGGATTTTCGGGGTATTCCCACCATGACCATCGATCCCCAGGATGCCAAGGATTTCGATGATGCCTTGTCCATACGTCCCTTGGGGCAGGGTCGCTGGGAAGTTGGGGTTCATATTGCCGATGTTTCGTATTACGTGAGGCCTGGGACCGAGTTGGATAGGGAAGCGGCCTCCAGGGCAACTTCGGTGTACATGGTGCATCAAGTGTTACCGATGCTCCCCGAAAATTTATCCAACCTTGTATGTTCCCTGCGTCCCAACGAAGACAAACTGTGTTATTCTGCTGTTTTTGAGGTGGATGAAGAGGCGCGTATTCATTCGACCTGGATAGGTCGAACCTGCATTCGATCGCTTAGGCGCTTTTCGTACGAAGACGCCCAAACGGTGCTGGATACCGGCCAAGGGGATTGGGCCGAGGAATTGCAAGTGTTGAACCGGATGGCGATTGGCATGCGTCAGCGGCGTTTTGAAGCGGGCTCGATCGGCTTTGAAACCGAAGAAATCCGTTTTCATTTGGATACCCAAGGATTCCCCACCGAGGTCTGGGTCAAGGAGCGGAAACCCGCTCATATGTTGATTGAGGATTGGATGCTGATGGCCAACCGTGCGGTGGCCGAACATTTGACCAAGGCCGTGAGTGAACGTCGATTGCCCGCTTCGGTTTACCGGGTCCACGATTTCCCCGATCCGGAGCGCTTGCGCAAATTAGCTGATTTTGCGGAATTCATGGGGTATACCTTGTCGGTCTCAAGCCGCAGTCAAATTGCCGCTTCCTTGAACCGTTTGATTGAGGAATCTGAAGGTAAGCCCGAATCCGAAATCTTGCAACAAATGGCGATCCGTTCCATGGCCAAGGCCATTTACACAACCCGTAACATTGGGCATTACGGCTTGGCCTTTTCGCATTACACCCATTTCACTTCACCCATTCGTCGTTACCCTGATTTGTTGGTGCATCGTTTGCTCGCCCATCTGGACGGCTCCATGAACGGACCAACGCAGGTCTATACCGAGCCAGAACTGGAGCGCTTATGCAAATACGATAGCGAAAAGGAAAGGGCCGCTGCCATGGCGGAGAGGGCCGCCACCCGCTTCAAACAGCTTCAAATGCTTCAGGGCAAAGAAGACCAAATTTGGGAGGGCATGATTACGTCGATCGGGGAGCAAGGGGTATGGGTGACCTTGGATTATAACCGCTGCGACGGTCTGCTGCCGTTATCCTCCCTGGATCACGATCGCTTTTATTACGATGCAGAGGAAATGGCCTTGGTGGGTTCCACGCGAAACAGCCGTTTGGCTCCAGGACAAAGGTTGCAGGTCCGCATTGCTCGTTTGGATCTTCGCTTTAGACGATTGGAATTTCGATACCACCTTTCCGATGTGCAACGTTGAACTTGGGTTAACCCTTACTTTTATCCAATGGCAAACCCCGCAACACCATCTTTCGCAAATGCTTTGAATCGTTACCGCGCATTGGTGGACCAAGGGCTGAAGGAGCTGGATTGGTCCACGGCCCAACCTGCCGGACTCTATGCCCCTATGGATTATTTCATGGGCTTGGGAGGCAAAAGACTGCGCCCCGCTCTTTGTTTGATGGCATGCGAAATGGCCGGGGGGGATGCTGAATCGGCCTTGCCCCAGGCTTTGGCCTTGGAATTGTTTCACAATTTCACCTTGCTCCATGATGATGTCATGGATGAATCCCCGCTACGAAGAGGGCAGCCTACCGTACACTTGCGCTACGGTTTGAACGCGGCCATACTCTCCGGCGATGCACTCCTTATCGAAGCCTACAGTTTGATGGTGCAAGCCAAAGCGGAACGATTGCAGGACTTGGTCAAGGAGTTCAACCGGGTCGCCTTGCAGGTCTGTCAAGGACAGCAAATGGACATGGATTTCCAAAACAGGGAAGAGGTGAGCCTCAGCGAGTACCGGGAAATGATCGGGCTCAAAACGGCGGTGCTCTTGGGTTCATCCCTCAAAATTGGAGCGATCATGGGCGGTGCGAAGATGACGGATGCGCAAGCCATGTTTCGGGTAGGCTATCTCACCGGATTAGCTTTTCAGGTCCAGGATGATTGGCTGGACGTGTACGGTGATCCGGATCGTTTCGGCAAACAAATCGCAGGAGACATCAAAGCCTGCAAACACAATTTCTTGAGGGTGACCGCCATGCAAGAAGCCACCCATGAACAGATGGAACACTTGAACTCGACCTTTGCAAAGTTGCGAGCTTATCTTGATCAAGAAAAGAACCAAGGGGATATCCGGGTGCAGGACGCGCAACGCCAGGAATGGGTGGACGATACGATAGGATGTTACAACGCAATTGGATTAAAGCAGAAAGTTCAGCAATACAAAGCGGGGCTGATCCAAGATGCACGCTATGCCTTGTCTCGGACCAGCCTTAACGACGCCCCATTGGCCTCGGACCTGATGGATTATGCTGAATATTTGGCCAACCGATTGGAATAAATCAAGTCGGTAAACCGACTTACAATTCCTTACAAGAATCCCAATTCCAGTTTGGCCTCTTCGCTCATCAAATCTTGAGACCAAGGGGGATCAAAGGTGAGTTCCACTTTGACCTCGTTCACCCCATGAACACCGCGGATTTTATCTTCCACTTCCCCCGGCAATGTTCCGGCGACCGGGCAGGATGGAGAGGTTAAGGTCATGGTGACCAGGACTTTGCCTCCTTGTTGTACTTCAATATTGTAGATGAGTCCCAGGTCGTAGATGTTCACCGGAATCTCGGGGTCGTAGATGGTCTTGATGATGTTCAATACCGAATCTTGGATCTCTACAAAGGTGGGGTTCTTGGTGTTATCCTTATCAGAAGGCTCTGGAGTAGGAAGATCTCGAGGTGCCGGTTTACCAAGGTTTTCTTGAACCGGACGGTACAAGAGCGCGAGCTGGCGGATACGGTCCAACATCCCCGCCAAGCCGTTGGCACGGTTCGGGGACAAATGGTGTTGAAGTCCGGTGCGTTCGTGAAGATCGAAGCGTGTTTCCAGGATGGCTTCCGGGCTTTGATGCTGAAACACCTTGAGCAGAAGGGTCATGATTCCCTTGACCAACAAGGCATCCGAGTCGGCCGCGAATTCCATATGACCCTCCGCGTTACACGTTGCTCTAAGCCATACCTTGGATTGACATCCTTTGATGAGGAGGGAATCATTCTTGAAGGCCTCCGGCAGCGGTGGGCATTCTTTGGCCAATTCCAATAAGTATTGGTAACGATCTTCCCAATTTTCGAGAAGTTCAAAGTCCAAGGCCAGGTTATCCTGGATTTGTGCGGGTGTTTCCATAGCGGTCAAGAGCTGATCCCCAGCATGCGGGCAACTTTGTGGAGGCTAATCCCCAAATGCTCGATTTCCTGGTGGGTATTGTAGATGGATAAGGAGGCCCTCACGGTGCCGGGGATGCCCAATCGTTTCATCAGCGGTTGACCGCAGTGATGACCGGTCCTCACCGCAATGCCCATGGCGTCCAGAAGCATGCCCACATCGTAGGGGTGGGCATCGCCAAGCAGAAAACTCTGAACGGCAATCCTGTCCTTAGCATATCCAATGCGACGAAGGCCGGGGACATGATCCAAAACTTCTTGAAGATGGGTGTACAAAGCTTCCTCTTGGGATTGGATGGCTTGCCATGACCAGCGTTCGATGCAATCGATTGCGGCGCCCAGCCCGATGGCTTGAGCGATGGGGGGTGTACCCGCCTCGAATCGCAAGGGTGGGTCAGCGTAGGTGGCTTCGGTGTATTCGACTTCACGAATCATATCCCCACCGCCTTGCCATGGGGGCATGAGGTCCAGAAGTTCGCTACGGCCGTAGAGCACCCCGATCCCGGTGGGCCCGAACATTTTGTGCGACGAAAAACACAAGAAGTCTGCTCCAAGGCTCTGAACGTTAATCGGTCGATGGGCAATCGCTTGAGCGGCATCCACCAGGACTTTGGCGCCTCCGCGATGAGCCTTCGCCACAATTTCTTCGACGGGATTGACCGTCCCCAAGATATTGCTGACCCAGACCATGGCCACAAGTTTCGTCCGTGGGCTGAGCATACGGTCCAAGGCCTCCAGGTCCAATGCTCCTTCATCGTTAAGGGGAACAATTTGAAGCGTTGCGCCGCTGCGTTGGCAGAGCATTTGCCAGGGTACCAGGTTGGCATGATGTTCCATCGCAGAGACGAGGATTTCGTCTCCGGATCCGATAAATGTCGTTCCCCAGGTGTTGGCCACAAGGTTAATGGCCTCGGTGGTGCCTTTGGTGAAGACGATTTCATTTGCGGAACGGGCAACAATGAAATTGGCCACCTTGCGTCGTGCATCTTCGTAGGCTTCCGTGGCCATTTGGCTCAAACGATGTACCCCTCGGTGGACGTTGGCGTAGGATGTGCTGTAGAAATTGCGCTCTGCATCCAGAACCGCCATGGGTTTCAGGGTGCTGGAGGCATTGTCGAGATAAACTAAATCATGTCCATGCACCTTGACCAATAATTCAGGGAACTCATCCCGAAAAGGCGAGCCCTGCGAAGCAGAAGGTTTCAAATCCGTCATGTCGTTGCCAATCCGGTCATTCATTGCCATTTCAGCTGATCCAAGTGGGCCATCACCTTGTTCCGTATGACCTCATCTTCCAACTGATCAACAATTTCCATGGCAAAGGCCAAGGTAAGCATCCTTTGGGCCTCTTCGAAAGAGAGCCCACGGCTTTGCAAATAAAAGATGGATTCGGTGTTAAGTTTTCCCATGGTTGCGCCATGGGAGCATTTGACGTTGTCGGCAAAGATCTGCAATTCAGGTTTGGCGTTGACTTTGCCGGAGCGTAAAGTCGGCTTCAAAGGGTGACCTTGGGCCAAAGACACCGGATCCAACATCAAATTGCTGCTGCGTTGATAGGCATTGGTTTGCTGGGCATGGGGTTCTACCCTCAAAACACCGTTAAAGATGGTGGTGGAATTGGGCGCAGCAATGGCTTTGTAGTGTTGGTGGCTGTTCCCTTCCAGGGCATGATGCTGAATTCGGCTGTACTGGTCGAGATGTCCTCCACCGAATGCCACACTTAATCCCAACAATGTGCTGGAACAACGATCCCCTTTTTGCTGAATGTGAATGTTGTTGCGAATCATTCCGGAGCCCAAGGAGATGGTTTGAACCTCAAGCTTGCTTCCTTCTTCTTGCAAAGCATCGATTTGGTGCACCAGGGCTTTGGCTGCAGGGCCATGGAAGAGGCGAATCAATTTCAGCTTCGCACCTCGGCCCAGGTGAACCTGCAGGTTGTGCAAATTCATCTTCTCAACAGGGGTGGTGTCGCTTTCTTGCAGGGCGCTTTTTTCGGTGTTATTCCCTTCAGGCCTCCCTTCATCGAATTCTTCGATAAGGGTGAGCTTTGCCCCTTCATCCACTTGAATTTGATGGGTAAAGCCCGACCAACCTTCGGTCACCGAAGGGGCGTACAACAATCGAAGCGGAGTATCGCAGGTGGTCCCGGCAGGGATATGGGCATGCCACCCACCATGCCTTGCGGCATGAATCAAAGCGCTGAGCTCATCCAATGCAGGGAAGAGCGGCTCGGCGTTGTGCAATTCCGTGAAAAGGTCCAGCAAATCATGGGGTTGGCCTTGCCAGCCCGAAGGCGTCAGGGGGCCATCGTTCCTCGAAATCTTGGAGGCCCATTGATCAAGGTCGGTATACTTCCAAGCCTCCAAGCGGCTGCTTGGCCAAGCGATCTTGGTGGTCGATGGAGCGGTATGGCTTGAACTCATGCCAATTCTGCTTTGAGCCAATCGTAGCCTTTTTCCTCCAACTCGAGAGCGAGGGTATCGTTCCCGGTGCGTACAATCTTGCCATCCATCAGAACATGGACGATGTCGGGTCGAAGGTGATCCAACAAACGTTGGTAATGCGTGATCACCAAAAAGCTGTTGTCCTCCCTGCGCAGCTTGCGCACGCCTTCGGCCACAATGCGCAAGGCATCGATGTCAAGGCCCGAATCGGTTTCGTCCAAAATGGCTAGTTGGGGATCCAGCATGGCCATTTGGAAAATTTCGTTTCGTTTCTTTTCGCCCCCCGAGAAGCCCAGGTTAACTGGCCTGGACAAGAAGGATGGATCCAATTGAACCAAACCGGCCTTTTCGCGCATGATTTTCAGAAAATCTCCAGCTTCAAGAGCCGGTAAACCCCGATGGCTCCGCACCTGGTTCAAGGCGGAACGCATAAAATTGGTGTTGCTTACCCCGGGGATTTCCACGGGATATTGAAAAGCCAAAAAGAGTCCGGCCCAAGCCCGTTCTTCGGGCGCCAAATCCAATAGGTCTTGCCCGTTGAATCGAACGGATCCACGGACATCGTAACCGGGCCTACCCGCCAAGACATGTGATAGGGTTGATTTGCCCGAGCCGTTGGGCCCCATGATTGCATGCACCTCCCCCGGACGAATTTGGAGGTTCAAACCTTTGAGGATGGGTTTATCATCCACGGATGCATGCAAATCGATGATTTCTAACATATGATTTTCAATAGAATGGATTAAGATTGGCCGTCGCTCAGAAAGTTTATCCCACACTGCCTTCCAAAGAAATGGCAAGGAGCTTCCTTGCTTCAACGGCAAATTCCATGGGCAATTTGTCCAAAACTTCTTTGGCGTAGCCGTTTACAATCAATGCAATAGCTTCCTCTGTGGGCAGTCCCCGTTGTTGGCAATAATAAAGCAGATCCTCTTCAATTTTGGAAGTCGTCGCTTCATGCTCCACTTGGGCATCCGGACAGTTGATTTCAAAATAGGGGTAGGTATGGGCGCCACAGCGATCCCCCATCAGGAGGGAATCGCACTGGGAGTAATTGCGGGCATTGGTAGCCGTTTCCCGGACCTTAACCAAACCCCGGTAGGCGTTTTGGCCCCTGCCTGCGCTGATGCCTTTGCTTACGATACGGCTTGTGGTGTTCTTGCCGATGTGAATCATTTTGGTGCCGGTATCGGCTTGTTGTGCCCGGGCGGCGAGGGCTACCGAATAAAACTCGCCCGTGCTGCGATCACCCATTAGGACCACCGACGGGTATTTCCACGTGATGGCGGAACCTGTTTCGACTTGAGTCCATGAAATTTTGGAGGCAAGGCCTTGGCAAAGACCCCGTTTGGTCACAAAATTGTAAATACCTCCAATCCCTTGAGCGTCACCAGGATACCAATTCTGGACGGTAGCGTACCGTATTTCCGAACGGTTCATGGCGACCAATTCGACCACGGCGGCATGCAATTGATTTTCATCACGCTTGGGTGCAGTGCAACCCTCCAAATACGAAACATAGGCATCATCATCGGCCACGATCAGGGTCCGTTCGAATTGACCCGTTCCAGCTGCATTGATTCTGAAGTAGGTACTGAGTTCCATAGGACAACGAACCCCTTGGGGGATGTACACAAAAGATCCGTCCGAGAAGACCGCTGAATTTAGGGCGGCATAATAGTTGTCGGTGTAGGGCACCACTTTGCCCAGGTGTTTACGAACCAAATCAGGGTGCTCGCGTACAGCTTCGGAGAAGGAACAGAAGATGATGCCCTTCTCGGCAAGTTTTTCTTTGTACGTTGTTACAACAGATACTGAATCCAAAACCGCATCCACGGCTACCCCTGCCAGAATCAGTTGCTCCTCCAAGGGGATCCCAAGCTTGTCGTAGGTGGATTTAATTTCAGGGTCCAGTTCGTCCAGCGAATTGAGCTTGGCAGCGGCTTTAGGAGCTGCATAATAGGAGATGTCTTGAAAATCAATGGCGGGAATCTCCAAATGGGCCCATTCCGGGGTTGGCATGCTCAACCAGTGACGGTAAGCCTTGAGGCGCCAGTCCAAGAGCCAAGACGGCTCCTCTTTGCGGGCACTAATCCAACGGATGACCTCTTCATTCAGGCCTTTGGGAACGATGTCTTGTTCGATATCACTGACAAATCCAAACGCATAATCTTGCTCAGCCCACTGGTTTAGAAGGACCTCTTCTTGGGAATGTTCATTCACCTCGGGAACAGGATTCGTCAAATCACCACGCATGTTGGAGGAACAAAGTTGGGGGCATTTCGTTTGGTTATTTGCATAGGGTCCGTTTAGGTGCGGACTTAGCGAGCGCAAAGATAGCCTCAAAGGCGGTCCTTAAGCGATTTTAGAGCGGTTTCGGCCCTCTTTTTAAGCCATTTTGGCGCCCTAATTCCAGGCGTTGCCCCGTTGAAGGTTACTGTTCTGGCCCTACCAAAGGAGCTTTTCTTTGTTCAAAAAGGAGCTGACCCCGCTTTTGCAGGCCTCGCTTTGCCGGGCCTCTACGTTGGTTTCTATCGCATGCGCCATGGCCTGATCCAAACCTGCATTTTTGGCCAACAGGGCTTTGGTCAAAGCTATAGAGTTGCCGCTGTTCCGTGCGATTAGATTCCGGACAAATTCAAGGGCGCTACGCTCCAGGTGTTCTGGCTCGACAACCTTATAAACGAGGCCACAACCCAGGGCTTCCTCAGCGCTGATGCGGGCTGCATTCAACAAAAGTGGCCTGGCAAAGCCTTCCCCCATTTTACGGCACAAGAACACCGAGACCATGGCCGGAACAAAGCCGATGGCAACTTCGGTGTAGGCAAATTGTGCTGAAGGAACCGCAAAGACCCAATCGCATACCGAAACCAATCCGCAACCGCCGGCCAGGGCATGCCCTTGAACCAAACCGATGACGGGCTTGGGGCCGCTGTACAGAAGGCGGTAAAGCCCAGCCAGTTTGAGGGAATCTTGTCTTTGTTCCTCCTCGCTCCATCCCTGCATGGTTTGCAGGGCATCCAGGTCTGCACCCGCAGAGAATACATCCCCTTCCGCATCCAACACCAAGGCCCTTACCTGATCATTGTCCATGGCCTGGGTTGCGGCAGATAACAACGCCTCGACCATTGCCGGACTCAAGGCGTTCTTTTTGTCTGGCCGGTTTAGGGTAATCCTGGCAACACGATCTTCCAAGCGGTAGCGGATCATAAAATACGATTAGGGGTAGGATAGGGCGAATTTACCTTCGAATCAGGCAGGTTGGATTGGCTAAGATCACAGAAAACGATTCCTTGCTGCAGGCATAGGGATGCGATCAGCCTTCGGTATAGGTGGCTATGGCTCCCGACCATGATCAAACAGGTGGGTGGTTGACTCAGAGGCCAATCAACGCGGCTACGGTTACCCAAGACCACGGCATCCACTTTGCGGGTAAGTTGAACCGCTTTAGGACCGAAGAGGTGCACCAATTGCAGGGTCCCGCCATGGCATGCTGCGAGGTTGAAGGTGTCCTTCATTCCCGCAATTAATGTTACAGGCTCATTCCACTGCAGGAGTCTGCATCGAAGGGTCGTATCCAAGGTAGCCCACGGATGATCCGGCCGTTTGTGTTGCTTGCGTATCCATTCCACGATTCTACGATCGCTCAATCCTTCTCGGTCTCCCGACCACAACCATCCCAACCTATCCCGAACCAACAGGCAATTTCCTGACCTTAGCCCAAACACAAGGCATTGCGATGCTTGGTCTTCTTGCAACCACCTTGCATTTCGGTTCACCAGGAGGAGTAGCCAAAACAACATAAGGGATAGCGCCACATAGCGGAATACCCTTCGCCGCTCTTGAGATTTGCTAAGGCGGATTATCTTGAACAACCCAAGGGTTAGGAGACCTAACATACTGAACATTAGCATTAAATCACTTCCCCTAAAATCCCAGTGGTAGGTCACCGCCCCGGGCCAGCTCCCAATGGACGTGGTTATCAAAGCGGTTATGCCAAACAGCAATTGACCAACCCATGCCATGGCAATGCCAAGAATTGAAGTGCTTCCGGTCAGAGTCCAAACGATCGCCACAACCAACAAAGGCGAAGACAAAGGGACCAAGAACAGGTTAGCCAGCAGAAAATAGTTGGGGAATTGCCCAAAATGAAACCAACAAAGCGGCGCGGTCACGGCCTGGGCGATCAGGCTCATCCCCAGCAGGGAAGCAGGGT
The DNA here is from genome assembly GCA_009927485.1 of Sphingobacteriia bacterium. GTDB lineage: Bacteria > Bacteroidota > Bacteroidia > UBA7662 > UBA7662 > SYHX01. The sequence continues at coordinate 25,122 of RFMW01000160.1, forward strand.
ATCGAATCGCTATTCCCCGCTGATCCATCCGCATTAATTTCCACAAGGGGGTATAAATCCATAACAAACCTCCAACGGCCCCAAAACTCAATTGAAAACCCGGGTCTTTCCACGAGCAAGGCTCCAGGATAATCAGCAGAACCGCGATCAGCACCAGCGCGCTGGAGGCATGCCTGTTACCGGAAAGTGCGGTGGTTAAATTCATCCATATCACCACCATGGCGGCTCTCATGGCAGAAGGCGCTCCCCCTGTAAGGAGGGCATAAGCCAAGATGAGGGTTGATAACACCATGAATATCAGCCATTTTGGCGGATCTTGCCTCTTGACGGATTGCGGTAGAATCGCCGTTAACAGGAGGTAAAGACCTCGCATCAACGCTTGAAGGATTTGGTAGACAAACAAGACATGCATCCCCGAAACGGCCAACAAGTGTACGGTGCCTGAATTTCGGAAGCCTTCTTGAAGTTCTTGGCTCAGGTCCACTCTCCAGCCCAACAAAAGCGCTTTGGACAAGGCTCGTCCCACGGAATCCGAAATGGTAAGGTCCATGCGCTGGGACCAATAGCTTTGCCATCTTCCAAAAATGACTTTGAAAGATTGGTCTGTACGATATTCTCCTTGGCCATGGCATAGCTCTTGATGGATGACTCGGTATGAACCCCCATGGCTCAAATTGATTTCCATTTGCAGACCTTGACTTCGATAATAATCCCTTAAATCGGCCTGACCGGGATGTACAGGGCCTCGTATGACCTGTAAATGAGTGGCTTCGATAAGGAGATGATGGCCGGCCTCTATGGAAATTTTTCCCGATTTTTCGCTGGGTTGATGGGAATAAGGAAGGCTAAGAAGGATAGGGTGGCGGAAGGGGTAACAACGCCATTTCTGATCAGCCTTCCAATATTTCAATCGCTGATAAACGATGGCTCTATATTTTCTTGCACCGTCCTGACGATGGATCTGAATGAGCAATAAATCGGAGCCCAAATAATCGGTAGGGGAATCCCTTGAAAGAACCGATGTTAGGCCGGGCCCTTGGAGGGAGGCCAGTCCGGTGCATAGGCTAATCCAACAGAGAAGACCAGGCAACAACCTCCATTGATAAGCGAGCCTGTGGTTACAACCTCGCCAAATTATGCCCAGAACCACAGCGCCCAAGAAACTTAAGCCCTGTATGACTCCCAAACCTGCCGAAATCCATGGCCACCAAGCAGGGAGACTTATGCCCAAGCCAGCCGAAGCCCCCAGCCGCAAGCCTCTCCATGCGGACTCCCCAACCGGTTCCATACCGCAAACAAGGCTGTTGCCCTCTTCATAATCGTAGCTAAACGTTTAAAGCGTCTGGATAAACGCAACGGTAATGCGGTATATCGGCTTCATAAAAAAGTTCACCCACTTGGGCAAAGCCCAGCCTTCGGTAAAAGGGGAGGGCCTGAACCTGGGCATGCAAGTAGATTTCAGGGGCTTTAACGCCCGCTGCCCCGTCCTTTAGGGCAGAAATTCCGGGCAACAGCTCCTCCATAATTTGCAGCAAGAGCTCCCTGCCCACTCCTTGCCTTCGGAAATCTGCACGAACGGCCATCCGTTCGATCTTGTATCCAAGTTCGGTTTGCCGGTGGCGAGCGCAGGCGATGACCTCATCGCCATGGGTGGCCGCCCAATGGATGCTTGATTCTTCATAGATGTCAAATTCTTCCTCCGGGCTTACTCCTTGCTCTTCCACAAAAACTTGGGATCTGAGGGTATAGATTTTTTGGAGGGTATCCGGTGCGGTTACCCGATGGCAATGGATCATGGCAGGCATTTCTCCAAAATTAGTATCAGGTGCCCAAGACTCAGGGCTTATCTTCGTGCTTTAGAATAAGCTTAATCCTTACCCTTCCTATGTCACAAACCTCACAAATTCTTGGATCTCAAGCGGACTTTCTCCTTGGACATCGCTGCAAGACCATCGCTGCAACCGATTTGCACTTGCCGGGACCTGATTTTGTCGATCGAATTTGGTCGGCATCCAATCGCTCCATCCCCGTTTTGAGGAGTATGCAAACCCTCTACGGCACCGGTCGATTGGCGGGCAGCGGATATCTTTCGATTCTCCCTGTGGACCAGGGAATTGAGCATTCTGCAGGAGCCTCCTTTGCTCCCAACCCGATCTACTTTGATTCCGAGAATATTGTTCGATTAGCCATTGAAGCCGGTTGCAATGCCGTTGCTTCCACTTTTGGGGTATTGGGCTCTGTTGCAAGACGTTATGCCCACAAGATTCCCTTCATTGTCAAAATCAACCACAACGAATTTCTCTCGTATCCGAACGAGTATGACCAAATTATGTTTGGTTCGGTGCGCGATGCCTGGGATATGGGAGCCGTAGCCGTGGGTGCAACCATTTATTTTGGCTCAGAAGGATCACGCAGGCAATTGGTTGAGATCGCAGAGGCCTTTGAAGAGGCCCATTCCCTCGGAATGGCCACCATCCTCTGGTGTTACCTGAGGAATCCCGGTTTCAAGGTGGATGGCGTTGATTATCATACCTCCACCGATTTGAGCTCCCAAGGCAACCATTTGGGCGTTACAATCCAAGCGGATATCATCAAACAGAAATTACCCACCAACAACGGCGGATATTTGGCCACCAAACATGGCAAAACCCACAAACTGGTCTACGATCAATTGACCACCGATCACCCCATTGATTTATGCCGCTACCAAGTGGCCAACGGGTACATGGGGCGCGCGGGTTTGATTAATTCAGGCGGTGAGTCCAAAGGTGCCGACGACCTAAGCGAAGCGGTTGCCACGGCGGTAATCAACAAGCGAGCCGGGGGATCAGGACTCATCTTGGGCCGCAAAGCCTTCCAACGCCCCATGAACGAAGGTATTGACTTGCTCCACAAAGTCCAGGATGTGTATTTGGACCTATCCGTGGATATCGCTTAGCCTTATATTGAGCAAATCAAAATGGCCTGGTTTAAACGTTCAACCGCAGGGGTAACCACCTCCACCGAGGAGAAACTTGAGGTGCCCGATGGGATATGGTTCAAATGTCCATCCTGCAAAGCATCGGTTTTGACCAAAGACCTTCATGAGAATCTTTCGGTATGTCCCAAATGCGATTACCATCATCGCTTGGGGTCGGAGGGCTATTTTGGGATCTTGTTCGATGAAGGTACTTACCAAGAGTTGGACGCAAATCTGATTTCATTGAATCCACTCAACTTTGTGGATACCAAAGACTACGCTGCTCGCCTGGAAGATGCCAAGGCCAAGACGGGGCTCAAGGATGCCCTTCGCGCCGCTCATGGGAAATTGGAGGGACACGACTTGGTGGTCGCCTGCATGGACTTTGATTTTATTGGGGGTTCCATGGGCACGGTGATGGGGGAGAAGATCGCCAGAGCCATAGACCATGCCAGGGCCTTGAAGTGCCCTGTCCTGGTGATTTCACGTTCAGGGGGGGCCAGAATGATGGAGGCCGCCTACTCCCTGATGCAAATGGCCAAAACCTCGGCCAAATTGGCGCTTGCGGACCAAGAAGGGATTCCGTATTTCTCCTTAATGACCGACCCAACAACGGGCGGGGTCACGGCATCCTTCGCGATGCTAGGGGATTTCAATCTGGCAGAACCCGGGGCTTTGATTGGCTTCGCAGGACCAAGGGTTATCAAAGAAACCATCAAAAAAGATTTGCCCCAGGGGTTTCAGTCGGCCGAGTCGGTGTTGGAGAGCGGTTTCTTGGACTTGATTGTTCCACGGCATAAGCTCAAAGAGACCCTGGCCAGGCTCATGGATCTTTTGAGGCATTGATTTGGAAAAACGGGCTCTAGAGACTATCTTTGCGTTCCTAATTTTAAAATTCACCAGCGGCTATACCCCAAATCGGTTCATCTAACCTAGAAAATCTACAAAACCGAACCAGCGGCCCCAAACAAGCGGAAAATGTACCTAGACAAAACCCAAAGAGCAGAGATTTACAGCCGTTACGGCCAAAATGCTCAGGACTCCGGCACGGCAGAAAGCCAAATTGCCCAGTTCTCCTTCAGGATTTCTCACCTGACCGAGCACCTCAAGAAAAACAAGAAAGACTATTCCACCCAGCTTTCCCTCGTCAAAATGGTCGGAAAGCGCAGGGATTTACTGAATTACCTCAAACAGATTGACATCGCTCGTTACAGGGCCATTGTCGAGAAGTTGAATCTTCGTAGGTAATCTAAAAATTAGCGGCCTTGTTGCCGCTTTTTTTTCGCTCCTTTTCGGTTCGAATTTCAAACCCAAAATTGGGCTCTTTGGAGCATTGGAGTGGCTTTTTCAAATAATTTAACATTTTATAAACAACAGTATTCATGAAACCAACATCGCATATTCAATCCATTAACCTGCCGGACGGTCGGGTGATCACCTTGGAAACGGGCCTAATGGCCAGACAGGCCGACGGAGCCGTCCTCTTGAGCATGGGCGATACCCGCTTGCTCGCTACCGTGGTTTCCGCCAAAGAAGCCAAAGAAGACGTGGACTTCATGCCGCTCACGGTGGATTACCAGGAGAAATTTGCATCAACCGGGAAAATCCCGGGGAGCTTTCAACGCAGAGAGGGCCGTTTGTCGGATTATGAAATCCTCATCAGCCGTTTAATTGACAGGGCGTTGCGCCCATTGTTTCCGGAAGATTATCATGCCGATACCCAAGTACAGGTAACCCTTTTTAGTTCGGATGCGGAAATCCTCCCGGATGCCTTGGCCGGCTTAGCCGCTTCTGCAGCGCTTGCGGTTTCCAATATCCCTTTCCATGGTCCTATTTCGGAGGTTCGAGTAGCCCGTGTTGACGGACAATTGGTCATCAACCCAACGCGGACCCAGCTTGAAACCGCGGACATGGACCTGATGGTCGCCGCGACGATGGAAAATGTCATGATGGTGGAAGGGGAGGCCAAAGAATGCTCCGAAGAAGATTTGGCCCAAGCCATTTTGGTTGCGCACAATGCCATCAAAGCGCAATGCCAAGCTCAATTGGACCTGAGATCCAAGGTGGGTGTCACGACCCGTACCTATTGCCATGAACGCTCCGACGAAGCCTTACAAAAGGCCGTGGAAAGCTTTTGTTACGACAAAGTTTATGCAGTCGCCAAGTCCGGCGCACCCAAGCATGAGCGCTCGGCAGGTTTTCGCAAAGTCCTTGAGGACTTTGTGGCCTCGATGGGAGAAGGTGCAGAAGTGGATAAGTTTTTGGTTAAGAAGTATTTCCACGATGTGGAGTACCGTGCCATGCGCAACATGATTTTGGACGAGGAGCGTCGCCTTGATGGTCGCCGTTTGGACGAGGTCCGACCCATTTGGTGCGAAGCTGGATTTTTGCCAGCCACCCACGGTTCGGCCCTGTTCACCCGTGGTGAGACCCAGTCCCTGACCTCGGTGACCTTGGGTTCCAAAGAAGATGAGCAAATAATTGATGGAGCGGTGATCAGTGGCTACAATAATTTTCTGTTGCATTACAATTTTCCATCCTTTTCCACCGGGGAAACCCGTCCCAACAGGGGGCCGGGGCGCCGCGAAATTGGACACGGGAACCTCGCGATGCGTTCGCTCAAACAAGTCCTCCCTCCGCAAGAAGAATGCCCCTACACAATTCGAATCGTATCGGACATTCTGGAGTCCAACGGGTCCTCTTCCATGGCCACGGTCTGCGCTGGGGCTTTGGCATTGATGGATGCCGGTGTGAAAATCAAGGCTCCTGTCTCCGGGATTGCCATGGGTCTGATTACCGACGGCAACCGCTTCAAGGTCTTATCCGATATCCTCGGTGACGAAGACCATTTGGGTGATATGGATTTCAAGTTGACCGGGACAGCCAATGGAATTACCGGTTGCCAAATGGACATCAAAATTGATGGGTTACCGTACGAGGTTTTGCTAAAGGCTTTGTCCCAGGCATCTGCAGGTCGAGCTCATATTTTGAACGAAATGAGCAAAGCCTTGGCCGGTCCTCGTGAAGACTATCGACCCCATGTTCCACGCATTACCCAATTGACCATTGACCGTGAATTCATTGGCGCGGTTATTGGACCTGGTGGTAAAATCATTCAGGAAATTCAGCGTGAGACCGGTTCCACCATCAGCATTGAAGAAAAGGGAGAACAGGGTATCGTTCAAATCTACACGGCCGATAAGGCGGGGATGGACAAAGCGGTTGCACGAATCAAAGGCATTGCCGCCAAACCCGAAATAGGAGCGGTGTATCACGGGAAAGTCAAATCGATTATGCCCTTTGGCGCCTTTGTAGAATTTATGCCGGGCAAAGATGGTCTCTTGCACATTTCCGAGATCCGCTGGGAGCGCATCGAAACCATGGACGGTGTCTTCACCGAAGGTCAAGAATTGCAGGTGAAGCTCGTTGAAGTGGATCCCAAGACCGGCAAATTCAGGTTATCGGCCAAAGCATTGTTGCCCCGCCCTGAGGGAATGCCGGAACGTTCCCCCCGCCCGGAGCGTGGTGACCGTCCGGAGCGTGGACCTCGCCCCGACCGTGGTGATCGTGGCCCCCGCCCTGAACGTGGTGATCGTGGCCCCCGCCCTGAGTTTGGCGATCGTACTGAAGGCGGTTCAGCCTCGGAGGCTGCACCCGCTTCGGAGTGAGATTAATTTTTTCTTATTTTTTGTTATCAGGGATTTTTTTTCCTGATTTGGGTCGTAGTTTCCTAATAACGAAATTGGGGACCTATGAGACAGCTCAAGATCATCCGCCAAATAACATCCAGAGACCAGATTTCTCTGGATAAATACCTCATGGAAATCGGTCGCATCGAGATTCTTGATGCGGATCGTGAAGCAGAACTAGCCCGCAGAGCCAAGGCCGGTGATTCAGAAGCCTTGGAGCAGCTGGTTTCCGCCAACCTACGCTTTGTGGTATCGGTGGCCAAGCAATACCAGCACCAAGGCCTCGCATTGAGTGATTTAATCAACGAGGGTAACCTTGGCCTGATTAAAGCCGCCGGACGCTTCGACGAAACCAGAGGTTTCAAATTCATTTCCTATGCCGTGTGGTGGATCCGTCAATCCATCCTGCAGGCCCTTGCCGATCAAGGAAGAGTGGTCCGTTTGCCCTTGAACCGAGTGGGCTTAATGTCCAGAATCTCCAAACTTGGATCCCGCATGGAACAAGAATTGCAGCGTGATGTTTCCGATCAGGAAATCGCAGCCATGCTTGAGATTTCATCCGCGGAGGTGGGCGAGACTTCCACTTTATCCCTACGGCATCTATCCATGGATGCTCCCGTTACCGATGATGAGGATGTTAAACTCATGGATCGTTTGGAGGATAAGGATCGAAATCTCCAACCTGGCCTGGGTATGGAACAAGAATCGTTGGTTGCCGATATTGAATCTTCCTTACGTGAATTGCCAAGCAGGGAAGCGGAGATCATCCGTTGTTTTTTTGGGATTAGCGGAAGATCGGTGCTTGGGTTGGATGAGCTGAGCGCTCGTTTTGAATTGTCCAGGGAGAGGGTTCGCCAAATCAAAGAGCGATCCTTGAGGCGTTTACGATCCATGCACAAGACCCAGCGATTGCGGGGTTACCTGGGTTAGTGGGCCTGCATCGTCGGCAAATCACTCAATCGTCCGCACCATCCGAGGATTCTTCCAAGATGAGTTCGGCAGAAAATCGGAATTCCAAATCAGGATTTTCTGCTTGCAGTCTTTGTAACATCCATTGAGAATCTGCCAGGTACACCGAGCGTGCGTCTTTGTCAAAAGCCTGATGCTCACGTCGGTATTGAAAGAAATCCTCGATCTTGTCAGGATTGGCGGCATGGATCCAACATGCTTTGAGGTAGGGGAGGGATTGGTACTGTACCTTGGCTCCGTATTCATGAAGTAGTCTAAATTGAATCACATCAAATTGCAGTTCGCCTACGGTTCCGATGATTTTGCGATTCCCCGGTTGTTGCACAAAGAGTTGAGCCACCCCTTCATCGGTCAATTGCCTTAGGCCTTTTTCGAATTGTTTGGCCTTGAAAGGATCGAGGTTTTCGACCCTGCGAAAGAGCTCCGGGGAAAAGGCAGGAATTCCCTTAAAAAACAAGTGTTCTCCTTCGGTTAGGCTGTCACCAATTTTGAAATTCCCGGTATCGTAGAGGCCCACCACATCTCCCGGCCAGGCCTCATCAACGGTGTTGCGATCGCTCGCTTGAAAAAGGAGTGGGGCGGAGAATCGGATTTTTTTGTCCAAACGGACATGGTGATAAAATTTGTTACGTTCAAATTTTCCGGAACAAATTCGCATAAAGGCGATGCGATCCCGATGATTGGGATCCAGGTTGGCGTGGATTTTGAAAACAAACCCCGTTAACTTGGGATGTTGGGTTTCGATGATCCCTGTTCGAGTTTCACGAGGTCCGGGTTCAGGGGCTATCTGCACAAAGGTGTCCAGAAGTTCCCGAATACCAAAATTATTCAAGGCAGATCCGAAGAAAATCGGTGCTTGCGCTGCCTGGAGGTAGGCTTCTTGTCGAAAGTCTCCATACACTTCCAACAAATCCAGGTCTTCACGGAGTTTGCGGGCCAATGGACCGAGCAAGTCGTCAATTCGCTGATCGTTAAGGTCATCGAAGCTGCGTATATCCGAGGCGATGCTGGTCTTGGAAGCCGAAAAAAGATCCAGGTGTTTGCGATGCTTGTTATAGACGCCTTTGAAACGATCGCCTTGACCAATGGGCCAACTGAGTGGGCAAGGAGTCAAACCTAATTTGTTTTCGAGTTCGTCCAGCAGATCAAAGGGGTCCAGGCCTTCGCGGTCCATCTTGTTGATCAAAACGATGACCGGTGTCGCACGCATTCGGCATACCCGCATCAAATTCTCGGTTTGTTCCTCGACTCCTTTGGCGGCGTCCACCACCAGAATTACCGAGTCCACCGCGGTGAGTGTGCGGTAGGTATCTTCTGCGAAATCCTTGTGACCAGGAGTATCCAAAATATTCACCCTGCATCCGCCGTATTCAAATCCCATAACGGAGGTGGATACCGATATACCCCTTTGCTTCTCGATTTCCATGAAATCGGAAGTAGCGGTCTTGCGAATTTTATTGGACTTAACAGCCCCGGCCGTTTGAATTGCCCCACCAAAAAGCAAGAACTTTTCGGTCAAGGTTGTTTTCCCAGCGTCAGGGTGGGAAATAATCGCAAAGGTTCGTCGAGGTATGTTCTTGTTCATGGAAGGGGTCAAAGATAACCAAGACCTTTCTTCAGGTAAATTTGGGCCAAATCCCCAAAGCTGCCATGGAAATTACCCGTTTGTTTCGCCTTGCGCTCGTCACTGCTTCCGTCTGTCTGTTGGCTTCCTTGGTTTGGTGGTGGTACTCCAAGCCATCGCTTAACGAGGAAACCTTAACCAAGGTACCTGTATTTGAATTTCCTCTGATTGGGCGAAGCGGGGTGGTGACCAGGCATCAATTCAAAGGGCAATACTTGGTGGTTTCTTATTTCAATCCGGATTGTTCCCATTGCAGGCGCCTTGCTGCAACCGTTGGAGAGAAGCCGACAGGCACCAAAATAAAATTACGCGGCAAAGAAATTCGGGTAGGATGGTTGTGGGTAACCCGCTTCGATGAGGACCAGGCCTGGAATTTCATCAAAGATTTTGGTCTGACAGACAAGCCGCACACCTATTTGGCCGCGGATCGGGAGGGTTCCTTCTACAGGGCCTTTGGGGACATGCATGTACCTTCCCTCTATGTATTTGACCCGCAAGGAAATTTCCTGGAAGCTGTTTTCGATGAACCGCTCTACAGCGATGTCCTCAAAATCATCGGTGGAGGACAAGCTCAGAAACCCAAGAAAATCAGGTAAAGAAGGCTTAGAGCAACATCGAAGGCTTAACGCAACATCGATGGCTTAGAGCAACATCGATACTGGATCGCGGAGCATCAACGCAAAGCTTTGGAGGAAGGCGGCACCGGTTGCCCCGTCCACCACCCGATGATCACAAGATAATGTTACGGTCATGCGTTGTCCGATTCCCAATTGTCCGTTGCGTACTACAGGGCATTCGCGAACTGCACCAACCGCCATGATGCAGGCATCCGGTGGATTGATGATGGCGGTGAACGCCTCGATACCAAACATTCCCAAATTGCTAATTGTAAAGGTATTACCCTCCCAATCTTGAGGTTGGAGCTTCTTTTCTCGGGCTTTGGCGGCAAAGTCCTTGGATTGGCTGGCCAATTGAACCAAATTCTTTTGGTCGGCAAAGCGCAGTACCGGCACGACAAGTCCTTCGGGCAGGGCCATAGCTACTCCGATATGGATATGCTCGTTTTGTCGAATGCGATCGCCAAGCCAGGAGGAATTGACCACGGGATGTTGCCGCAAGGCCATCGCAGCCGCCTTGATTACCAAATCGTTGACCGAAATCTTGACCGGTGAGTTTTGATTCAACCGGGCCCTGGCTTCTACCGCCTGGTCCATGTCAATTTCCATGGTGAGGTAGAAGTGAGGCGCCGCATTTTTGGATTCGGAAAGCCTTCTTGCAATGGTTTTACGCATTTGGGATAAGGGCAGATCCTTGAAGGATTCGCCTTGACCCGCTGCCCTGTTCAGGTAAGCACTCAAATCCATGCTCGTTCCCAATCCCGATGCTTGAGGGGTCCCTGAAACGGCAGATCCTTGGTAATTCTCAATATCGCGACGCACGATTCGGCCATGGTCCCCCGACCCCTGGATTTGAGACAATGAAAGTCCGAGATCTGCTGCCATTTTTTTGGCGAGTGGGGAGGCCTTAACACGATGGTCATCGGTCGAACCTTGATGCATATCGGTCGAGGCAACAGGTACGCTGGGTTCAGGATTCGATGGTGCTTCAGGTTGGGCAATGGAGGGGTCAATTGGCCCTGAGTTTGACAACAAAGAGGAAATGTCCTCGCCTTCTTTACCAACGATGGCAATGATGGCATCCACCGGAACGGCTTGGCCTTGCTCAACACCGATGTGAAGCAGCGTGCCTTTGACATAATTTTCCAATTCCATGGTGGCCTTGTCGGTTTCAACTTCCGCGAGGATATCGCCGGATTTGACAGGGTCGCCAACTTTTTTGTTCCAAGCGACGATAACCCCTTCGGTCATCGTATCACTCATTTTGGGCATTCGGATTATTTCGGCCATCAGCAGGGGGTTCTTGACTTTGGAAAAAGGCTAGGTTTGTCGAAGCGCAAAATTAATTCAATAACTTAGGCCCATGGCTTTGACAACGTCTTTTTTGGATGAAATCCTTGCATTCATGCCATCGGATGCCGTTCGATTAAACGATTTGGAAGAATTCGGCAGGGATGAGACCGACGATTATTGTTTCGAGCCTGATTTGGTCCTCTTCCCGGGAAGCGCGGAGGACACAGCCCGAATTTTAGCCTTGTGTAACCGGTACAAGGTTCCGGTGACTTGTCGAGGGGGTGGAACAGGCTTAAGCGGAGGTGCATTGCCGGTAAAGGGTGGCTTGGTCCTGAGCACGGATCGTTTAAACCGAATTCTGTATATTGATACGGCCAACTTGCAGGTTACCGTGGAACCGGGGGTGATTACCCAAGTGCTCCAGGAGTCGGTAGCGGAATTTGGCCTGTATTACCCCCCCGACCCTTCGTCCAGGGGAACATGCACCTTGGGTGGGAACCTGGCGGAGTCCGCAGGTGGACCGCATGCCTTCAAATACGGAACCACCAGAGACTATGTTTTGAATCTTCAGGTTGCCTTGATGGATGGTTCCTTGATTTGGACAGGGGCCAACGTGACCAAATACGCCACAGGGTATCACCTTACACAGTTGATGGTGGGCAGCGAGGGTACCCTGGGGGTGATTACCCAAGCCGTACTGAAGTTGATCCCCGCTCCGGGGGCTGATTTACTGCTTTCAGTTCCCTTCTATGATTTGGAATCAGCTTGCAGGGCCGTTTCGGCTATACAACTTGCGGGGATACGGCCATCGGCAGTGGAGTTCATGGAAAAAGAGGCTTTGGAAATGTCTGCAAAATTTCTAGGAATCACCATGCCATTCCCTGCCGAAGTGGTTGCGGAATTGCTTATTGAACTTGACGGAGACAGCTTGGACCAGCTGTACCCGCTGGCGGAACGTTTATCCGGAATTTTGGAACAAGAAGGCGCAGGCGAAATACGATTGGCTGATCAAGCGGATACCAAGGAGACCTTGTGGCGACTGCGTCGGCAAATCGGTCATGCCGTCCGGGCTCATTCCACCTACAAGGAGGAAGACACGGTGGTCCCCATGTCCGCGTTGCCTTCTTTAATGCTCAAGGTCAAAGCCTTATGTCGTAAGTACGGGGTTCGATCGGTTTGTTATGGGCATGCCGGTGATGGGAATATTCATGTGAATTTGCTGAAAGAGCAACACCCCGACCCATACTGGAACCAGACCCTGCCCATCATGATCGAGGAATTGTTTGAAGAGGTGCACCGATTGGGAGGCACGGTATCCGGTGAACATGGTATAGGCTGGTCCCAGAAGAGGTACATGGCCTTGGTCATGGACCCCGTCCAAATTCAGCTCATGAAGGGCATCAAGGCCGTCTTTGACCCCTTGGGGCTGCTCAATCCCGGGAAAATTTGGGAGGCTTGAATGGCCAATCACAGGCCTATCTTTGCGCCTGCTTTTCTAAAAAATCGTTATGAGTACACAAACCCTTCTTTATTTGGTGCCTCTGTGTGGGGTTGCCGGACTGCTGTTCACCTTTTGGAAGTCATCATGGGTGGCTGCCCAAGATCCGGGTGATGCCAAAATGCGTAAAATTGCCGGCCATATTGCCGAAGGCGCTATGGCCTTCCTCAAGGCCGAGTACAAGATTCTTGCCGTTTTTGTGGCCTGCGTTGCCGTTTTGTTGGCGCTGACCAGTCCTGCCGAGACCTCTTCACCGCTGGTTGGCTTTGCCTTCGTGGTGGGTGCGCTGTGTTCGGGCCTGGCCGGTTTTATCGGAATGCAGGTAGCCACCAAAGCCAATGTACGGACAGCCAATGCTGCCCGTACCGGATTGTCCAAAGCCCTTGAAATTGCCTTCGCGGGCGGTTCTGTCATGGGAATGGGTGTTGTCGGCCTGGGGGTTTTGGGCTTGAGCCTGTGTTTTATCTTTTTTGCAGGTCAATTCGGGGTAGGTGACCAGGCTTCGGTGAATAAAGTCATTACGGTGATCACCGGTTTTTCGTTTGGTGCTTCGTCGATTGCCCTCTTTGCCCGCGTTGGTGGTGGTATCTATACCAAGGCAGCCGACGTTGGTGCCGACCTGGTGGGTAAAGTCGAAGCCGGAATCCCGGAGGATCATCCTTTGAACCCGGCAACCATTGCCGACAATGTCGGGGATAATGTCGGTGATGTGGCCGGTATGGGAGCCGACCTTTTTGAATCGTATGTGGGTTCCATTGTGGGGACCATGGTCTTGGGTGCCGCCTTCATGGCCGGTGGCTTTGCCGATCAGTTCAACGGTTTGTCCGGGGTTCTGCTGCCTTTGGTTCTTGCCGGTACCGGTATCCTCATGTCCATCCTGGGGACCTTTTTTGTGAAAACACGCGAAGGGGGTGATCCTCAAAAGGCTCTGAACATGGGGGAATTTCTCTCGTCAGGGCTCATGATTGTGGCCTCCTACTTTATAATAACGTGGATGCTGCCCGCCGAATGGTGGTTCAAAGATCCCCTGTACGCTTGGGCTGATCCAGAGCGTGGCAATCACTATACCGCGATGGGTATTTTTTATGCAACCATTATTGGATTGGTTGCCGGCGTACTCGTGGGACTTATCACCGAATACTATACCGGAACCGGGAAGAAGCCTGTCTTGTCCATCGTACGTCAGTCCTCTACGGGAGCTGCGACCAATATTATTGCTGGTCTTGGGGTGGGAATGATGTCCACTGCTATTCCTATTTTGTTGATTGCGGCCAGCATTATCGGGGCCTTTCATTTTGGGGGTTTGTACGGGATCGCTATTGCTGCCGTGGGGATGTTGGCCAATACCGGTATTCAATTGGCGGTGGATGCTTACGGCCCTATTTCGGATAACGCCGGAGGTATTGCCGAAATGAGTGAACTCCCCAAAGAAGTTCGTCAGCGTACCGACAAACTGGACGCGGTAGGGAACACAACCGCCGCAATTGGGAAAGGTTTTGCCATTGCATCGGCGGCCTTGACGGCTTTGGCCTTGTTTGGAGCCTACATGTCTTCGGCGGGTATTGCAAGCATCGATATCTCCAAGGCCAATGTGATTGCATGCTTGTTTATTGGAGCCATGTTGCCCTTTGTCTTCTCGGCGATGGCAATGGGTGCCGTTGGACGTGCAGCCATGTCCATGATCGAAGAAGTGCGTCGTCAATTCAATACCATCCCAGCCCTTAAGGCCGCCTTGGACGCCATGCGTCGTAACGGGGACAAAGAGCTTAAGGATTGGTCCGCCGAAGACCAAGCAATTTTCCATCAAGCCGATGGGGTTGCTGAGTACGGAAAATGTGTTGAGATTTCGACCAAGGCCGCCATTCGTGAAATGGTTCTGCCTGGTTTATTGGCTGTTGTGGTCCCTGTGGTGGTAGGCTTTATTTTTGGCGCCGAGCCATTGGGGGGCATGCTGGCCGGTGTGACCGTCTCCGGGGTCTTGATGGCGATCTTCCAATCCAACGCCGGCGGCGCTTGGGATAATGCCAAAAAAATGTTCGAAGAAGGTGTCGAGATCAACGGCAAAACCTACTACAAAAAATCCGATCCGCACAAAGCGGCGGTGGTAGGCGATACGGTGGGTGATCCTTTCAAGGACACCTCCGGGCCTTCGTTGAATATTTTGTTAAAACTCATATCGGTGGTGGCCCTCGTGATGGCTCCAGCCTTGGTTGACAAAGACAAAGTCAAGTCGGTCGAAATGACGGAACCTGCCGCCATCGAATCGGTTGAGGGCATGGAAGCCCCTGCCGAAGAAGTGCCTGCCGCTGAACAGGCGCCGGCCTCCGAACAAGCGGTCCCTGCTCCTTAAGTCACCGTTCGAAAGTCCAAATCACCTACGGGTCTTGCCTCCAAGCAAGGCCCGTTTTTTTTGGGTGCGAAGTTGAGCGGGTTTAAGGGAAGCGGTTGGGTATGGGGGCGTTTAAAAAAGCCCCCCCAATTCGGACTCGATTTTGAGAAGGATTTGACCAAAATCTTCGGGTTTGTCTGCAAAGTTGATTTGATCCACGGGGATAATGAGCAGTTTGCCATCGGTGTACCCTTCAATCCATGCTTCGTAACGTTCGTTAAGGCGCTTGAGGTAATCCAATCGAATATTATCCTCGAATTCGCGACCACGCCTTTGGATTTGACGAACCAGGGTAGGAACGGATGCACGCAGATAGATCAACAAATCCGGTTTCTGCAAGTGGCTGCTCATGGCTTCAAAAAGTCGCGTATAATTATCAAAGTCCCTGCTGCTCATAAGCCCCATGGCATGCAGATTGGGGGCAAAAATATGGGCGTCCTCGTAAATCGTTCTGTCCTGCACCGTGTTATGGTCTTTGGCGAACATCTCACGGTTTTGTCTGTAGCGGGAATTCAAGAAATAAATTTGCAGGTTGAAGGACCAACGTTGCATGTCTTCGTAGAAGTCGTTGAGGTAGGGATTTTGATCGACCTCTTCAAAATGAGGCTCCCATCCATAATGCTGGGCTAACATTTCGGTGAGGGTGGTTTTACCGGACCCGATGTTTCCAGCGATGGCAATATGTTTACTCATTTCTAATCGGCTTGACTTGGTAACGAAGATAATCCTAATTCACCTCGAATGAAAACCGGTTTAAGGTCTACTCAAAAGCCCATCAGGCTTCTAACTTCCTGCAAGGTTCTTTGGGCGGAGGCTTTGGCTTTGGCCGCGCCCATACGTCGAATTTCCTCCAATTCCGAAGGCTTGCTTTGTAGGTTCAAAATGTTGTCGCGTAACGGGGCAAGGTACAGAATCATATCCTCGGCCAATTGTTTTTTGAGATCTCCGTACCGTATGCTGCAGTCGGCATATGCCTCCCTGAATTGGGTAACGACTTCTTGGGTTGACACAATCTCCAACAGTTGAAACAAATTGGCCACCGCTCCTTCAGGGGTTGAACCGGAAACCGTGGGACCGGTGTCGGTCACTGCACGCATGATCTTTTTGCGAACGGAGGCGGGGTCCTCGGCCAGGAAGATGGCATTCCCTGCCCCTTCGGATTTACCCATTTTGCCGGATCCATCCAAACCAGGAACTTTAACGAGATCTTGACTTCGATCGCGATAAGGCTGAGGTTCGGGGAAGCAGGTGGTTTGGTAAAAATGATTGAAGCGCTGAGCGAAATTTCTGGCCATTTCCAAATTCTGTTCCTGGTCCTTGCCCACAGGCACCGATTCTCCCTTATGCAAAAGAATATCGGCCGCCATCAAGACGGGGTAGGTCAGCAAGCCTGCATTGACATTGTCAGGCTGAGAACGGACCTTGTCTTTGAAGGAGGTGCAGCGTTCCAATTCCCCAACGTAGGCGTGCATGTTCAGAAGCAGGTACAGCTCCGCGGTTTCGGGCACATCGCTTTGAACATAAAGAGTGCATTGTTCCGGGTTTAAACCTGCGGCCAGGTATTCAGCCAGGACCGTATACACCCGTTGCTTCGCTTGGTTGGGCTCGGGGTGGGTCGTTAAGGCGTGGTAATCCGCAATGAAGAAATAGCAATCCATCCGGGATTGCATGCCTACAAATTGACGCAAGGCACCCATGTAATTACCCAGGTGCAATTGCCCGGTGGAACGAATCCCGGAGACGACTTTGATCATGCCTGCAAAATACTGAATTTAGGCCTTACCTTAACGCACATGCTACAGAACAAGGGCAGCAGAATCCACTCCCGGGCACGGGATGTCGCTCAGCTTTATGCGCAGTACCGTCAGCGACCTTTTGCTTTTCGATATTACCGATTTCGGGCCTATTTATGCTTGGCCTACTTTGTCTTGTTTTTTGCTTTGTCTTATCCTTTTTTTCGTTGGACCATGGCCAAAGCTTCGCGTTATCGATGGGGGCAGCGTTGGAGGGTGGTCTGGGCCAAGAGTATAGCCATGCTTTTTGGAATTCGGGTGCAAACCGTAGGGAAGGTCCCGGAAGCTTGCCCCAAACTGATGATAGTGGCCAATCATTTTTCTTATCTGGATATTCCGATCTTGGTGGCGGCCTTGCCTTTGGACCTGCATTTTGTGGCCAAGGCTGAACTGTTGCGCTTCCCCTTTTTCCGTCATTTCTTTCGAACGATGGATATTGCAATTCCACGCTCCAGCGCCCAGGGATCCATGAAGGCCTACCGTAGGGTGGAGGAGTTTTGGAAAGCCGGGTCTGCCGTCGTGGTCTTTCCCGAAGGTGGGATCTTGGGCCAAGCTCCTGCGATGACCGCTTTTCGCTCCTCACCGTTTGCGGTTGCCCTTCAGCAAGGTGCGACCGTCTTGCCCGTATCTTTGCCCGATACATGGAAAATATTGCCCGAATGCCCACGACATTTTCTACGCCCCGGTCCATGCCGGGTACACATTTTGGAGCCCCAGGTTCCCGAGACCTTCTTCGGCGATGAGAAGGCCCTCAAAAACAAATGTTACGAATTGATCCGTCACGATTTGATTGCCCATGAAAGTTGATTGCCCATGAAAGTTAATCTCGAAACCTTGCAACGTATCGCCCATTTGGCTCGTTTGGAATTTGATCCGGACAAAGCCGACGCCATGTTGGCCGATATGAATCGTTTTCTCGAATATGCACGAATTATTGATTCCGTTCCTACCGAGGGTATAGAGCCTTTGGTGTACATGAACGAACAAGGCCTTGCGCCAAGAGAGGACAGGGTTGTTCAGACCATATCGCATCAAGAAGCCCTTGCCAATGCTCCTGCTTCCGATTCGGATTATTTCCGAGTGCCCAAGGTGGTCAAGAAAACCAATTGATGTTACCCAACAATGCTCTAATCTCCTTGGAGGGAATACAACGCCTGTACAGCATGGGCGATGAGACCATTTATGCACTTCGGGGTATCGATTTGCAAATCAAGCGCAACGAATATGTGGCCCTGATGGGTCCCTCCGGTTCAGGCAAGTCCACGTTAATGAACTTGATTGGCTGTTTGGACTCTCCAAGCTCAGGCTCTTATTGGCTTAACGGACAAGATGTTGCGGGTCTCAGCGACAATCGCCTTGCCGAAATTCGGAATCGCGAAATTGGCTTTGTATTCCAAACCTTTAATTTGTTACCCCGTCTAACGGCATTGGACAATGTAGCATTGCCCTTGGTCTATGCAGGGGTTACGGAACTTGAGCGTAGAGAGCGGGCGCATGATGTCCTTAAGCAGGTCGGTTTGCAAGACAGGGTAGGGCACCGTCCCAACGAACTATCGGGAGGACAACGGCAAAGGGTAGCCTTGGCAAGGGCGCTCGTCAACAAACCTTCCTTGATTCTCGCGGACGAACCTACGGGCAATTTGGATTCCAAAACTTCGGTGGAAATCATGGAAATGTTTGCATCAATCCATGCATTAGGGAATACCATTGTGCTGGTTACCCACGAAGAGGATATTGCAAGGCATGCGCACCGTATGGTCCGCCTCAAAGATGGCCGCATCGAATCGGATGCTCTTACCCTAAATCAGGACCATGAAGATCTACACCAAAACGGGTGATTCCGGTAGCAGTTCGCTCCTTGGTGGCAGCAGGGTATCCAAATCGGATCCGCGCCTGGAGGCTTATGGTACACTGGACGAACTTAATGCCTGGATTGGTCTTCTCAAGGAGCAGGAAGCATTGAGCTCCCACCGTGCCTTCCTGGGAGAAATTCAGGAGGAGCTCTTTAGCATGGGGTCGCATTTGGCTGCCGAGAATCAGGCCGAAGTGGAGACATGGAAATTACCGGCAATGAACATCCGTTTGGTAGGTCGGTTGGAAGCCGAGATGGACCGAATGGACGCCGCCTTGGAGCCGCTCAGGAACTTTATCTTGTCGGGTGGCCATCCTGCCTCGGCCATGGCCCAAGTAGTTCGTACGATCTGCCGCAGGGCCGAAAGGGCCGTGGTTTCGCTCAAGGTCGCCATGCCTGACCAAGCTACAAGGTTGGAGCCCGTCGTGGTGACGCTCAACCGACTATCGGATTACTTCTTCGTCCTGGCTCGCGAAATATTACGTTCTCAAGGGATTGAGGCCCATGTTTGGAACCCTCGCGCTGGGCAACTTTGACGGAATTAATAGCCTTTCGTTGTTTTGAGCGAGGGGCTTGTGAGTTTAATTAGAATTTTTATATTTGCCGAACAATCCCACGCCTATCCCTAACCTATGTACTGGACCCTGGAATTAGCCTCCCATCTCGAAGATGCCCCTTGGCCAGCCACCAAGGATGAGCTCATCGATTACGCCATACGGTCGGGTGCACCTATGGAGGTGATCGAGAACCTGCAAGAACTCGAAGACGATGGTGAACCCTACGAGACGATCGAAGAAATTTGGCCTGATTACCCCACCAAAGACGATTTCTTCTTCAACGAAGACGAATACTGAGGATTTAGCCCAGGGAATTGCCCAATCATCGCATTGCTATGATGGCAATGATCCTTCGATGAATTAATCTTGCTGCCTGGGTTGCTTGCGTTCAAAACGCTGGCGTAACAATTCAACCGAAGTGGAAAATGCCAGGGCGAAATAGAGGTATCCTTTCGGCACTTCGAAGTGAAAACCCTCAATCAGCAACATAAATCCGATGAGCATAAGGAAGGACAAGGCCAAGATCTGCAAGGAGGGTTGTTTTTGTATAAACTGACCGATGGATTCTGCCATCGCAAGCATAACCATCATGGAAATAATCACCGCGGCAATCATCACTTGAATTTGATCGCTCAGCCCGACAGCGGTGAGAATGGAGTCAAAGGAGAAGACCAAATCAATAAGGATAATTTGGATGATAATCCCCGTGGCCATTCGGCGCTTGGATGCTCTGGCCTTGGTGGAGGCTAGAATTTTCGAGGAGTCCTCATCGGAACCATGGTCCATGGCAGGAGGGTTCTTGGAACCGGAATGCTCCAGGTGGTTGACCTTGGAATGCAATTCCGAGGTGGTTTTGGCGAGCAGAAACAAACCACCCGCGAGGAGAACCAAATCTTTGGCCGAGGGTTCCCAACCCATCAGCCCAAAGGCGGGTTGGGTCAACCCCATTAGCCAAGAAATACTGAGCAGGAGACCAACCCGAAAGACAAGAGCCAAAATCAAGCCGATGCGTTGAATTCTTAGCCGATCAGCCTTGGGCAATTTATCGGTAAGAATGGTAATAAAAATAATGTTATCTATACCCAAAACGATTTCCAGAACCGTCAAGGTCAGCAAGGAAATTAACCATTCCATAGGTATTGATTAAAGGATTAACAAGGCATCTCCGTAGGCGAAGAAGCGGTATTTCTTGGAAATGGCGACCTTGTAAATTTCTTTCAGGAAATCTTTCCCCGCAAAGGATGAAGCGATCATCAACGAGGTGGATTCGGGGAGTTGAAAATTGGTGAGTAAAGAATCGGCCAGTTTGAAGTCATGAGGTGGAAACATGTATTTGTCCGTCCAGCCGGTGGTGGGTTTAACTTTCCGTCCAGCAGACATCGAGGCTTCCAAGGCCCGCAAGGTAGTGGTTCCCACGGCACAAACCCGATGTTTGTGTTCCAGGCTTCGGTTGATGGTAGCTGCAGCGGATTCATCCACCTCAAAGAATTCAGACTCAGGCTTGTGCTTGGTGAGGTCTTCAACTTCTACAGGCTTAAAGACACCCAACCCAACGTGCAGGGTAATTTGAGGGGCCTCAATCCCAATTAGTTCCATGTGTTTAAGCACCGCAGGGCTGAAGTGCATTCCAGCGGTTGGGGCGGCGACGGCACCTACTCGGGAAGCAAAAATGGTTTGGTATCGTTGTTCGTCGTCCGGCAGTACGTCTCTGCCTAATTCTCTGGGCAAGGGTGTCTCTCCAAATTGAAACAGGGCTTGACGATAACCCTCGTCATCGCCGTCGAAAATAAAGCGAATGGTCCTGCCCCTTGAGGTCGTGTTATCGACGACTTCGGCCACCAATTCGTCATGCTCTCCGAAGTACAATTTATTGCCCACTCGAATTTTGCGGGCTGGATCTACCAGGGCATCCCACATGCGCATGCTTCCATTGAGCTCTCTCAACAGAAAGACTTCAATCATGGCCCCAGTTTTTTCTTTGTTCCCGTACATTCTGGCCCTGAATACCTTGGAATTGTTAAGGACCAAGCTATCCCCTTCTTGGAAGATATCCAGAATATCCCTGAATTTCCGGTGCTCGATGGTCTGGGTCTTGCGGTCCACCACCATCATTTTGGAGTCATCCCTGTTGGGTAGGGGCTTGGAGGCGATGAGGCTGGAGGGCAGGTCGAACTTAAATTCCGATAATTTCAAGGCGTTGGGTAGTTTTTGGGTAAGAAAACGCAAAGATAATGTAAACTTGAGGCGCTAATCCCTCAACGAAATGGCTGTACCAAGTTCCTTACGAATTCTGTGGTTTCCACTGGTGGAGGGGTCCCGGATGGCCTTGTTTTCCTTGTGGTCCAACCGTCTTCGTACCTTTTTGTCCTTGTTGGGGATATCCATAGGGATTTTTACGGTAATCACGGTTTTCACCTTGGTGGATTCCTGGGAACTCAAGTTCAAGAATTCCCTCTCCAACTTGGGGAACGAGGTTATTTATGTGGAGAAATGGCCATGGGCCTTCAATTCCGAATATCCTTGGTGGAAATACATGTCCAGGCCTCAACCATCCTACCGGGAGTTTCAAGAACTGCAAAAGCGAAGCGAAGGCAAGGCCGAAATCGCACTTTTTGTGGATTTCGAAATGGATCGAATCAAAGGTGGCCGTGAGGAATTATCCAAGATCAAAGCCTTGGCCGTGAGTCAGCTTTACCCGGAACTACGGGAATTTGAGTTGGAGAATGGCCGATTCTTCCACCCCTCGGAGTCCAATACCGGGGCCAGGGTGGTTCTCTTGGGTTCAGGTATCGCACAGGAGCTCTTTGGTTCTGCCGATAGAGCCCTAGGCCAAAGGGTTCGTTGTTTGGGGCAAAGCGCCACAGTTTTGGGGGTCATCCGCAAAGAAGGTAACAACTCCATCAACACCAGTTTGGATGAGGCCATCCTGTTGCCTGTAAATTGGTTGCGTAAAGTCAAAGGACAAAGCTTTGAAGATTATTATCCTCTGCTCATGGCCAAGCCCAAAGGTCAAATTCCATTCGAAGAATTCAAGGCAGAATTACGGGGCAGAATGCGATCCATACGACGATTATCTCCTCGCCGGGAGGATAATTTTGCACTGAATCAACTTTCCTTGCTTGCGAATCAATTGCAGGCCACTTTTGCAACGATTGGGATTATCGGTTGGATAGTAGGAGGATTTTCCTTGCTGGTTGGAGGTTTTGGAATCGCCAACATCATGTTTGTATCGGTTTACGAAAGGACCCCGCAAATCGGAGTGCAAATGGCCTTGGGTTCGCAACGCTCCTTTGTCATCCTGCAGTTCTTGTTGGAATCGGTGGTCCTAAGTTTGTTGGGCGGAATGATGGGCCTACTCGCCGTCGCGGGCCTTGTGGCGGCATTGAACGCATTCATGGATTTGGAATTGACGCTCTTGTGGCATAATGTGTTTATGGCGGCCGCAATTTCATCGGTGATTGGGCTGGTGGCCGGAATCTGGCCGGCATTGCGTGCGGGTCGTATGGATCCCGTCGAAGCCATGAGGCAGGTATAAGAACCGCGATGCCTCAACCAATCAGGACATGGGCCTTGGGATAGGTGTACGCTTGGTTCTCGCTCTTGGAAGCCAATGCAAAGGCCAGTGTCAAGGTACCTACCCTGCCCACGAACATGGAAAGCATCAAAATAGCTCTGCCGGCCTGACCCATTTCCATGGTCGGTCCTCTGGTTAAGCCAACGGTGCAAAAGGCCGAAACCTCTTCAAAGACCAAGTCCAGGATGGGGATACCGGGTTCGAGGATGGCCAAAACAAAGCTGCATCCAAAAATATAAGTGGCCGCAAAGAAAAAGATGGTATAGGCTTTGTTTAACAAATCAAAAGGAATGGAACGACCGCCAAGTTCCAATTGTTTTTTGTTACGTATGGTGGACCACACCGCCAGAACCAGCAAGGTAAACGTAGAGGTTTTAATCCCTCCGGCAGTGGATCCGGAGCCCCCACCAATAAACATGAGGAAAATCATGAGCAGGCAGGTCGGCACACCAAAGGCCATCACATCCAAGGTGTTGAAGCCCGCAGTTCTTGCGGAAGCTGAAGCAAAAAATGCATCAACCCAAGCATAAAACCCACGGTGATGAAGAAGTGTTCCCCCGGATTGTTGCTCCAACATCAAGAAAACTACCGTCCCAACCAGCAAAAGGAACACAGAGGTCCACACCGAAATTCGAGTGGAAAGTTTCCATTTCTTCCAAGGCGTATTCAGCCGGGTTCGGATTTGATGGTATCCGAACAAATCCCGCAGGACCGGGAAGCCCAACCCACCCAAAATAATCAGCAATGCGATCAGGATTCGCAAAACCGGGGCATGGTGGAGAAAAGGCTCCGCCAAACCCAGGGTATAAAGGGAGAATCCTGCATTGTTGAAGGCCGATACAGCATGGAAGATGGAGTGGAATGCCTTATCCAAAGCATTGAAATACATGGGGGATTCCAAGGGCCAAGAAAGGTATATCAAGGCGGCACCACCCATTTCCAAGAACAGGGAATAGAAGATGATTTGTCCCAAGAGTTTCTTGGCATCGAACAGACTTTCTTCCGACATGAAGTCTTTGATCATAGCCTGATGCGAGATGCCAACCCCCTTTTTGAGAAACAATGCAAAAAAAGTCGCAAAGGTCAGGATGCCAATGCCGCCCAATTGAATCAAGGCCAGGAGCACGCATTGCCCTTTGAAGGTGAGCGTCGATCCCACATCGATGGTGCTCAGCCCTGTAACACAAGTTGCCGAAACCGACGTAAACAATGCATCCGCGAAGGGTAAGGATCCTGCCCTATGACTCATTTGGGGCAACATCAGCAGGCCTGTTCCGATGCCAATCAGGACTATAAACGAGACCATCAACGTCGCTGCAGGTTTAAGCCGAACCGTGACCACCGAATTGCTCAGTCGGATCAGCTCCAAACCCGCGAGGCCAATGGCCAAGGTATGCACAAACCATGCATAGGGCAGTAAATCTGCATAGTTTCGGGTAAACTCGGCAAACCAAGGGCGCCCCATAAGCGCCCACAATCCTTCGGCACACCAGAGCCCAAGCAGCAGCGTTTCAAGGGAGGAGACCTGAAGAAAACTCCGTTCAAAGCGGGCAAAAAGCCAACGAATAACAAAACTTAAGGCAAATACCCCTAGGAGTGAATTTTGCCATTCGATGATCTTGAATTGGCCTTGGACGGTCATCGGGAAACCGAAATAATAGACCATTAAACCAATAGAGGCCATGGTGCCCAGGGTTCGAATCCAAAGGAGGATTTGCAGCAACGGCTTTTCGATCCGTAACAATTGAAGAAAACCGAACGATTGGAACAAAGACATAGCTGAATTTAGGGTATGACCAAGGCAATCAAATTCAAGATGATTTGAGGATCAAGTGACCGGTTGATTTAGGGACTCGTGAATTTGTGCCAGGGTGACAGGATGGGTACCTGAACGCTCGCAGGCCAAACCACCGCACAAATTGGCTAAGGCGGCCATGTCTTCCGATCCAAGCCCCAAAGCCAAAGCACAGGCTGCAGCGGCAATGACCGAATCTCCGGCACCGCATACATCGACCACGTTACGGGGATGCCCCTCTTGTCGAAAGAAACCATGCTCGTCCAATACGGCAACTCCTTGATCCCCTAAGGTCACCATCAAGATCCTGCACCCCAAACGATCCCTTGCCTCCTGACAAGCTGTTCGCAAGTCATCTCCTTCCAGCGATATTTTCCTTCCCAAGGCCTCGGACAATTCCTTGAGGTTGGGTTTGAACAAATCCACCCCTTGAAATAACCAGAATTGATCTTTTTTGGGATCCACCGCCACGGGAACTTTGTATTGCTCACACAAGGATAGGATAGACGGGATATTATGGGGGTTGAAATAGCCTTTTTCGTAATCCTGCAAAACAATGGCTTGGCAATCGTTCAAGACCTTGCCCAAAACTTCCAATTGCCTTGCCATCAATTCTTCAGAGGCCTTAACTCTGCTTTCGTGATCAACCCGCAAAAGGTGCCTGGAGCCATGGAGGTAACGGGTTTTGTGGGTCGTGGGGTATTCGCCCAATTCCATTAGGCCGTGAGCGGCAATGTGATTTTGTTGCAACAAATCCCGAATGATGCTTCCCTCAGCGTCTTTGCCGATCCATCCGGTAAGTTGAGCATTCCCGCCCAATCCCATGATATTCAAAGCCACATTGGCAGCACCCCCGGCACGGTCTATTCGATTTTCCCAATCCAGGACCTCTACTGGAGCCTCGGGGGATTGTCGTCTGACGGTCCCAATGCAATAGGTGTCAAGCATTAAGTCACCAGCAACCGCTACCTGAATACGGTCAAAGTCAGGAACCTTGATCAAGGGAATTTTGGGAAAGTAATTGCTGAAAGGCTAGGCGAATGCGTACCATCGCTTCTTTGATTTGGGCTTCCGAACAGGCGATGGACAAGCGTATGCATTCCGGCGAGCCAAAGGCGTCTCCGGATACGGTCGCAACCCTTGCCTCTTCCAAGAGGAACTCGGTCAACCTCTCGGCATTGCCGATGGGTTTGCCCTGCCAGATTGCTCCAAACCAGGTCGAAATGTTGGGAAAAAGGTAAAAGGCGCCGTCTGGCACCGGGCAATCCCAGCCGGGCAGATCGGCTGTTTCGGCTATTGCCAAATCTCTTCTATCACGAAACGCATCGCACATGCGTTGGGTATCGTGCATGGGGCCTTGGAGGGCGGCCAGTGCAGCACGCTGCGCAATCGAGCAAGTAGCCGAGGTGAACTGCCCTTGGAGTTTAACGCAGGCCGTGGCCACTTCAAGGGGTGCCACTGCGTAACCCAATCGCCACCCGGTCATGGCAAATCCCTTGGACATGCCGTTCACCACGACCGTACGATCGGCCATCCCTGGGCATTGGACCATGCTGCAATGCGATCCTTCAAAACGTATATGTTCGTAGATCTCGTCCGATACAACCAGAATTCCGGGATGTTTTCGTAACACAGCAGCCCATGCCTCCAACTCCTCCTTTTGAAGGACGGCACCGCTGGGATTGCAGGGCGACGAATAGAGGAGCATCCTCGTCCGCGGTGTGATGGCCGCTTCCAAAGCCTCTGCGCTGATTTTATAACCGGATTCTGCACTGGACGGCAGAACCACCGCTTTGGCCTCTGCCATTTGAATCATCCCGGTATAACTCACCCAGTAGGGTGCCGGTAGCAGAACCTCATCCCCTGGATTGAGCACCGCCAACAGAACATTGATCAAACTCTGTTTCGCTCCTGTGCTGAAAAGAACTTGTTCAGGACTAACCTTCCACTGCAGGACTTGTTCCATCTTGTGAACCACCGCTTTTCTCAAATCGGCATAACCCGCAACGGGAGTGTAACGCGAATAATTGTCGTGGATGGCTTGACAAGCAGCTTCTTGAATATGCGCCGGGGTATCAAAATCCGGTTCACCAAGACTCAAATTAATAATTTCAAAACCCTGTTCGGTCAAGGCCCGGCTACGGGCGGCCATGGCCAGGGTCTGGGATTCTTCCAGTTCAGCAACTCGCTTGGAGGTCCATTGAAGCGGTTCGGCGAAGGGTAAGGGTTGGCTAGGCATTGCTCAAAGACATTGCTCAAAGATAGGATGAGAGAAAGCGATTGGCCTTGGAAAAGTGCCTGCAATTGAGGAATCCCCGATAAGCTGAGAGGGGTGAAGGGTGGGGAGCGGTAAGCATAAGATGATGAACAGAGGCTTCTGGGGTAAGTTGGCCTGCATGATGCCTTTGAGCTTCCTTGCCCCAAAGCATCCATACAAGGCCTTGCCGGGAAGACTGCAAAGTATGGATGACGTATTCGGTCCACAGTGACCATCCCCAAGACCGGTGAGCGCCCGGACAGCCATCTTCCACGGTGAGTACATCATTCATCAGAAGAACACCCTGCCCAGCCCAGGCTTCCAGATCACCTCTGCCCCAATCAACCGGACCGTTCATAAGGGATTCCAAGCCTTCGCTTCGGCATGCAAGCCGGTCATTTTCGAGAGCTTTTTGAATATTGCGTAAAGAGGGGGGAGGGTCTTGACTCTGATCCACCGCAAAGGCCAAACCGTTTGCCTGATGTGGCCCATGGTAAGGATCTTGGCCCAGAATCACCACCCGTACCGCCTCGGGCTGCACGAGTTCGAAAGCCCTGAACAAGCGTGATGAATGAGGGTAGATTTTCTTCCCGGCGTCCAGGGCTTGGCAAAGATTTCCCAAAGGCTTTCGGAGCAGGTTCATGCCCGGGTTTCCAAGGAAATTATCCCAAGATGGGGGGAAGATGATTTCTGGAAATGAACGCGTCAGTTCAATCACGGAATAATCAGCTTGTGTTAGCGGATTAGAAAGGAGGGGCCTCGCTTTCCATATCGTTTAACCGCGAAGGAAAGGTTTGTTCTCCACCACCGTAGGGGTCTTTGGGTTCGTGCGGGTCGCGACGACCCAAGGCTGTATCATGGCCTCCCCCAAAGGGCCCTGGGTTGACAAATCGGGCAAAGCGCTCTTGGAAGCGCAAATCAATTTCGCCGGTTTGGCCGTTACGGTGCTTGGCAACAATGATTTGTGCCTGATCTGGATACGATTCCCCCTCCATCTTGTAGTAGTCGGGTCGGTAAATGAACATGACCATGTCGGCATCTTGTTCAATGGCCCCGGATTCACGTAAGTCGGATAACATTGGTTTTTTGTTACCACCGCGGACTTCGACCTGTCGGCTTAACTGACTCAAGGCAATCACAGGGATATCAAGCTCCTTGGCCAAGGCTTTCAGGCCTCGGGAAATGGAGGCGATGACCTGTTCGCGGTTCATTCCGGAGGCATCGTTGGAGCCACCGCCCATCAATTGGAGGTAGTCGATCACAATAAGTTGTATATTGTGTTGCGATTTCAGGCGTCTCGCTTTGGCACGAAGTTCAAAGAGGGTTAGTTGGGGCGTATCGTCAATGAACAGCGGGGCCCGGGTCAAGCTATCCGTTCTGCTGGTCAATTGAATCCACTCGTGGTTGGCAAGTTTACCCTTTTTGAGTTTTTCGCCCTCAATTTCTGTTTCGGCGGCAAGCAATCGGTTGATCAATTCAATCCCGGACATTTCAAGGGAAAAGAAGGCCACCCCTTGCTGGTAGTCCACTGCAGCATTACGGGCAAGTCCAAGGACAAATGCCGTCTTACCCATACCCGGTCTGGCGGCGATAATGTTAAGGCTACCCCTTTGCCAACCGGAGGTTAGCCGATCCAAGGCGGTAAACCCGGAAGGGATTCCCGATAAGCCATCGCCTTGCTTGGAAATAGCTTCGATTTGCTTAATGGCTTTCTGCACCAGGTTCTGAATGCCATCTCCGTTACGACGTATGTTACGGTCTGCGATTCCAAAGAGGCGGGTTTCGCAACGGTCCAGCAATTCGAAAACATCAACGGTATCATCGAAGGCTTCGGTCCCCATCTCGCCTGAAAGGTGAATGAGTTCCCGGAGGATGAATTTCTCCAGGAGTAGTCGAGCGTGGAATTCAATGTTGGCTGCGGAACTGACCCTGTTGGTGAGTTCGGTGAGGTAATAGGGACCGCCAATTTCTTCAAGGCGTCCAATGGACCTTAGTTCTTGGGTTACCGTGAGCAGATCCACAGGTTCGGATTTCTCGAAGAGGGATCGAACGGCTTCGAAAGTCCATCGGTTTTTGTCGTGGTAGAACACCTCGGGATGGAGCAGGTCGATGACCTGGGACAAGGCTTCTTTTTCGAGCATAAGGGCTCCCAGAACAGCCTGCTCAATCTCGATGGCTTGCGGTGGTATTTTTCCCATCCCCATCGGAAGAGGGTTGAGATTGCCACGGGTTAGACCGCGTTTCTTGAGCATGTAGTTCGAACTTTCCATGCCACAAACTTAATCTTTTCTTCAAGGTTGTTTTTTGTTATTTCCATTTCTTTTAAGGGATTCATTCCACAAACTGACTTTGAAGGTGAACAAATGGCCCTTGGCCGTGGATAATCCATTGAAACCAGTTCAAAACGGCTTTAATCTTGTGGATAACCCTGCTTTAACGGCATGTGCTCACCGAGGGCCTTTGGGATGCAATTTTGGGTCAAAATGAGTGTTCACGAAATATATCTGGATCCTGCAGAGGCCTATGCCCCCCATACGCTGGGCTATCCCAACCTTCAAGCGCTTATGGAGGATCGGTATGCTTCCGAGATTTCAGGGGGCTTGACCATTTTACGCCGCAGCTTGGACGCCAGAGGGTCAGGGGCCAGGGCTTTGATACGATTTACTTCTTCTTCAAGCATTGAGGCCAGCAAGGGCCGTGGACATCCCTTTGTTCCTCAGCAATTAGGGCCCAATGCTCCTGAATTGCACATCATAGGGGCTGGCCCATCAGGGATTTTTGCGGCATTGCGTTGTTTGGAATATGGTTGGCGTCCAATTGTTTTGGAAAGGGGCCAGGCCATCCGAGAGCGCCGTCGTGATGTCGCCTTATTAAGCCGGGAAGGTCATCTAAATACGGACTCCAATTACTGTTTTGGAGAGGGCGGGGCCGGTACGTTCAGCGACGGGAAGTTGTACACGCGCTCCAACAAAAGAGGGGATATTGACTCGGTCCTTCGTTTGTTGATCGAATTGGGTGCTCCCCCGGAAATTGCTTATGAAGCGCACCCGCACATTGGGACCAACAAATTACCGGCCCTTATCCAAACGGCCAGGCAGTGGATAGAAGCTGCAGGCGGATGTTTTCGTTTTGGCAGCAGGGTAGAGGACCTTGATATCGATAAGTCCGGGATCAAAGCCCTGGTCCTGCAGGATGGTCAACGAATACCCTTGGACTACATGATGCTGTGCACAGGTCACTCGGCAAGAGATGTCTATGAAATGCTGGATCGTTGCGGCTTAAGCTTGGAACCCAAAGCCCTTGCCATGGGGGTTCGGCTGGAACATCCCCAAGAGCTCGTCAACAAGTGGAGGTACAGACTTCGAAGCGAAACACCGCAGCATTGGCCTGTAGCCTCATATTCCGTGGTGGAACAGGTTAGGGGCAAGGGGGTCTACTCGTTCTGCATGTGCCCCGGGGGTGTTATGGCTCCTTGCGCTACCGACCCCACCCAAGTCGTCACCAACGGTTGGTCTCCAAGCCGCCGCAACAACGGCACGGCCAATTCAGGCTGGGTCACCGAAATTGGTTTGGCGGATGTGCCTTTGGACAAAGCCAGGCCTGCATTCTCCCTTTTGAATTTTCAACAAAGCATCGAAAGGCGAGCGGCAGAAATGGGTGGCGGGCATCAATGGGCCCCTGCTCAACGCCTCCATGACTTTGCAAACCTACCCGGGTCAGGGGTCAAGGCGGTGGATTCGCGTTCCCTGGCTGCTTGCAGTTATAGGCCCGGAATCACCCCAAGTCCCCTCAATGCCCTGTATCCTGCGGAGATCCAAAGTCGCCTCGCCGCAGGTTTGCACCAATGGGCCAAGCGATGGCCAGCCTTAATGACCACGGACGCTGTGGTGGCAGGGCCGGAATCCCGAACATCATCTCCGATCCGAATACCTCGCTTAGATGACCTCTTGCACCACCCTCAATGTGCCAATTTGTTTCCGGTTGGGGAGGGTGCCGGTTATGCAGGCGGTATCATGAGCGCCATTCTTGATGCACGCCGTTCGGTGGATGCCTTGATTCAACAGTCAACCAAGGCAGGCTCATCTACGCAATAGGTCACTTTTGTTCTGCTCAAATTGTTTTGTTCACCTGCGTAAATTCGGCCTCATGAAGGTATTGGTCCTGGGTGCATCCTCCAAACCAGAGCGTTACGCCTACATGGCTGCTGAACGCTTGCAGGCCGCCGGGCATGATTGTTATCTTCTTGGGGCCAGGTCAGGACAAGTTGGCCCGCAAACCTTATGGACTGAATGGCCGGATCCGGAGACCTTCATTCCCGAAACCGTAACCCTTTATATGGGTCCAGAGGCCCAAAAGGCTTACCATGATAAGTTGCTTCACTGCGGCACCAAGCGGGTGATTTTCAACCCAGGCACTGAAAATCAAGCCTTTGAAACACTCCTCATGGGGCAAGGCATAGAGGTTTTGAGAGCATGCACCTTGGTCATGTTGGCAACAGGGACTTTTTGAGCAAGTATTTATCCACATTTTAGCCTCATTTGATTGTTTTTGGGCCGATTTTCTTACTTTTGTCGTCCCCAAAAACGGGAGAGTCGAGGGTAATCCTTTAATTTCAGGCTCAAACGTTTTTATTTAAAAAAAATCTTGATTTAAGGGTCGCAAACAAGATTTTCGGGTTTTACCTTTGCGTCCGCTTTGCCCAAGAGCATTTGGGCTTTGTTCTTTGACATACTGAATACCAAAGTAAGGAATGCGTCCGTCCGTGAGGATGACGCGCTTCCCCCAAGATTCACAAGAAGACAATAATTTAATTTTTTGATTACATACTACGGAGAGTTTGATCCTGGCTCAGGATGAACGCTAGCGGCAGGCCTAATACATGCAAGTCGAACGGCAGTAGAACCAGCAATGGGACTATGAGAGTGGCGAACGGGTGCGTAACGCGTATGCAACTTACCTCCAACTGGGGAATAGCCCTGGGAAACCGGGATTAACACCGCATAAGATGGTAGAACCGCATGGTTCAGCCATTAAAGTTTACGGTTGGAGATGGGCATGCGTGCCATTAGCTAGTTGGCGGGGTAATAGCCCACCAAGGCGACGATGGCTAGGGGGTCTGAGAGGATGATCCCCCACACTGGTACTGAGATACGGACCAGACTCCTACGGGAGGCAGCAGTAGGGAATATTGGTCAATGGACGCAAGTCTGAACCAGCCATGCCGCGTGCAGGATGAAGGCGCTCTGCGTTGTAAACTGCTTTTGTACGGGAAGAATATATCGTTTGCGAACGATTTTGACGGTACCGTAAGAATAAGGATCGGCTAACTACGTGCCAGCAGCCGCGGTAATACGTAGGATCCAAGCGTTGTCCGGATTTATTGGGTTTAAAGGGTGCGCAGGCGGCCTGATAAGTCAGTGGTGAAAGCCCGTTGCTTAACAACGGAACTGCCATTGATACTGTCGGGCTTGAGTACAGTTGAGGTTGGCGGAATGTATCATGTAGCGGTGAAATGCTTAGATATGATACAGAACACCGATTGCGAAGGCAGCTGACTAAGCTGTTACTGACGCTCAGGCACGAAAGCGTGGGGATCAAACAGGATTAGATACCCTGGTAGTCCACGCCGTAAACGTTGATAACTCGATGTTGGCGATATACAGTCAGCGTCTTAGCGAAAGCGTTAAGTT
>RFMW01000244.1 GCA_009927485.1 Sphingobacteriia bacterium
GGGACGAACCGAGGTCCCTGTAGATGTCCCAAAACCGTATACATCGTTGCGATTTCTGGGCTGCAGCTTCCAGTTTCCAAAATTGTAGGTCAAAATGCCGCGGATGAAATTCAAACGCTGACGGTAAGTCAGGGAATCCGTATTGAAATTCTGCCCTAAGTCCAGACTTGATAAGGAAACCCCGCCTCGAACCCTCAGGCCTGCAGTCACCGTGGAATCGGCATAAATACTGAATTCCCCGAAATTGCTAGGCGCATCCGGGTTCTGATTGACCACGTAGACGGAATCAAATACCAACAAAGAGGATTCATGAGGTTCCGTATAAGAGTACCTTCTGGCCATGATGGAATCCATGGGGACGCGGTATGGAGCGTAAGGCTGGCCAGGTGCTATATACTGATAGTCCAAAACCTCCAGGGTGGTGATCCCAAAGTCTTCAATCACCAAGCCCTTTTTGATCCAAATGCTGTCTCCCCTGAGGCGGGTATCGATATCCGTTGAACCGTTGTTATCTGGACGCAAGGTGATTCCTGTCCAAGGCCCCACACCATCCTGGAAGATGATCCTCCCATAATCCGAAGGATCCAAGGTGGACATGATCCTGCCTCTGATTTGCATGCTATCCAAAACCGTACCATCGTAGATGGAGCGTCCGCCAATTACCGGTGATTCTTGAATCTCCGATACCCGGGTAATTCCTCCATTCATTACCCTAAACAACCCAAAAGATTGTATCGTATCCGGTTGTACGCCGTTGTTGTTCTGGTTATCGGTGGCCCGGATATAGTAATGGTAATAGGCCCCGTTGGTGTTAAAAACTGAACCCGGAATAATGGCCAAGAATGAATCCGGAGCGACCAAAGTCATGGCAACCGAATCATAGGGTCCTCCCGAAACACCGGGCGCATAAAACAATTTGGCAGCGGTCACTGAACCGTCCAAGTCCACAATTCGAGCTCCGATGCGCACAGTATCCCCTACCTTGGGTACCGATGGTCTCGCCTTCCAGTTGCTGATAAAGGGAGGTGATGCCATCACCGAACCCAGATCCGAAGGGGTCAATGGAATTATCTCATACCTTGGATACAAGTTACCAAAATTGGTTTCGGTAATTACGCCGCGTACGTGAGAAAAGACCTTACCCTGTTGAACAAAAACCGGTGCACCAGGATTGGGAGGAAGCGATGCAGTCGATGACACAAAGGGAGGACGAAAGAAACGAACCGCATCGCGCACATTGATTTCGGAACCGGACGCATCCCTCAACATCCAACTGACCCTGCCGCCTCCAAAGGTGCTCACGTTAGTGACCAAGACATTGTTAAATTGCACGTACATGCCCTCGTAGGGTTCTCCGCTGGGCTTCTGAATTTGTTGAGGAACGGCTGGATTATTTGGATCATATACCATGAACAAGTTCATGAAAGAAGGCCGTGGAGGACGAGGGGCGCCGAACCCCAAAACCGAACTGGCTACCCCAATTAAGTTCAATTGAGTTTCCCCGGAATTGGGCGATGCATCCTGGTATTCTGCCACGATACCGGTACATTCCACGATATTGCCAACCTGGAAATTACTAAAAAAACCAATGGCTGCAGAATCCGCAAGATTTGGCAAACGAACAAGCAAACCCTTCCATACCCCATCGGCCAAACCCAAGGTATCCACCAAATAGGTGGCTTTCCAAGAGGTACTGAGTGCGTGATCACGGGGATTGAGAACAACCATGCCTCGAACCCTCACCGTATCTCCCATATACCTCGACAAAGTCTTGCCGGTGAGCAAGGTATCCGGATGCACCCACTGAATGGAATCAATGGTACGCAAAGGGTAGGTTTGAGCTTTGGCCCGCGATAATCCCAGAAAAGCCAGCAAAGCCACGAAAAAGAACGAGAAAGACAGAAATCTTTTGGCGAGAGTTCCAAAGGATGCATCTGCAGGCATTTGCCCGGGGGCAGAAGGTTGATTTTTGATCATGGTTTTCTCAGATAAGGAAGATTGAAAAAATGAATTTGGCAAAAGAAAATGGCAAAGAAGGGCGCTCTGTCGATTGATCCACAAACAGAGCGCCCAAAAGTAAGTTCGGGGGATGAAATCTAAATCAAATCCGGAAAATGAGGCAAAAAGTTTAATCGACTTCAATCAAGGAGAAATTATCCACTTCAGGGGGGCAAAAGTTGGCTGACCAGGCGCTTGAATCCTGACCCAATAGGCCCCCGGTGGTAGATCAGGAGCGATAATCCCCCCATTTCGTAGCCCCTCACGGTGGCAAGGCTGGCCCAACATACCCGTTGCCATCGGGTACCAAGCTGCTTGGACCAGACCAG
>RFMW01000132.1 GCA_009927485.1 Sphingobacteriia bacterium
CTCCAAAGCACCGTAGGAAACGCTTCCCACCACGCAAAATTCGGTTCCACCTTCGTTCCGATTTTGAATAGATATCCGATTTGGACTAATTGTTCCGAAATTGACTCGACAGGTTGACCGTCCAGTGGATCAATTCAAGCGAATTCGAAGCCCTTTGGGGGCATAGGCGCCTGCAATGCCCTGAAGCTCCACCGTGTAAAGCCCACCTTGAAGCGAGCCCGGATCCAATTCGTATCCGTTGGGTCGACGTTGGCTGGAATCCCAAGGTAAACGAAGCACGACCCTGCCGGTTAGGTCTCGAGGACCCAATGCAAATTTTGTTCCCCGCAGCGGCCTGCCAAGAGTCTAGGATCTCAGCCGATGTGACGATCCGGAAGGGGCCTTGAGCAGGATTCGGCCAAAGTTCGCAGGAATTGAAAGGACCCTGCGATACCCCGCGAAGCGAGGCTGGCAAACGCAACCCAGCGCGGACCAAAGGCTGACCGAGGGGGTCCGCCCACTCCGTGCCAGGACCAAGCTCCCAAGACCATGGGGCTAGATTACCAACCGGGGTATGCTCTATTTCAAAGACAGGGTCATGGTCCTCAAGGTCCCATCCTTGGACATCGTTCCAAGCCAAACGGAGTCGGCCATCCAACCATGAAACCACCGGCTCTTGGTTGCCCAGAAGAAATCGAACCCTTGGTTCGCCCAAAAACGCAGGCCAGGAAAGATCCAAAGACAAGGCCCCTACCTTTCCTGAATAATTGGAACGAATGGTCGTAACAATAGGTGCATTTTGGTGATTTAACGATTGTTTCCAGGTCCATTCAGCGTCCTCTAGCAATTCAAAAGAAGGCGAACCCCAGCGAGCAGCCCCAGGGAAAAAAGACCCATTGACATCCCCGTAACACAACCCCTGAAGATTCCGCGATACCGCAGACCCGTTAAGGCTCAAAACCGCGGTATCAAATACCCAATTTCCGGATGAAAAGGACCCTATGACATTGGCGTAACGTCGGCTAATGACCAACGCATCCGAAGCGTTGACCGTGCCAGAGGCATTCACATCCCCCGCTT
>RFMW01000221.1 GCA_009927485.1 Sphingobacteriia bacterium
TGGTCAAGGATTTGACGTTTAGCCTTCCACCGGCCGGGGTGGTGGGCATTATCGGCCCCAACGGAGTGGGCAAAACCACCTTGTTCCGCATGATTGTGGGTCAAGAAAAACCCGACAGCGGAACCATCCGCATTGGGGAAACGGTGCAATTGGCCTATGTGGACCAATCGCACGATGATTTGATTCCGGACAAGACGGTCATTGACCTGATTTCCGGAGGTACGGAATATGTGATGGTGGATGGTCGTCAAGTGAACGCGCGGGCTTACCTAAGCAAATTCAATTTTACGGGTTCGGACCAAAACAAAAAGCTCAAGGACCTCTCCGGTGGGGAGCGCAACCGGGCGCATTTGGCGCTGACCCTCAAGCAGGGGGCGAACGTTCTACTCTTGGACGAACCAACCAACGATATCGATGTGAATACGTTGAGGGCCCTCGAAGAAGCCATCGAGAATTTCCCCGGCTGTGCGGTCATTATATCGCACGATCGCTGGTTTTTGGACCGGGTGTGCACGCACATGTTGGCCTACGAAGGAGACGGAACGTTTTATTGGTTTGAGGGCAATTTTGCGGATTACGAAGAGAATCTGCGCCAGCGCAAAGGGGAATCGGCCTTGCGTCGTAACAAATACCGGGACCTGAGCGGTAGAACCTCCTAAATAATTTGTAACCCATGCCTTCGACCCTCAAAACCCTGCTGCTGGACGGCGATGCGGTGGCCCGCAAGTTGACCCGTATTGCCCTGCAAATCAGGGAAGATAACTTCGACGAAACGCGAATTTTGTTGGCCGGGGTCAAGAACCGTGGGCTGGAATTGGCCCAACGACTGCAAGCGGAATTGGCGGTGATTGCTCCGGAACTCGAGGTGGTGGTGGATTATATTCGGATGAACAAGGATAACCCGGTGCACGATGCAATCACGACCGGGATGGATCCAATGTTATGGAAAGACGAGGTGGTGGTGGTGGTGGATGATGTGGCGCATTCGGGCAAGACTTTGCTCTGGGCGCTCAAGCCCTT
This sequence comes from Sphingobacteriia bacterium, assembly GCA_009927485.1. Lineage (GTDB taxonomy): Bacteria > Bacteroidota > Bacteroidia > UBA7662 > UBA7662 > SYHX01. The sequence goes on from RFMW01000221.1 coordinate 1,021, forward strand.
TATGCAAACGGTTCCGCGCAAATTGCAGTGCGCTGTTTTGGTGGACCGCTCCCACAAGCATTACCCGGTGCATGCCGATTTTGTGGGGTTGTCCCTGGCGACGATGATTCAGGAGCAGGTGCAGGTGGTGATTGCGCCCAACGGCGGCCCCATTACCGTGTACCTCCGCTAGAGGGCGTTGACCAAAGGTTTGCTAGAGGGCGGCGATCATCGAAATTTCGACATTGACCCCGCGGGGAAGGCCCAGGACGGCCACTGTTTCGCGTGCAGGGACATGATCATCGCCGAAATAACTCCCGTACACCGCATTCATGGCCGCAAAGTGGTCCATGCTGGACAAGAAAATGGAGGCTTTAAGGACCTTGGCCAAGCTGCTCCCTCCTGCTTCCAGAATCGCGACGAGGTTGCGCATGACCTGATGGGTTTCTTCCTTGACATTTTGGCCCACCAAGGAGCCGGTCTGGGGGTCCAAGGCGATTTGCCCGGAGATGAACAACAAATCCCCGTGACGAACCGCCTGGGAATAGGGCCCGATGGGGGCAGGAGCTTGGGGGGTATGAACGATTTGCATGGCCAAAGCTACGCTTCGCCGCGGGGATGTTAACGACGGCCCAACCGTGTAAATTTGGGACAACGGGAGCCTGAAGGCCTTGTTTTCATTCGTTGATTGTTACACTATGTTGATATGGATATGGGGATCTCCCCTTCCCACCGCCAAGGTGGAGGCATGGACCCTGCAAGGGCATCGCGTGGTACACCGCGATTTTGATGAAGCTGAACCTGAAGCTGAACCTGATTTGGTGCTGATCACCGATGGGGAGGATAGTCCTGAACAAACCCAGAGGCTGGAAGCCCTGCGGTTGTTGGCAACGAAGTCGGTCAAAACCAAAGCCCTCTTTCATGCCGTGGCTCAGCCATTCCCGTCCGATGGTCTCGCTCAATGGGCGGCCTGGAATGCCTGGCCGGATGCCTTGGAATCGGATTGTTGGGAGATCGCGATCCCTGCAATGCACGATAGCGAGGCCTTGCGCCTGGAATGGCGTGCGTTGGCCGCTGCCTTGCAACTCGAATTGGTCTTCTGTCCCAATCGCGGGGGCATGGTCACCCCCAGGGTCCTGGCTTGCCTCATCAACGAAGCGTACCTAACCCGTGATCAGGGAGTGGCCACGGCCGAAGACATCGATTTGGGCATGCGATACGGCACCAATTATCCCCGTGGGCCCTTTGAGTGGTGCCGGCGCATTGGCGCTCCCCGCATTGTACGGGCTTTGGATGCCTGGGCCGCCCTTGATCCCGACCAAGACGCGTACAAGGTGGCGGAGGGCTTACGACAAGAGGCTTTATCTCAACAAAATAAATTGTTATGAAAAATTATATCCCCAATTCCCGACTTTTTCTGATTATTCATCGCGCGATCCTGGCCATGCCCTTGGTCACCATTTTGGCAGGGACCTCGGCATGGGGGCAGTCCTTCTTGCTCCCGGGCAGGCCATCGCCGGTGGTGTTACGGGGCTGGGATTCGGGAGATACCACGGTTATTGAGCTGGAGGACTACCTGACCAAGGCCTCTGCGGTCAAAGAGGTCATGGTCCAAACGGGTTGGCAACAGCAAAAATCCAGTGACGGCAAACAATTGTTGCTGTTCCGTAATTCGACTGCCAAATCTCCTCCATACAAGACCTTAAAACCTGAAGGCACGGAGACTTCCAAGGAAGGCGCGGCCGGCAGAGTTTCTTCTGTACAAGTTCTTGATATTCAAGATCCCGCATTGGTTCCCCTATGGCCATTGACCCTTGTTTTGAAGAACGGTGAGGTCCTGGATATTCCGGTGAAGGCACCTTTGTTACGAGAAGCCTTGTTTCGTTACAAACCTGCCCAAGGTGAGAAGGTGGAGTCGGTGGCAGTGGCCGGGGATTTCAACGGTTGGAGTGAGAAGAATCATCCGATGGCCTACGTGGCCGATGCCCAAGAATGGCAATTGCGTTTGAAGCTAGCGGCAGGCTCCTACCCGTACCAGTTGGTGGTCAACGGAAAGTGGATGCTTGACCCCGCCCAAGCCAAGACCCGTGACAACGGGCTGGGAGGCATCAATTCGTTGTTACGACTAATGCCGGAAGGGGATGATGCCCCGGCCTTGGACTTGGTGCAGGCCAACGAAGATCAAGTGCAGTTGGTATGGGCCGGTCGCCCGGCCGGGGTCTTGGTTTTTTGGGAAAATATGCTGATCATGCGGGTGGAGCCGGGACGTTCTCCCAAAGAACTTGTGGTCAAGGCCCCCAAGGAGGCCACGCGCCAAGCCAGGTCTTTTCTGCGCATTTATACCTACAACGCCAAAGTTCCTGGGAATGACCTGCTTATTCCCTTGTTCAAAGGGAAGGTGGTTCAAAACGCCAAAGACCTGACCCGGCAAGATGCCGAAGCCCAAAGGATGTACTTTGTGTTTGTGGATCGCTTTGCCAACGGGGATACCACCAACGACCAACGGGTGGATCACCCGGAGGTGCACCCCAAGGCCAATTATTGGGGAGGGGATTTGCAAGGTGTTTTGAACAAAATCCAGGAGGGCTATTTTGATCGCCTGGGCATCAACAGCCTGTGGTTGTCGCCGATTGTTCAGAATCCATTGGGGCCTTACCGGGAATGGCCCAAGCCCAACCGCATGTATTCGGGTTACCACGGGTATTGGCCGATTTCGTCCAGCAGGGTGGATCGACGCTTTGGCGATGAAGCCTTGTTACGAAAACTTATTGATACAGCGCATGCGCACGGTATCAATGTCCTGTTGGATTATGTCGCGAATCACGTCCATCAGGAACATCCTCTCCTGAAGGAGCATCCGGATTGGATTACCACCTTGGATTTGCCGGATGGGCGCAAGAATATACGGATTTGGGATGAGCATCGCCTTACGACTTGGTTTGATACCTTCATGCCCAGTCTGGATTTGGAGCGTCCGGAGGTGTACCGAACGATGAGTGATTCGGCCTTGTATTGGCTGGAGCAATTTCCCTTGGATGGTTTCCGGCACGATGCCACCAAGCATATCCCGGAGGTTTTTTGGCGGACCCTGACCCGCAAAATCAAGGAGCGTATTGTGGGACCGCAACAGCGCTCGATTTACCAGATCGGGGAAACCTTCGGGAGTCGGCAACTGATAGGATCCTATATCGGAAGCGGGATGATTGATGCCCAATTTGATTTCAATCTCTATTTCGATGCCCGTTCCGCCTTGGCGAGCGATCGCAGCGATTTGAGCATGCTTCGCCAAAGTTTGGAGGAGTCTTTCCTGTTCTACGGTCATCAGCACAGCATGGGGAATATATCGGGGAACCATGATATGCCGCGCTTTATCGCTTACGCTTCCGGTGCCTTGAGGTTCGACGAAGATCCCATAGCGGCAGGCTGGGATAGGGCGGTGGAAATTCAGGACACCTTGGGGTACCGCAGGCTGCAAATGCTGCAGACCTTCATCATGACCATCCCCGGGGTTCCGGTCTTGTATTACGGGGACGAAATTGGAATGGTGGGCGCCGGGGATCCGGATAATCGTCGTCCTATGGTGTTCCAGGGATTGAATCCCCACGAAGAACAGACCCGCCGACACTGCCAGCGTCTCCTGGAATTGAGGGCTTCGAGCATGGCGCTGCAATACGGTTCCACCCATTTTCTGCACGACCAAGATCAGGTCTTGGTGATGTCTCGGCGTTACCTGCAGGAGGATTGTTGGGTTGCCATCAACCGTTCCCCCCAGCCTGCGGTTGTGACCATTCAGCTCAAGGATCTGCCCGACTCCGCGGTCAAATTGCGCAATCGTCCAGCGTCCTTGATCAAATTGCTTGGTCAGGCTTCGGCTCAATACCTGGGCAAAGGGTTATACCGTTTGGAAATCCCCCCGTACGCTTCGGCGGTTTGGGCACACCCCTAGGCATCTGCACTTACCTTTACCACCCATGAGCCAAACGATACGTTTTTCGAATCCCCAGCAGTTCACGTTCCACCAATCGTTGAAGCAAAGGGTACAAGCCTACTTTGCCGAGAGCGGTCAATCCTCCAACGGGGGTTGGCGCATGGTCGGCAAAGGGACCTTTTGGATTCTTGCTTATTTAATTCCTTTGGCCCTCCTGATTTGGGTGCCTATGCCTTGGTACCTGTCCGTTTTGGGTTTTCTGTGGTTGGGCATAGCCTTGGCGGGTATTGGGATGGGGGTGATGCACGATGCTTGCCACAATGCGTTCTCTGACAAAGGCTGGGTGAATACCCTGTTCGGTTCTTCGATTTATATGATTGGGGGGAACAAATTCAGCTGGAAAATGCAACACAATGTTTTTCATCACACCTTCACCAACATTCACGGAGCGGACGAGGATATTTCGGGGATGGCTTTGCTGCGCTTTGACCAACATCGCCCTCTCAAAAAGGTTCATCGTTACCAACATTGGTATGCCCCTGTGCTGTACGCGATGATGACCCTGTCTTTCTATGTCAAGGATGTGCGTCAAGCCATCCAATGGTCGGTGGACAAAGGCCCTCGTTTCTTGTGGTCGCAAATGGCCATTTTGGTGACGGGCAAGGCAGTTTACTTTGGATTATTGTTGGTTATGCCGTTGGTTTTCAGCGACATGCCTTGGTGGCTTGTCCTTACCGGTTTCATGGTGGTCAACATGGTGGCAGGGTTTATCATGGCGATGGTTTTCCAGTTGGCGCATGTGGTGGAAGGCGCGGATCAACCCCTGCCGGATGAAGCCGGCAAAATGGATAATTCTTGGGCCGTGCATCAATTGCAAACCACGGCTAACTTTTCGCCTAACAATCGTTTTTTGACTTGGTATCTGGGGGGACTGAATTATCAAATTGAACATCACCTGTTTCCTAACATTTCCCACATTCATTACCCGGCCATTGCGCGCATTGTGCGCGAAACGGCTGCCGAATTTGGTCATCCCTACAACGCTTTTCCAAGCATGGCCATGGCGGTGAATTCGCACCTGCGCACCCTTCGGGATTTCGGACGCGCTTGAGCCTCCAATGCTTGCCCCTGCCCCCACGGTATCGGAGATTTTAAGGAGCTTGTCCCGCGTTCAAGAACCGGACTTGCACCGGGACCTCGTCTCCTTGAACATGATCGAGGAGGTGGAGGTCGATACCGCTCAACAAACCATACGGTTCCTTCTGCGGCTCACGACCCCATCCTGTCCCTTGAAGGACAAGATGGAGGGCGATTGCCGGCAAGTCTTGCGGGAGGATTGGGGCGATGCCTGGCAGGTGGATATCCGCATGGAGGCCAGAACCTTGGGTCGAGTACAAGGAATGGATTGGCTGCCCGGGGTCCATAACCTGGTGATGGTGGCTTCCGGCAAAGGTGGTGTGGGCAAAACCACGGTTGCCGTGAATTTGGCCAAGGCGCTTCGGGATGCAGGGGCCCGCGTTGGTTTGTTGGATGCGGATCTCTACGGGCCCAATGTGCCCCTCATGTTGGGCGCAGAGGGACGACAGCCCGGGCTTCAAGACAACCGAATGATTCCGGTGGAAGTGGACGGATTGAAGATGATGTCCGTGGCCTTGTTGATCGAACCTTCCCGGCCATTGATTGGCGGGGTCCCATGGCTTCCAATACGTTGAAACAGTTTTTTTCGGAGGTGGATTGGGGTTCCTTGGATTATCTGCTAATCGATTTGCCACCGGGTACGGGCGATGTCCAACTCACCTTGACCAAATTATTTCCGGAGGCCTTCGGCCTCTTGGTCACGACCCCGCAAGCCATGGCCTTGGCCGATGCGCTCAAAGCAGGGCGCATGTTTCAGACCGAAGGAACCCGCCTGAATCTTCTGGGGATTATCGAGAATATGGCTTGGTTTTCCCCGGCCGAGCAACCGGAGGCACGATATTTTCCCTTTGGCCAAGGCGGTACCGAAGCCCTGTCCCAACAATTGTCGTTGGAAATCCTTAGCACGCTACCCCTGACCGATGGCCCCTCCGAAGCGAGCCGCGTAGCATTTGCACAGCTTGCGGGCGAAGTTTCCCGCCGCATTGCCGTGCATCATCAAAATCAATAAAGGCGCCCTATGAGCACGAAACCCCCTCGTCCGCTGATGACCCGCAGCGCCCTTTTGAATCAAATTCAAGAGCGGCAAACGATGTTATGCATCGGCCTGGACACGGACCCTCACCTGATCCCGGCCTGCTTGCGCCACGATGCTCATCCGGTACGGTCGTTTCACAAGGCTATTATCGAGGCGACTTCCGATTGTTGCATCGCTTACAAGCCCAATTTGGCTTTCTTTGAGGCGATGGGCCCTGCAGGGATGGAGGATTTTGCGGAAACAGTGGCCATGATCCCATCGGGGATACTGCGGATCGCGGATGCCAAACGCGGGGATATCGGCAATACAGCGGCTCGCTATGCCGAAGCATTCTGGGAGCGATACGATGCAGATGCGGTTACCCTTCATGCCTACATGGGTCGAGATTCGGTGGAACCCTTTCTGGGAAGGCCAGGCAAATGGGCCGTGGTTTTGGGACTGACCAGCAATGCCGGGGCTGCAGATTTTCAAACCAAGATCGCAGCGGATGGCATGCCGTTCTACCGTCACCTGGTGGATGCCGCTTTGGGATGGGGGACGGCAGAAGACACGATGTTGGTGGTTGGTGCCACCAGGCCGGAAGAACTGGGCGATTTACGCAAGGCTTACCCGGAACATTTCTTTTTGGTGCCGGGAATAGGGGCTCAAGGCGGGGATTTGGAAGCGGTTTGCCGATTGGGATGCGGTGAATATAACAACCTAATCATCAATGCATCTCGTAGCATTCTCTACGCTTCCTCCGGGCTTGATTTTGCGGAAAAAGCCCGTTCCGCAGCGTTGGATTTATCCAAAAAAATGGCCGACCTGATGACAGGTCGGCCTTAGAAAAATCGATTTCAATGCTTGAAATCCTTGGTTGAACCAGCGTATTAATTTCTTCCGCTGTTCAACACCCGGGTTGGTTTGCCGCTGGCATCGGTTTCGAAAATGACAGCGATGGCTTGGCAATTGTTAAGATTAACCGCCGGGGTCAAACTTTGGGGTGCCACGTAGGCAACCTGGTTTCGTAGGTGCGGCCCTGTGGTATTGCTGTACCGGAGGCTTCCAATTCAGCACCCCAATTCCCCACCATAGGCTTGGTTGGGATTGGGCTAGCGATTCCGCGGAAGACCATTTTGTGAATGAAATTGGGATCGCTTTGACCGGCTTGGCTCACCCCGGCAATGTTATTCTCGACGAGGTAAACCGCCAAGGAATAATTGCCTGCAGGGGCTGCCTGGAAGAATTCAACTTTGGTATCCACGTATATGGAATCACCAACTTTGGTACGGCGAAGGGCGACACCGGCTTTGACATTGGCCGGGGTGGTCGCGATGATGCCGTTTACCGCAGAGGTCCAAGCGCTGGCGCTCTGTAAAAAATTAGCACCGGCTACAAAGGCAGGGATGCCGGAAACATTGTAGGTTCCGGCCATCGAGGAACCTTCTCCAATGCTGAATGGATCGTTCAAGCCGATTTTCATCCCATGGAATTTGGCACCGTGGGTGGTGTACAAGCTGTAGAGAGCAGGAATACCGTTGGCACCGCAGGGTCCGCACCAATTTCCACTGAAATTGATCCCGAAAGCATTCTGGACTCTGGCAACCACCAATCCGTTGGTTCCACCACCGCCGGTTCCGCCTCCGCCGGTTCCACTGCCACCGCCCGGTGTTCCGGAACCGAGATCGTTGGGAATCCATTGATCCTTTTTGCTGCAGGAAATGGCCAGGGCGATACCCATGATGGCCATAAAGATTTTTTTCATTGCTTGGTTTTTAGGTGAAGGGTATTATCGACACAAAAAAGGCCCGGATGAAAGAGCCTGAATTGTAAAAGTAATTCGGCACGCTTTATTTTTCTAAAAACAAGGGGTAAATCCACATTAAAAATTAGTGCCGGGTATGGGAATCAGCCTCGGGTATCGAACAGGAGGCGCAGGTAGAACAAAGGGTTTTTGAGCTTATTTCTCAGACTGATATCGTCGAACATGGAGGTAATGAGGTGCTTGAGCTCCGTATTTCGAGCAGCTTTGCCCACGACCAGGTTGAATAAGCGGGGGTAATTGGTCAAACGCTGCAGGGTTTTGCCGATTTGCAACTCCCCACCAAGGTCACGGTACACCAATTGGTCGTAGCCACGAAGCCATTCAGCGTCTCTGCGACCCTTTTTCAGGCTTAGAGCCAGGTAATTGGCCGCATGGTACCCTGCTTTCATGGCATTGCCTATGCCTTCCCCGGTGAAAGGATCGATTAAGGAGCCCGCATCGCCGACCAGCAGGAATCCGTCGCCCGATAAGGGAAAACGTTTGCTGCCCAAGGGCAGACCCCAGCCTTGCAAGGGGCTAAGGGCCTCTGCGTGGCGGAATCGCTCCTTCAGGGCGGGGATTTCCTCAATTGCCCGATCGAAGGCTGCCTTGAGATTGACCTTACGCCTCGCGATTTGATGCGAAGCCATGCCAATGCCCACATTGAACCGCCCATTGCTCAGCGGGAATATCCAGAGGTAGCCCGGAAGAATATCCTTGAGGAAATGCAGTTCGATGTAATTATCGGGATGGCATCCGGTGATTCCCGTGTAGTAAGCCCTGAGGGCGGCGCAGTAATGTTCCTTTTGTTTGACATAGCCGGCCAATTGCTTGGCGACCAGGGAACGCTCGCCTTCGCATCCCAGCAGATAACGGGCGCGGATCGTATGCCGCCGGCCTTGCTGCTCCACCTCAACTTCGTGGTAACCCTGAGGCCCTTGGGCGTTGGCGGATCGGATGGCTACCATACGGCAAGCGGTGTGGAGGCGTTCAGGCCGAATTTTGGAAACCAAGTAGGCATCAAAATCAAGACGAGGGCTGATGAACCCCGCAGCGGTTTGTCGATTGGCGATTTTGGTTCGAAAGGGTATGGACAATTCGGTGCCGTTCGGTGCCACAAAGGTGATTCCGTAACACGGAAGAAATTCTTGGGCCATGGCCTCCATTTCCTCCACCAAGGCGGGATCCAAGCGGGCAAGAACGTCCAGGACCTTGCCGCTCAAGGCGTCTCCGCAGATTTTGTCCCGTGGGAACGAGCTTTGGTCAATCACGCAATGCTCGACCCCTTGACGCTCCAAGAACAAGGAAGTGGTCGCGCCGGCAGGTCCGGCACCCACGATGAGCACGTCGGTTTCCAAAGGTAAAGAGGACACGGCAGACGGTAAGGGGATCACGGTAGATGGTAAGGGGGAAACAGTTAAGGCCTGGTGAACGGAAATTGAGCGGCTTGCAACACGGTCAAATCGTTGTTACGATTTTGGTGAATGACGGCCAGCCACTTGCAGTCCGACCAAACCGGCATGGGATTAAGATTGCCTAACACGGATTTGAAAGCAATTTCGACGATCCTGCCGGAACGGTAATCCTGGGCTTGCAACGGAAAGCCGTTGACCGGGGTGATCAAACGCCGAACCACATGGCGATGAACGTATTGGGAGTCCACGCCCCCGGTATTCAATTGCCAGTCGATAAGGTTGTTCTGGAGCAAATACAGGCTCAAGAACACCGGATTGCTGTTCGGGTTTTGGCTCAGTTCATCGCACCACTGCACGGTGAGGCGGCCTTCCATCCGATCAGCCGAGGCATTGTACAAGGACTGGGCATTCGATCCGCACGATAGCGCTATCATCCATCAAATCGTTGACATGGCCGGACCATTTTTGATCGGAAATCAACATAAGATTCTCTCCGGGGAAACGAGTTCGGTTCACCGCACCTGCCGGGTAGCCCAAGGTGCCCCCCAACAACTGTTCCAACGCAGGGCCTTCACTGATCCTGAAATCAAAGCGTCCTGCATAGGGACTGGCGTAGAATCCTGTGTGGATTCCGGCCGCCAAAACTCGCCCAGGGTGTGCGGCCTGCAGGTTGCTGATCAAATCATGGGCCCTCGGACAATTCACGCATTTCACACCGGTGAATTCCTCAATCAGAATGTTCAAAGGCGGCTTGACATCGGGTGCAGCAAGGTAGGTCGTGTCCACCTCCAGAAGATTGGTTCCCAAATCCACCGCTGGTCCAATTTCACGGCAGGCAGGACTCAAGCCCAGGAACAGGAATAATCCAGACAAGAGGAGGTGTTGCATCACAGGACGCGGCATAAACGATTCGAAGGCCTTCATGAAAAGATCGTTAGGAATTTCTTTTTGGCTCAAAAATTCGCACTGAGGCTGAAGCGCAGGCCGTTGAAGGCCGGCTCAACACGGCAAACCCCACCGGTGCAGATGATCCCTTGAACCTGCCGAACATAGCCACCTGTCAAGCGAAGCCCGGGCCAATTCAATGCCGCAAAGGCCGTGTAATAATGGTTGCGTTTGTCGGGATTTTTGTTCCCGTAATTCCACATGTCCATGATGCTAAAGGAATAGCGTGGAGCAATGTTATATTCCACCAAACCCCATAGCCAGTCCCCGAGGTCTTGGTCAGTGGACATTTGGGAGCATTCAATGCGCAAGGATTCACGCCGGTTGATTTTGTAGGTGAGTTCCGCAAAGGGAGTCCATGTTTTGACCAACGGAGCGCCCGGTTTGAACTCGTAGAGCTGCTGGTTGTAGATCACTCGCTGCAAGCCACCGCTTAAGGTAA
>RFMW01000176.1 GCA_009927485.1 Sphingobacteriia bacterium
AAGTAGGCATTCCATCGTTTGGCAGCGCGGAATCGTTGAATGCGGCGGTGGCTACAGGCATCTTCGCCAATGCCATCCGTCGAGCAGAGGTGATTGAATCAGAAGGCTCTTGACGCATTCACGTCACCTGTGCACAAAGCATTTATGGTGATAGTGTTATGACCCGGACTCAAGGTGACTGATGCCTGGCTGTAAACCCAATTGCCTGCCGAGAACGTACTGATTAAACCCGCAAAGCGACGGCTCACTTGCAATGCATCGGAGGAGTTGATGGATTGCGAAAGATTGACATCCGCAGCTTTGATCTTAACACCACTTAGAATGGTTAGTGACGAGAAGGCGCGGTTAATGAGCAAGGCATCGTTGGCGCCCACTCCCCCCCAGGCAAGGGGATTGAGCCAATCCAGTGTATAAGTTCCTGAGGGAATATTGGATAAATTAAAATTCCCTAGGGCATCCGTGATGACATTGGCGACGGCTTGGCCTTGCCCATCCACTAGGCGAAGGGTCACGCCGATCATAGGAGAAAGCGCGGTGTTATCGTAATTTAAAGTTCCGCTAAGACTGCTTTGGTTAGCCGCAGAGGCCGACGTAACCTGCAAGGGGAGGGTGTACAGGGTAACGGCTTGGCCTGCATAGCCGAGGCTTAGCGAACAAATGGCGTTGTAGGTGCTGCCGGGGGTAAGAGTAGCGTTGTTACGAAGGGTAATGTTGACACTTTCGCCCGGTGCAACGGAGAAATTAGCCATTGAACTTCCTCCGTTAGGTCCGAACTCAAAGCCTGTTCCGCTGATAGACAATCCGTTAACTTGCAAGGTTTGATTCCCTCCGTTAAAGACCCACAGGTCATGACTACGGACGGAACCTGCTCCCACGGTGCCTAATTGTATCGAATTTTCGCTAAGGCGAGCGTCCCGAATATTGGGTGGGGCAGATGGTGGAAGGACTGTGCTAAGCCTATCCAAGAATTGAGGGTAATCCACCAAGGCATTTCGGTTGCCTTGAGCGCTTTGGATATCGTTGTTTCGGCGTATAGCCACGGAGTCGGAAGGAAATAATTTAACCCATTCTCGCAGCATACGCTGTTGCGCTGTATCCAAGAAGCTTTGAACAAGGGAGGTGTTGGCGGCATGCCTCAAAGCAAAATACAGAATGGCTCTCGATACAGGGCCTTTGTGCGCATCGCGGGGTTCGAACCAAATTGAATTGGCTTTGGAACCCCCGGAATAGGTGAGGGTGGGGTTTGGTACCCAGCCGAACGGTTTGTTGCCTCGCGCAGAATTGAGCCCACCGTCGCTGATGAACAAGTGGTGCATATCGCTTTGCATGGGTTCTACCGAGCCCATAAAGCTCTGAGGCCACGTATGCTCGGTGTTCATGCTGTAAGGGGCATTGTTCAAGGTCCCGGTGTTGAAATCTGCGGCAGTGTACGAAATCGTTCGTCCGGAATAAACGCATTCGTTTTTGTACGGATTGGCATGGGATGGTTCTCTGCCATTTACTTTCCAATTGTCTGCTGTTCCGAACATCCTCAGCCTTGCATTGTTCGTTCCGGAGTAACCCAAGGTGGTGTACGGGCGAACTCAATCGCGTTGCCAGGGCTTGACGCAAGGGCTCACCTTCCAGGTTTTGGGTGCTGTTGTAATAGGTGTTGCTGTAAACCCCTTGCCCCGTGAGATCTACGCGAATTTGACCGCCTCGACCGGAATGCGATATCCACAATTCAGTATTATTTAAAGTGTTGTGGATAGGATTGAAGGAAACAACAACCCGTTTGCTTTGCCCGGAAGCCAAAGTGAACAGCGTATCCAAGGTTCGAAAGGGATATGCCCCGTAATATGGCAAACAGGTGGCTCGGCAATTCAAGGTTACGTTATCGGTATTGGTAACCCATAGGCCAAGGGTATCGTTGCTTAACTCGGTTTTGTTGCCAAAGGCTAATTGGCTTGTCGAAACCTGCAGGGGGGATTGGCCTACTGCGACTTGCCCGTGGAGAACGCTCCAAACCAAGACCGGGGCAAGGGCCTTGTGCAATCCCTTAATTATCAACGTGACAAACATTATCCAAAGAAATTAGTTTATATTGATTTAAAATCAAAAGTATGAACCACCGGCTCAAAATCGCTACTTTGGCATCCTTCCTGGTTTTGACAGGTATCTACAGCGCATTAACCAGCTCGGGCGGGGCTCCCCTGGGGTTTAGCAGTTCCCCGGCAGATTCAGATTGCAGTTCCTGTCACGGAGGAATAGCCGTGAATTCAGGTCCGGCAACACGGACACTCACTTTCAACGGTTCAGCCGCATCATCCTACGTCCCCGGTCAGACTTACAACCTAAGCCTTACTGTCACCAGGGCCACCCGCAACAAATACGGCTTCCAGCTTAAGGTGGAGGACGGACAAGGAGGGGATGCCGGCACTCTCCTTTCGACGACCAATCGGACCTGGCTCCAACAAGGGTACCTCAACCAATCCGCTTCGGGGAACACCTCCACAAGCTCTGGAACGATTACCTGGAATTTTCAATGGACAGCTCCTGCCGCAGGAACAGGTCCGGTGACGTTCTATTTCTCCTCCAATGCTGCCAATAACAACGGAAGCACCAGCGGGGATGAGAT
>RFMW01000085.1 GCA_009927485.1 Sphingobacteriia bacterium
CCATTCTTGGTAATACAATTCCCGGTCAGGCCCTTGCACATGGCTGGCATTGACTTGAATTTGGGTTTTACGCGATGGGCTGAATACCGTCTCGATCTGCAGAGCATCCTCTCCAACCAATTGGGTGGCAGGGGCATAGCGCGAAGTCAACCGGTAGGTATTCATGCGGGCCCCGGGTGGGATGTAATTGATGAGGCCTTCGTTGAGGATCTCGAGCGGGGAGACTCTAAAGTCAAAATGATCGGTGTGCTTATGCTGTATGTTGATCCCAAATCCGTCGGTGGAATAGCCCAAATCCGTGTACAGTACAAGTCCAGAACTGTTTTCCAAAATGCCGTTCCGATCCAACACAGCCTCTCTGCTTTTGAAGGCCCATTCGGTGTTAAGATCCCATCCCCCCCATTGCACATTTTGAAAAAAAGACCCTACATAGGCATTGTATTTGGGCACAAAACGCTTGGAGGGCTCCAGGTTTTCGATGCTCCCTACCACATTCTGCATGGAATTGGCATCCAAGGTTCGGTTGACCATGGAGAACCCGGGGGCATAGTTCAAACCCAAGCGTTCGGATTTCATCGAACCCTGCAAACACAGCCTTTGATCACCGGGGCATAGGTGTCAAAAAGTACTTTTTGTTTGCCCGTGAATCCCTTGATTTGCCATTGATCGTTGATCTTGAATTGGCCTGACAAGCCGAACATGGCGTAATCCAGGTTTTGTCCCCGACCCTCGTAGGCCCGGAAGGTGATACCGTTCCCAAATTGTTCGTAGAAATTCCCTACCCTCAGGGTCAGCCGCTGGACTTGATGGCTGATGTACCAAAACCCGATCCCCTGCTGGTTGCGTACCACATAAGGATTGCGAAGGCCGGAATTGAGAAAAAGGTCAAAACGAATCCCTGCGGCCAAATTGCCTTGACGATAATTCAAATTCATCCAGCCATCCGTCGAACTAAGTTGCTGATAGTATTGAGGGGGAATAGGATCGGACAAAATGGTGGAGTCCAGAAAAAACACATTTTGGAACAATTCAAGATCTCCGCTAACGGTGCCGGTGCCGCCCTCGTTCTGGGCCTTTGCCGGGAGGGTCATGAAAAGGAAACCAATCCAAGCCAAGGCCATGCCCCTGCACAGCGCGATGGGATGGAAGGCCAAAGGGAATGGATTCGTTGATTTTTTCATCGGTCCTGCGTAGCTGGGCACAAAATAAGCCTAAAGTCCAAGCATATCTTTGGTTGAAATGAATCCTAAGCCTCTTGCCATGATGAAATATTGCCTTGAATTCCGCCTCGTTTGGCTATGGTTGCTCCTGGGGGCTACCCCATTAACGGCAGGCACCCCGACCCTGCCGGTGGATGAGCGACTTGCCGCAGTGGTCTTGAAAGACGTGGAGGGTAATCCCATGCGGCTTAGCGATGTCATTGGCCAAGGAAAGCCGGTTTTGTTGAGCTTTTGGGCGACCTGGTGCACCCCCTGCAAAAAGGAGCTCACCAATTACCAGGACCTCTATGAAGACTGGTCCAAGGGCTTCGGCTTGGAAATTCTCGCGGTCAGC
>RFMW01000240.1 GCA_009927485.1 Sphingobacteriia bacterium
ATCGACGATGCCCGAAACTCAGCCAAAGTCAAATCCTATATCAAAGGGGTTCGTTGGCCTTATCGAATTTTGATGGACCCCAACGAGGACATGAAGCGCATTTGAATTTCCAAACGGTACCCTATACGTTGCTCTACGATGGGGAAGGTCGTTTGGTGTACCGGCACAACTCGTACGTCGAAGGGGATGAGTATGTGATGGACGAGAAAATCCGGAAATTACCCCAACTTCCCAAGGCGGAACCCCAAGGGGCCAAGCCCTGATCGGGTTACGAACCCCGCTTGCTGGCGTAATAGGCGTAGAGGGGATGGATGGGTTTCTTGTGAACCCCGCCTTTGCGCAGGCCTTTGGCCGCCAACACCTGGTCCAACAAGGGTTCAAAGTGATAGGCGATGGAGCCTACAAAGTGAACGGTCAAATCGTGAACGCGCGGGTAGCGCATCACATGAATATCCAAGAACCGATGAAAGCCTTCGGTGACCACCTGTTGGACATAGGGTTCGTCCAGGTATTTGGAGAGGAGGCGGGCAAAGGAGGCGAAATAGACATTCACATCCGGTTTGTGGTAAGCGCTCTCAAAAATTCCTTCTTTGGTTAGGCCCAAGTCGTGTTGCAATTCGTGGGCAATAGGCTCGGGTAACAAATGATACAGGTAATCCGAAAGCAGGCGACGACCCAGGTAAGAACCGCTGGCTTCATCGCCCAACAAATGCCCGAGTGCGGGGACCACCTGCGACCATTGTTGGTCCTTGCAATAACACGAATTGGAACCGGTGCCGATAATGCAAGCAATGCCTTCACCATCCCCAACACAAGCGATTCCGGCACCCAAAATGTCATGATCGACTGTGACCTTGGCTCCGCGAAAAAAATCCTCCAAAGGCTTCTGAATTAGCAGATTGCGCTCAATGCTGGAGCAGCCCGCTCCGAAGAACCGTACCTCGTCCACCTGACCGACCAGGTCCTTGAGGGGGGAGGCCTCCAATTCGGCCAAAACAAAATCACGGCCATGAAAGAAAGGATTGAAACCCCGTGTGGAAACAATAGGTTCTTCGTTGTTACGAAATTTCCAGTCGGCTTTGGTGGAGCCGCTGTCGGCGACTAATAACATGGAATTTGGTAGGGCTTTTAGATGGCCAAGATTTTGGATATTCGGTAAAGGTCCAAATCCATTTGGGTGGAATTCTTGACCGCTTCGTGGATAGGGGTGTAGACGACTTTGTTGTTGATAATTCCTGCCATGACTTTGCTTTGGCCTTGGCGCAGGCCTTCGATGGCGGCAACGCCGAGGCGGCTGGCGAGGACCCGGTCAAAATAGGATGGACTGCCACCGCGTTGGATATGGCCCAGTATGGTGACCTTCATCTCGTAGCCATCAAATTGTTCGGCCACCTTGCGGGCAATTTCGTAGGCGCCGCCCTCTTCGTCGCCCTCGGCAACGATGACCAATCCGGAGCTTTTGCGGTTGGCACGGCCCTTTTTTGAGAACCTCAACCAAGGCACTAAGGTCGGTTTTGGTTTCGGGGATGAGGATTCTTCGCAACCGGCCGCAATGCCTCCGTTGAGGGCAATGTACCCGGCATCTCGGCCCATCACTTCCACAAAAAAGAGTCGATTGTGGGCATCGGCGGTATCCCTGATCTTGTCGATGCATTCCACCACGGTATTGGTGGCGGTATCAAAGCCGATGGTATAATCGGTGCCATAGAGGTCGTTATCGATGGTCCCGGGCAGGCCCATCACGGCAATGGGGTATTCTTCCGAGAAGATGTTGGCACCTCGAAAGCTTCCATCGCCGCCAACCACCACCAAGGATTTGATATTCCTTTTGGCGAGGTTCTCGTAGGCTTTGCGCCGACCCTCGGCGGTGCGGAAGTCTTCGGAGCGGGCAGATTTGAGGATGGTGCCCCCGCGGTGAATGATATTCCCCACCGAACGCAGATCCATGGGACGGAATTCGTCCTGGATCAGGCCGTCATAACCCCGGATGACTCCCCAAACCCGGTGCCCGTAGTAGATACCACTGCGCACCAGGGCGCGGATGCAGGCATTCATCCCCGGGGAATCGCCCCCGCTGGTCAAGATCGCCAGGTCCCCTTGGGCTGAATATGGGGGAACTTGGGAGGGCTGTGTATTTTCTACGGAGAGGTTTGCTGAGTGCAATGGGTTGTTGTTTGGACTAGAGCTCAAAAATCTTACCAAAATAACCATATTTTATCCACAAAATCTTCCATAATAGTTTGGAAATGTTGGCGAGAAATCCATATTTTTGCTTAACAAAGGATATTAAACCAACTAACATGAAAAAACTTCTTACCCTTTTGGTAGCCGCCACTTTGAGCACGGTTGCCATGGCCCAGACCACTGTCACCTTTACCGTGATGGTCGATGTCACCAATTATGTAGCCGGTGGTGCTACGATCGCCGCTAACGGTCTCCGCGTTGGTGGAACCTTTGGAACACTGGGTGCAACCTCCAACGGAACCCCCATGTTGGACTGGAACCCCACCGATGCTGGTTCTGCCATGACCGATATGGGCAACAACGTTTGGAGCAAGTCCATCACCTTCCCAGCAGCGGCCGTTGGTCAGCCTCTGTTGTTTAAGTTTGTGAACGGTGGATGGGGTAGCAACGAAGGAACCGCCGATACCAGCATTTCAGCCGACGGCTGTGGGATTAACGACGGATCCGGTAACATTAATCGCCGAGTTACCATTGTCCCTGTTCCATTGACGGTTAAATATTGCTGGGATAAGTGTTTTCAGTGCGATGGCAGCAGCCCCATCATCACCTCTTCCATTCGCAGCCTGACCCAAAGCATCAAGGCGTTGTCGGTTTACCCCAACCCATTCAACGGTGAAATGAACATCAGCTACGAGAATGCTCGTTCTTCCAAAGTATCCGTAGAGATCGTCAATCTTCTTGGTCAGTCCGTGAAGTCTTTGTACAACGGACAGCAAGCTGCCGGCCAGCACGAATTGGTTTGGGATGCTACTGCAAACAGCGGTGTCAAAGTTCCTTTCGGTACCTACTTCGTTCGTCAGGTTGTGGACGGGAAGACCTCTGTCAAGAAGGTGATTTACAACCGTTAATCAACCTCTTTAATTTTTG
>RFMW01000190.1 GCA_009927485.1 Sphingobacteriia bacterium
TTGCGCTTGGAGGGGTTGACTCCGGGTCAGGAGGTACCGTATCAGTACTTGGTGAACGGTACCCAGCGCGTTGCCGATCCCTTCGCCCTCAAAGTGCTGGATCCTAACAATGATCGCTTTATTCCTGCGACAACCTACCCCAACCTTTTACCGTATCCAACCGGAACGTCGGGGATTGTTTCGGTGATGCAACCGGGGGCCCAGCCCTATGCCTGGCAAAACACCGGATTTCAGCGTCCGGATCCCCGAAAATTGGTCACCTACGAATTGCATGTCAGGGATTTTGTGGGGAGCCGTCGCTACAAGCATGTGATGGATTCGTTGGGATACCTCCAGGCATTGGGGGTGAATTGTCTGAGCTTGATGCCGGTGAATGAATTTGAGGGCAACGATTCTTGGGGTTACAACCCCAGTTTCCATTTGGCAGCCGACAAAGCGTACGGTACCGAAAACGACCTCAAGGCTTTGGTGGATTCCTGCCACGGTCGGGGTATTGCGGTGGTTCTGGATGTGGTCATGAACCATGCCTTTGGCCAGAGTCCTTTGGCCCAATTGTGGTGGGATGCGGCCAACAACCGCCCTGCGGCCAACAGCCCGTATTTCAATCCGGTGCCTAAGCACGATTTCAATGTGGGCAATGATTTCAACCACGAAAGCCCGGCGACTCGTCGTCTGCTCAACCGCGTTGTCAAGCATTGGTTGACCGAATACAGGGTGGATGGCTACCGCTTTGATTTGTCCAAAGGCTTTACCCAAACCAATACCCTGGGCAATACCGGTGCCTGGGGAAATTACGATGCAGCCCGTGTAGCCCTGTGGCGTAGGGTGGCCGATACCATGTGGACGTTGGCCCCTAATTCGTATGTGATCCTGGAACACTTGGCGAACAACGACGAAGAGAAGGCTTTGGGAGATTACGGTATGTTGTTATGGGGGAATTTGAATTATGCCTTCAACGAAGGAACCATGGGCTTTGTGACGAATTCGTCGTTCAATTGGGCCAGCCATAAAGCCCGCGGTTGGAACAAAGCGGGGGTGATGGCCTATGCCGAAAGCCACGACGAAGAACGCTTGATGTACAAGAACTTGCAGTTCGGAGCCCAAAACGCATTGGTCAATGTGCGCAATCTTAACACAGCGCTTAAGAGGCAGGAATTGGTGCCTGTTTTTTTGATGAGTATTCCCGGTCCCAAAATGCTTTGGCAATTTGGGGAATTGGGGTATGATTTTTCGATCAACCGTTGCCCCAACGGAACGGTCAATGCCAATTGCCGCACCGATGCCAAGCCCGTTCGTTGGGATTATTTCACCACCCCGGAACGCAAGTATCTCTACCGAATTTGGTCGGCCATGAATCAGCTTCACAAGAACGAAGCGGCCTTTGCGACGGATAGTTTCTTTTTGCTGGTGGGTGGTGGTATCAAGCAGATTCGTTTGGTGCACCCGGATATGCATGTTGTTGCGGGGGCCAATTGGGATGTATCCTTTCGGACTGGAATTTTGCAATTCCCGGACAACGGCTGGTATTACGAATACTTTACAGGAGACAGTGTTTTGGTGAGCAACTTCACCATCTCGGTGAATTGGGACCCCGGTGTTTACAAGCTCTATACCTCGCGACGCCTTAGCCCGCCTAACCTGGCCTTGGGTCAAAACGAGGCCGGTGATTGGTGGGAAACCCCTCGTTACGGTGACTTGGAGGTATATCCCAATCCAGCGGCTGATGGCTTTACGGTCCGCTGGCCATCCACCGTGACGGAACCCCAAAGCCTTCTGTTAACCGATGTGCAGGGCCGGATCGT
>RFMW01000005.1 GCA_009927485.1 Sphingobacteriia bacterium
TGGATTCCAATAAGGTTAGATTTGTGGGGGTTAGCTCGATACTCCCTAACATTAATAATGGCTCTATTGCCTTCAACGCGACTACTTTTAGTACCCCCAACGGTTCACGTTATCAATTTCGCTTCGCTTGGTTCGATACGACCGCACTTAGTTTTGGTGCAGCGGTTTTGTACAAAGTTCGACTTCTCATTATTGATTCTGCTCGATCGGATTTAGCTTGGGATTTGTTGAATTCAGGACAATGCGAATACGGTAATCTTGGAGGTTCTCCAATTGCCAGGGCAATTTGGTACAATGGCTTATCGCATGGAGGTGTGCGATTGTTCAAAAGGGAAGCGAGTCTATGTCCGGGTCAGTCGTACCAGTTTTATGGACGTTCATTGTCCACATCTGGGGTTTATGTTCAAAATGTTCGAAGTTCTGTGGCAGGATGCGATTCGCTGATTTATTTAAATTTGTGGGTTAATGACAGTATTGGCAGACAGTTGAGTTGGGTAATTTGCAGTGGAGATAGAGTTTCTTTCAATGGAAATAACAACATACAAACACCGGGGATTTATCATTACCGCGGCATAAGCTATCTCGGTTGTGACTCTTTGGTATCCATGACTTTGTCTGTCCTTCAAAATTCATCACATACGATATACGATACAGTTCCATTTGGGACTTTGTACAGGGTTGGGCCTTTCTTTTTTGATAGACCAGGGACGTACACCACGATTCTTCGTTCGGCCAATGGCTGTGATTCTGTACTCACCCTGCACATCGTTTTTTCCTCCAATGGAAGGATAATTACTTCCGTTGGTGGTAATTATGGTTCAGTTGGGGATACAGTTTTGGTCCCCGTCACTATTACCAACCGAACGGTGTTTAGTGGTTTTTCATATTTCATTGATTTTGATTCTTCCCTGCTCCATTTTGTTGGATTAGATTCTGTAGCCTCTGTTTTTGCTGGAGCATTACGCTGCGTGGATACCACTCGTTTAACTCCTGCAGGCATTCGTAAGAATATTTTTGTTGATGGAAACTGGGCTAACTTGATTGCAACGAGGACCTTAAATGTTGGGTACTTGAAGTTTAGAATAATGCGTCCTGGGCCGGCGTTGCTCAGTTGGGTGATCGACTCAAATTCGGGTAGTAAATACCGTGATCTCACGGGTAATTATTTGGATTCCTGCATTTGGGTTAATGGCTGGGTTTACGGAGGGGCCACTCACCGCTTGGTCAATGATACCATTTGTCGGGGTTCCAATTATCAATTTGGAATTCAATCCTTGGACAGCTCAGGGATATACATGAGCAGTCAGTTTTCTGCTACTATGGGGGACTCTTTAACGACTTTGAAGTTAATTGTTCTGGATAACCCCGATTCACTTGAAATATCTTTAAACTCCACTCGAGATTCCTTGAAATTAAACGGTATTTATAGTTCGGTCTCATGGTATCGGGACTCTATACTTCAGCCGTTCTATGGGAATACCATGCCTATTTTAAGAAGTGGATCGCACGCTTATTATGCGATTGGGCATTCTACACTTTGTGGGGATGATACTTCCAGTGTAATGATTTGGCCTTCTGCTTCCGTACGTGAGCAGCTTTCCTCAAGGGCAGGGGCATGGATTTTGTATCCTAACCCAAATTCAGGCCGAATGTACTTGCGCAAAAAGGACGATGGTTGCCATGGAACTTGGAGATTGTCTATCCGAGACCATGCCGGTAAAAAAGTTTTTGAGAGATCAATCCAAGCTTTTGAAAACCAATGTGAAATTGAACTTGATGCAGAAAATCTCAAGCCATCTGTATACATCTTGACCATTATGGACGATCAACATGCGGTTTGGCACGAGAAAGTGATCATCCAATAACCAGGGAATCCCCTGGTCATTGAATGTCGGGGTGAGAGGATTCGAACCTCCGACCACACGCCCCCCAGACGTGTACGCTAACCGGACTGCGCTACACCCCGATGACC
>RFMW01000141.1 GCA_009927485.1 Sphingobacteriia bacterium
AACGTGCCAAACCGTATTAACGTACCCTCCGACCCAATTTATGGCCAAGGTAAACCAGCGGATTTAAGTCCAGGGACCATCCTTATCGCGGACCCTTTCTTGAATGATCCCAATTTTGAACGGACGGTTCTTCTCTTGCTGCACGCCGATGCCGAGGAGGGCCATATGGGCTTGGTCTTGAACAAAGAAACCCCTGAGGGCATGCTGCCTCACCACGATGCGGTCGCTGATTTTCTGGCGAGCAGAACCGCGAATGCCTTGCTGAAAGCGGAACAGGAAATGCCCCAAGGCCTGCCGTTGTGGCGAAGCGGAGGGCCGGTGGAAACCGAGGAATGGTTTATTTTAAAATTATGTTACGAACCTCATGATCACGCTTTTTCGGAAATCAATTTCATCCAATTGGGCGAAGGCGATGAGGAGGGGATCGATGACCTGTTGAGGCACAATACCTTGGCTGACCCCAAGGATCAAGACTTGTTGCTCTTCTTTGCGGGGTATGCGGGATGGACCCCCGGTCAATTGGAATCGGAGCTGCAAAGCAAATCGTGGATTCTGTACAGCGGCGGCTTTGATTGGGTTAACCATATTCATCAAGCGGATTTATGGTCGATTCTGTTGAAGTCCATGGGGGGAGAGCATTCCATGATGGCTTCTTTTCCCCGTCATCCAATTCTAAATTAAAATTCATACGTCCATCCGACTCATTTCCCATCGTTTATAAACTTGCTAATGCGTAAATCCCATTCTTGTTTTTGGATTTTTACTCAACCAAAACTTTTAATCAATTTCAAGGCTATCCTCTTTAAAATTTGGATTTTTGCAGGTTTCCTTTTGATTGTATCCTGTGTTGGAGAGAAGCCCTTGGTGGAGCAATTGAGGTGGGAGGGACGTACCATGGGAACCAGCTACATGATCAAAGTTGCTGTTATTCAAGGGGATGATGCTACCATGTTGAACTTTGATTCGCTTGGAAATTTCCTTCAAGAAGCAAAGATCCATCTTCCAACCCAAGAACAACTTGATTCGGTGCTGGATAGGGTGAATGCATCCTTGAGCACCTACAGGTCGGAATCGATCCTAAGTCAATTCAATCGTTGTGCGCGTTGTTTTCCGGTGGACTCCATGATCAGACGGAATTTTATCGCCTCTTTGGCCGTTCACCAAGCCTCTTCGGGGGCTTTCGATCCTTCGGTGTATCCTTTGGTGCAGGCCTGGGGTTTTGGGCCCGGGCGTAATGATCAGACCCCTGATTCTGCGAAAGTTCAGGAATTGTTACAGTTAGTTGGACTTGGTCAATTTTTCATGGTCGGCGATTCCCTTTGCAAAAGCAAACCAAATCAAATGTTGGATTTCAGTGCCATCGCCAAAGGTTACGGAGTTGACGTGGTGGGCTGGTACCTGGAGTCCTTAGGGATACGAAATTATTTGGTCGAAATAGGAGGCGAGATTAGGGCATCGGGTTGGCGTGGTGCTGGTCAGCCTTGGTCTGTGGCCGTTGAAAAGCCGTTGGATGATCCAAGCGGTCAACAACGGGCAGCCTTGTTGCAAATCCCGATGAAAAACCGATCCATGGCAAGTTCCGGGAATTACCGTAATTTCTATATGCTTAACGGTGCCAAGGTGGCGCATACCATTCAGACGTCGACCGGGTATCCCACCCCCAGCGATGTCCTTGCAGCAACCATAATCGCAGCGGATTGCATGACCGCGGACGCCTATGCCACTGCATGCATGGCTCTTGGTTCATCGGGGGCCAAAGCGATGCTCATGAAGCATCCCGAATTGGAGGCGATCTTGGTGATTAGTCATCCCAGGGCAGTTTCGGGGTATACCCTCTATGCCACCAAAGGAATGCAGGCCTATTTGCCCTGAGTCGCAGGGCAATGATCCGAATAGCGATTTGGGCATCCGGCACAGTCCACACCCCGGTCTTTCAGCAAAGGATTGTGCGATGCGCAGGTACCCCTAAACTCGCCTTTCTTGAGGACCAACATGCGAATCGCCAATCCGGCAAATCCCAAACTCATAAAGACCAAAGTCAAAACAAATAGCGTAAGCAGCGAGGAAATCATGTCGCAAATTTATACCTTGGATTCCCTAGCTGTTCATGGTCCACCCACGAAATCAAATTCCAACCGTTCTCATTCGAAACCTAGTTCCAACATGCCCCTAAATCCTCCACCTTCTTCGGCCCCGTATCCTAGTGAGGATGCTGCCCTTGCCGCATTTCACCGAATGCGCCTGATCATGGATCAGCTCCGCGAAAATTGTCCCTGGGATCGCAAGCAGGATTTCGATTCGCTTCGCACCCTCACGGTAGAGGAGGTTTACGAGCTTATCGATGCCATTGAGCTTAAGGACTGGGCCCAGGTTGCAGGAGAATTGGGTGATCTCTTCCTTCATCTGTTGTTTTATGCGAGGCTCGGCAAAGAAGGAGGTCTGTTTGACCTCGCTGAGCTCTTGGACAATATGTGTGAGAAATTGATACGCCGTCACCCGCATTTGTATTCGGATGTTCAGGCCGAATCCTCGGAGCAGGTCAAGGCCAATTGGGAAAAAATAAAGCTGGGGGAGGGTCGAACCTCTATCCTGCAAGGTGTTCCTCAATCCTTACCCGCCACCGTCAAGGCCATGCGTATTCAAGAAAAAGCTGCCGGCGCAGGATTTGATTGGAAACATAGCGAGGAGGTCATGGATAAAGTCCACGAAGAGTTGCAAGAATTATCTCAGGCCAAGGACCCCTCTCATAAGGCCGAAGAATGGGGAGATCTCGTGTTCTCGATGATTAATTGGGCAAGATTTGAGGGCATCAACGCAGAGAATGCCCTTGAAGCAGCGAATCGTAAATTTATTCAACGCTTCCGAGCAGTGGAGCAAGAAGCCGTGAATTCGGGTCGCCTCGTCACCGACATGAATATGGATGAAATGCAAGCGGCCTGGGATCGGGCCAAACGCGTCGATTCCACAAGGTAAGGGCCCTGCCTAGCCCAAATAGCTTTTGAGCATTTTGGAACGGCTGGTATGCCTCAGCCGCTTCAGCGCCTTGTCCTTGATTTGGCGTACCCTCTCGCGGGTCAGATCAAACCGGTCGCCAATATCTTCCAAAGACATGGAATGGTCGATACCGATACCAAAGTAAAGCTTAATAACTTCTTTCTGCCGGTCCGTGAGCGTTGCCAAAGAACGTTCAATTTCGTTGGCCAAGGATTCTTGCATCAGGATGCTATCCGATTTGGGAGCGTCCTCATTGATCAAGACATCCAGCAAGGTGTTTTCTTCGCCTTGAATGAAGGGCGCATCCATCGAAATATGCCTTCCGCTAATGTTCATGGTGTTTTCAACCTCATCGGTTGAAACATTGAGCAGATTTGCCAATTCAGCAACGGAGGGATCACGCTCAAATTCTTGTTCAAGCTTCGAAAAAGCCTTGGATATTTTATTCAACGACCCAACCCTGTTCAAAGGAAGCCTTACAATCCTTGAATGTTCTGCCAAAGCCGACAAAATGGACTGTCGAATCCACCATACGGCATAGGAAATGAATTTAAAGCCACGGGTTTCGTCAAAGCGTTTGGCGGCTTTGATTAAACCCAGATTTCCCTCATTAATGAGATCACTGAGGGTTAAGCCCTGGTTTTGGTACTGTTTGGCCACCGAAACCACGAATCGTAGGTTGGCCTTGGTCAGTTTTTCTAAGGCAATTTGATCTCCTTCTCTAATCCTTTTGGCCAAAACAACCTCCTCATCGGGGGTAATTAGGTCAACTTTACCAATTTCCTGCAGGTACTTTTCCAGCGATTGGCTTTCCCTGTTGGTGATGGACTTGGTGATTTTAAGTTGACGCATTGACATAGGCAGGGAATTTGGATTTTACCAAAACGCGAAATTATAAAAAAAAAATCGAAAAACCTAAAACTTCATTCTCAATGTGGTGTTTTCTTAGAGTTAAACCCAGCAATGTCAAATTCTTCTACCCATCTAAGGGAGTCCAGTAATTCAAGCAATTCCATCGATTCAAACGAATCCATCGGTTCAGGGGATTCGGACCTACATAATCAGAATATGGTGGCTGAAGAGGCCGGCTCTTTGAGCTGGGGTCTATCAGAGATACCCATGCATGTGGGCTCTGCCATGATTCGCCCGGAGGACAGAGGCAAAATCCGAGCTGTTGCCCTAGAAAGCGCCGAGAATCATGCGAGGCAGCAAATGGCCATGCTACGCCGGCAAGCGGAGACGCTTATGGAAGAGGCCCGTCGAATTGAAGAACGTCTGCTCTTGTCCGTCCAAATTTTTCAAGCAGATGTTAATTTTACCCCTGTCGTTGGTCAGGTATATCATTTATACCAACGGTCCAACGGGACTAAGTTCTTGTCCTTAATCGGTCCAAACCAATGGGGCAGCCGCGCAAGTTCTTTGGGACATTTGGGAACATTCAAACACCTAGCTGATTCCACTTGGGAACCGGTTTAATTCAAGTTTTAGACTGCAACAAAAAAAGGGCTCTTAGGAGCCCTTTTCTTTAAACCTTTAGCCAACCCCTAAAGCTGGGGGTCGGTTTCTTTCTCTTGATTCTTGTTGGCTTTGCGTAAACCCAAACCCAAAGCCGCTACGGCCAAAATCCCCAAACCACCATCGATGGGAACTGAAGCTGCGGGGGGTGGAGGTGGAGGTGGTACGGGTGTTGGTGCTTGCGCAGAAACTAGGCTTGCAGAGAATAGAAGTACCGAGACAAGGGAGATATAGATCAAATTTTTCATAAGACGTTCTTTATGATTTTTAAGCAAGGAAATTTTGAAAGTTGGATGTCTAATAAAACTATTGGTTTAACAAAAACTTGCGAATGATTTGCTGACGGTTAGTAGCAATTCTTGCAAAATAAACGCCTTGGTTATAGTTTAATTCAACAGGCTGATAGATTGATTCACCTTCCATTCGGCGGGAATAAACTACTTTACCAGTAATATCTACGATTTCGATTAGTTTAATTTTTTCATTCTCATCTAAGCCGCCAATTTGAAGTCTTTGGTTTGTGATGAATACATAAAGAGGGTTAATGGCGGGATTGCTTGTTGATGAAATCTGACCATTGAATTGAACTTCGAAGCGGTTACGTAGTGCGCCAGATTGGCTAATAGAGAAATTATACGGCGCGGTAGTTAAATTATGAAGGATACCGGTTGCAAAGTCTTTGATCGAGATAACCGTCCCGACAGGGAAACCCTCTGACTGCGCAAGAGCAAATTGGTAGGTTCCATTAACTGCGGCATCCAAACCTAAGGATACTCTCTCTAAGGTAGAACTGCGTTCCGCCAAGGCCTGAATTCCCATATCCATATTGTTGAGTGTGGAGTATAAGGCGATACGATCGTTACCTTTTATCTTTTCAGCATCAAATTGGGCATCATATCCGTGGCTAGCGTATTGGCTGAAGGCAATCAAAGTTTGATTGAATGCATTGTTAGGGCCAGTTAGATCAATCCATGCTTTCTCCATGGACTGTGTGCGGAATACAGTTGCATTGCTGTTTGTTCTTTGACCATTGTTGAAGCTAACGGCATTGAGCGTATAGTTCGCTGTTGGAATCTTAATAAAGAACCCTTGTCCGGCTGAAATTTGACCGTTAGGTATGGCACCTCCTTGTGATCCTGCAATACCTCCAGTGCGGTTCCATGATGCATAATCACCATTCAGGGTACCAAATGGCCATGTGGAGGCAACTCGTTGCGACCAAAACCAAACCGCTTCATACAGGCCAGGATTGTCATCAAGGAAAGTCTCCGCAGAAATGCTTGAGGGGTACGGATTTCCTACAAGATTCCATCCGCGACGTCCTGGGGTGGTATCTCCACTTACCACTGCAGTGATATTACCGTTATTGAAGCGGTTGCTTCCATTAGCTGCATACACGATTCGACCAGCCGTGGTACCGGTGGAGGAATACCCAATACCTGGGGTCATGATGGCAGAGAGTCCAGGACTTACCCATCCTGTGGATGCATTGTAGGTATAGTGATTGCGGGTATCCGTTGCCCCTAATCCTCCAATGGTAAATCCACTGACGGGTGAGCTATGATAATTGTAGATCGTGTCATTGGTGTTCCCCGTCCATTTGGTAAAGTTGGAAGATCCTGATCCGGTCAAAATACTACCAGTTCCCTGCACCAAATGGTTTTCGTTAATGGATGAGGTTGCAGAAAGCGGGTTCAAAACATTGATACCTCCATTGTTGACAAGGCTGTCATTAACGGTGATCGAAGAGGATGTCCCTGTATGGCTCGAAGAACCGATATTGACGGTTGCGCCGGATAAAACCTGCATCTTATTGACCGTTTCATTGGTGTTCACACTCACCGTACCGGAACTAATTCGAACATTTTGCCCAGAAGATGGAACGCCAAGAGTCCAATTCCCTGCATTTGTCCAACTACCATTCCCCGACCAGATGTTGTACTCTGGAACAGTTACCGTGATTGAATTGGTTGCAACCGTGGTACACCCGTTGCTATTCACGTAAGTATAGGTTAATGTAAAGGTACCTGCACCTGCACTTGATGGATCAAATTCATAGGTACTTCCATTCAAGCTAACACCAGTTCCTGAAT
This sequence comes from Sphingobacteriia bacterium, assembly GCA_009927485.1. GTDB lineage: Bacteria > Bacteroidota > Bacteroidia > UBA7662 > UBA7662 > SYHX01. Next base: position 6,603 of record RFMW01000141.1, read on the forward strand.
AAACACCACCAACAGGAGTGGCCGAACCATTCAGGTTAAGTACCGGATCTATGATACTTATGGCGCCCAATGCGTTCCATGTAACAGTTGTTTTAGCATTGACGGTAATTGTCCTGGTGGCTGTGGATCTGCAGCCAGATCCGTTGGTAAACGAGTAAACTACGGTGAATGTTCCTGCTGTGCTAGGATTGAAGTTGGTAGTCGGATTACCATCAACGGTGTAGTTACCGCCGGATGGGGAACCACCAGATAGCGCAAAGGAGGGGTCTCCTTCACATCGGGCAGAGAAAGTGCTAAGAGAAACCGATGGGTTCGCGGCAACGGTGATAACCCGCGTATCTGTGAAGTTGCTGCCGAGTTGAGAGTAGGTGTAAGTGATCGTAAAAGTTCCTACAGAATTAGGGTTAAAAGAATTTCCACTAACGCCTGTTCCTGACCAAGTTCCACCAGCAGGGCTACCCACCAAATTTAAAGACCCTGAATTTTGGCAGAGCGTTGTATCGTTCCCAGCGTTGACAGAAGGCAATGAAAGGACAACAATCGTTTTGGAGGCAGTGGAAGGACATCCACTTATGTTGGTCCCCGTTACCGAATAAGTGGTTGTTGCAGTGGGCGTCGCGACCACAATTCTGGAATTGGTGGCACTCAATGTGCTTCCAGGAGTCCACGAATAGGTTCCTAATGGTAGGTTTGTCGCGGTTAAACTTACAGAACTCCCTGCATTAATGGAGTCTCGTGATGAAGTAATGGTAACTGCGGTTGTTTGGTTGACCGTCAGGGTTCGGGATGCGGTGTTGGAACAACCGTTTCCATCCGAATACGAATACACAATGGTATAGTTTCCTGAGGTGTTTGGATTGAAAGTTGTTGCTGAAGTCCCATTCACCGTGTAGGTTCCTCCAGAGGGAGATCCACCACTTAAGGTAATGGTTGGTGAACCGGTACATACCGCAGAGAAAGCGGAGAGGGTTACATTAGGCCTAGCATTGACTGTCGCTACAACGATGTCACTATAACTAACTCCTAGTTGGATAACGGTATAAGTTAAGTTGTAAGACCCTGCACTGCTAGGGGGGGTGAAGGTTGAACCACTAACTCCAGTTCCTGACCAAGAACCGCCTACAGGTGACCCACTAAGGGTAATTGGAGATCCGGATGCACAAACTGAAAAGTCGGCACCAGCGTCAACGGTTGGTGCAGGCTGTACTGTAATGGTGATGGAATCCGAAGTGGAGCAGCCTGTGATATTGTTACTTACGGTACAAACATAAGTGGTAGTGGAGGTTGGACTGACAACAGGGTTACGTGTGGATGATCCAACCATATTGGAGGATGGAGACCATGAATACGACACATTGCTCAAGTTGGTTGCCTGCAACTGAACAGAACCACCAGAGGATATGGTTGTAGAACCGCCTACGGCACTGATACTGAAAGAAGGAAGAGGATTGACAACGATCGTAGCAGAACCGCTCATATTGTTTGAGCAATTGGTTGCGCTTAGAGCTGATACGGTGTAGATTCCTGCATTGGTTAAGCCATTGAATGTCAAGGCCGAACCAGTTCCCACCAACGATGCAACGGTTGAACCACCCAATGAAAGAGTATAGGTAGTTCCGGATTGGGACCCAGATAGGGCAATATTCCTGGTGGTTGCTGAACCAGCGCAACGTTCTCCACCACCGGAAACGGTGTAAATGATTGGGAGAGGATTAATACTGGCAGTTACGGATGTTGTGGAATTGACATTGGCGGCAACACACTCTGAGGATGAGGTAACGGAGCAACCAATTACGTCCCCATTGGATATGGCGTTACTGGTGTAGGTAGATGATGTTCCTACGGATTGACCGTTAACGGTCCAATTGTACAATGGATTCGAAACAGATGGCGTTGTATTTACGGAGTAGGTAATGGAGGTTCCCGAACATACAGCACCTGTAGCTGAAGAGCTTACGATAACTTGAACAAAGTTGTTTGGGTTTACGAACAACCTTGCGAGTCCGCTAAGTGATGAAGCAGAACCATCGGAAACTATGCATTGTAAGTATTTACGGTCATCATTAATAGCCACATTGGTTCGGTTGTAGGTAGCAGAGGTTGCGCCTGCAATGTTAGAGAAACCGTTACCGGTGCTATCGTTACTGATTTGCCATTGGTAGGAAGTGGCATTGCTGGCGGTAATGCTGTACTGTGCAGTGGCTAATTCACATACAGAGGCATTAACGCACTGTGCGGTAAAATTGACCGTAGAGGCTGCGTTAAAGACACGACCATTTTCTATTAATGGTTTGGTGGCAGTACTTCCGATGGAGAATTCTGTTCTCTCGGTGTTCCAAATTAAAGCTGAGGGGGTTCCATTAAAGTTGAACCTAATTTTGATTAAGGTTCCAGATGATGAATTCAAGGGCACAAAATCAAAGTAAGCTATCCTGATGGTGTTGTTGGAGTCTACAACGGAAACTCCAGAACCACTCAGAAGGGTACCGGCAGTGTCTATACCTGCATACGATAAGCCAGCGGAATTGTAATGGAAAAAGGCGGTAAATGCTCCACAATTACTTAGGTTTTGGACTTGAACCGGGACAGTGACGATACCTCCGGATGCGGCCGGGGTAGGGTTAAGCGTCACACTTAACTGCTGGGCGAAACCCATCGAGAATGCCGAAAGGGTTAATAGGAGTGAAAGAAATAGGGGGTTCCTCATAATAAATAAAATTTCTTTTCAAAGGTAATCAATGACATTTGATTTTCGGGTAAATAAATTAAAACTTAACGATAAATGGCACATTAATAGATGTTTTGACCTTGTCATCGCTTTGAAACAAGTTAAGCGTGTAGGATCCTGCAGACAAATTGTTCATTATTTCAGACACATCAATAAATTTTTGGCCTACAATTAGCGTTTTTGGTAAAGTCAAAACCAATCTACCTAGTCTATCTCTAATTTGAATAGATATTTCACCAGTCACTGTAGGTGGTATTTGAAGGTACAAAGCATTTCCTTGGGTGACAGGGTTTGGATATAAGGCAAAACCGTCGCTTGGATGGTTCGATTTTTGAGTAAGAATAGGTATAGATAACCTTACTGACATCGGATCTCCTGCCATATTGGCAACTTCAGAGCGACCCAAAAAGGACATTTGGAGTGAGGAGTTGAACAAGCCATGGTCGCTTGGTGCTCTAAAGGATAGCAATATCATAGCATTATTGGTTTTGAAGTCCACTGGAATACCGTGTAAAGAATACCAACCGATCATCACAATTCTGCCATTTTGGCTTATATAAATTGGCTCGTTTAAACCTGGAATTCGTGCATTGGTTAGTTCAAAGCCTTGCGGAACCTCAATTTCAAATTGGAACGAGGACGCCGACAGGTCAGATATAGGACTAATTGGTAAAACCAATTCTTTGGAACCTTCTACCTCTATATTTCCAAAATTCTCAATATTCAAAAGATGTTGCTTTCTTAAAACTGGTGTATAAGAGGCGTTTACATCCCCAAAGGAAATTGCTCGGATATTTTGCTGTAAATTTTGATTATTGATGACTAGGTCAACGGTATCGTGATACCAATTTCCAGGACCTCCATTATCAAACGAATTGCTTATGGAGAGGTCTGCTGCCCTACGGGCTGTTTGTTGAGCATCATTGCCCAAAATGTAAATACCAACGCCTGGGTTATTCGCTATGGTGGTTACATCAGCCGCTTTAAGCTTTAAGCCGCTTAAACCTCCTAACCCTAAAGCATAGATATTGATTAATGAAGCATCAGCGGTGGTGATTCCTCCGTACGCTTTGGAGGTGGAGGTGGTCAAGCGATAATTCCCGTTTTGTAGGCCAACGAAGAGGTAAGAACCGGAAGGGGACAAAGCCACAGAATCTTTGGTGCCGTTTGAGTGAATTAGATAAGCGAAACCGTTGTTCACAGGACTTTCTGAGGCATTATCATACAATAGTCTACCTGATAACACGTAGCCAGAGAGGGACGGATCCACGGTAATGGCAATGGTATCTGAACCGGAACAACCATTGGTATTGCTTATGGTCAGAACCCACATCGTTGTGGTGGGCACGGTGACGGAATTAGCCGTAAAAATGGGGTTCGGAATCGAGGTGAGGTTAAGACTTCCGTTAGGGTTCGAACCAAGGTAAGACCAAGCAATTGTCCTGCCTGCTTGAACATTCAAAAGTGCCGGGGTCAATTGGATAGTGGACCCTGGGGCGATCGAAAAGTCTGATCCAAGGCGAATATCCGGGGTTGGAGAGATGACTACCGATGTTGTGGTGGACAATTGGCAACCTTCTGGCGTTGTAATGGTTAAAGTATACGTTGTGGTCACGATTGGACTTGCAACAGGGTTGGATAGGTTTGGATTATTCAGCCCAGTGGATGGGGACCAAGAATATTGCAAGGTGCCTGCAAAGGGATACTGTGAGAGGGTGCCCAAAAGCTGAATACTTCCACCTCGACAAATATTATAAACAGTACCCGCAAATGCACTTGGAACGTAAACAATTACCGTATCGGAGTAGGAACATCCCTCGGGACTTGTTGCGGTTACGATGTATGAAGTAGTGTTAGCAGGAGAAACCGTGTTGGTCGAAGTATTGCCCCCGTTCGACCATTGGTAGGTAGCTCCTTGAATAGATGAGGAGGCATTAAGGGTTACTGGGGTTCCACAGAAGACCATATCAGAACCAGCATTAACACTAAACGGTGGGTTTACCACCACGGTAATTTGTAAACTGTTCGTACATCCGTTCGCGTCGGTCCCTGTAACGGTATAAGTCGTGGTTTGAGATGGGCTTAGCACAGGGTTGGAGGCATTGGAATTGCTGACCCCGAGGGCTGGTGACCACACATAGCTATTGGCTCCTGTTAAGTTAATTTGGGTAGAACCGCCCTCACAAATGGAGGTCAATCCTGAATATGCAATTGTTGGCAAAGGATTAACCGTAACGGTGACGTAGTCGGTGTCACTACAACCCGCTGTATTGGTTACAATAACGCTGTACGTTGTGGTAACGGTAGGGCTTACCTGGATGTTAGACGTGGTTTCACCGTTACTCCATGCATAAGTAACCCCTCCTGAAGCATTGAGTATTGCGACGGAACCTTGACAAATCGTTTGGTCAGGGCCTGCATTGGCAGAAGGTGCCGCCAAGACTTCTACGTTCTGGGAAATTGTAGAGGAACACCCGAACATGTCTACATAAAGGTATTGAATCGTAAAAATTCCAGCTCCAGTAGTAGCAGGGTCAAATTGGTCATTGGATACACCCAATCCGCTAAACATGCCGCCTTGAGGTTGTGCTTGAAGTTGGACTGCGGGACCGTTGCCGCATAGAGAACCAACCGAGGTAAAGGTCAAGGAGGTAGGTTCGATAACCTCCACGCGCACGGTATCGCTACTTATACATCCATCAGGAGATATTCCAATGACTGTGTAGGTGGTTGTAATCGAAGGACTTGCAATTGGATTGGGTATATTAGGGTTATCAAGGCTTGAAATGGGCGACCAGGAATAGGTTGCAGAACCGGTTGCGTTAAGTTGTATTGAAGAGCCTGAACAAACGGACTGCAGTGAATTTCCAGCAATATTAACTGGGTTAGAATTGAATATAGCGACAACGACAGAGAGGGTCTCAGAACAGCCATTGACACCTGTAATCGTAACAGAATACGTAGTCGTTGCTGTTGGAGTTACTGCGATGACAGGCGTGGTTTCTCCCGAACTCCAAAGGTAGTTGGCGCCACCATTGGCCTCAAGAGTTATGGAGGACCCTGGACAAATGCTGGTGTCAGCGGTCAAGGTGCCATTTACAGGCGTGAGTATTGTTAAATTCAAAGTAACTACGGAATCGCAACCGTTGGCCGCAGTAAGGGTGTTGGTGTAAGTGCCGCCGGTAGTGAGGGTCTGGGACCCGAAGGTGTAGGACTGACCATCGCAGATGCTTGCTGTTATGGATTCCGAAGCATTGGGCAACACGATTATAGTCAGCGTAATGATTGAATCGCAACCATTGGAGCCTTGAAGGATTACTGTATAAGTTCCGGATGTATTGAAGGATTGGTTACCACATACGAAGGATTGTCCATCGCAGATACTCGCTGAAATCGCGTTTGATGTTGTAGGTAAGACAGTGAGGCTCAAAGTCACCACGGAATCGCAACCGTTCGCTGCGGTGAGGGTATTGGTGTAAGTGCCGCCGGTGGTGAGGGTCTGTGATCCGAAGGTATAGGACTGACCATCGCAGATGCTCGCATCCATGGTGGATGAAGAATTGGGAAGGACGGTCAAGTTCAAAGTCACCACGGAATCGCAACCGTTCGCGGCGGTGAGGGTATTGGTGTAAGTGCCGCCGGAGGTGAGGGTCTGGGATCCGAAGGTATAGGGCTGACCATCGCAGATGCTCGCATCCATGGAGGAAGTTGAAAGAGGAGTAACCGTAACTGACCCGTTGCTGAATGAGGTTCCTGGGATTGCAACTGCATTTTCATCTGCAATTTCACAGATATCGGGTGTTGTTAGATCAAAATCCAAAGGCGATGATGCTGAAGCTAAAAATTTCAGGTTAAACAATAGCCCATTAAGGCTGATTGGATTGATATCAAACCATCCGGCGCGGACTTGGCTCTGACCGTTGAAAATGCCGGCATTAACTATTATAGAGGAAGAAACAGAAGGATTAATATCAGAAGCGCCAATGAATGCAAGGTTGGCATTGTTGTAATTTATAGCTAGGGATATTGCGCCAATTGCGTTTCCGTTAAGAATTTGTACAGGGATAGAGACTGTGTCACCCGTGCATGTTGTTGCACTTCCAATAGTGACATTTGGTGAAATGACAGTTAAAATGAGATTCACCGTTGAATCACAACCGCTCACGGATTGGAACACCTGAGAATAATTACCGCCTACTGTCAATACTTGATTTCCTAGGGTGTAGGAGTTACCAAAAAGAATGCTGGCTTGAGTAGTTACATTGTAAGTTGGAATTACACTTAAGTTCAAAGTCACCACGGAATCGCAACCGTTCGCTGCGGTGAGGGTATTGGTGTAAGTGCCGCTGGAGGTGAGGGTCTGTGAACCGAAGCTGTAAGACTGACCATCGCAGATGCTCGCATCCATGGAGGATGAAGAATTGGGAAGGACGGTCAAGATCAAAGTCACCACGGAATCGCAACCGTTCGCTGCGGTAACGGTGTTGGTGTAAGTGCCGCCGGTGGTGAGGGTCTGGGATCCGAAGGTGTAGGACTGACCATCGCAGATGCTCGCATCCACGGAGGATGAAGAATTGGGAAGGACGGTCAAGCTCAAAGTCACCACGGAATCGCAACCGTTGGCTGCGCTAAGAGTTCTGAAATAGGTCCCTGATGCGGTTAAAGACTGGCTGCCAAAAGTATAAGTTACACCATTACAAATTGTTGCGTCAAGAGTAAAAGAACTGTTGTTTAAAACAGTCAGGCTAAGATTTACAATAGAATCACAGCCATTAAGTCCAATTAGGGTATCCGAGTAAGACCCGGAATTGATCAGTGTCTGTCCGCCAAAGGAGTAGGTTTGTCCTTCACAAATTGTGTTGCTTAAATTGGTTATCGAAATAGGTAATACCGTCAAATTAAGGTTTACTGTGGAGTCGCAACCATTTGCGGCTGTTGTGGTATAGGAATAAGTTCCGCTTGTACTTAAATTCTGAGTTCCGAAAACAAATGTTTGACCGTCGCAAATACTCTGATATAAATTTGTATTTATAGGAGTTAAAACAATTAGATTCAAGGTAATTATCGAATCACAATCGTTGTAGGCGGTTAGTGTAATCGTATAATTGCCGCTTTCTGAAAAAGTTTGGCCACCAACTATGATCGAAGTTCCCGAACAAATTACGGTATCAATTGTATTCTGACTTAGGGATTTGACTTCAAAAGACTGAGATACCGTATCTGAACACAATCCGTTGTTATAAATATAATCTACCTGATAGATTCCAGGTGATGGTGCAGAATAACTACCCGATACCAACTGATTATTGATATAATAGGACCCTCCTACGGGTAATCCACTGTTGAGTTGAATGACTTCGCCCAAACAATATGTCGCATTGAATTGAATCGTAGCATTTGGCTTAATATTTACGGTGTAGACTGCAGTGTCAGTAAATGTCCTACCAAAATAAATAAGGCTGTATACAACATCGAATGTTCCAGCCTGTGTTGGGGTAAAGACGCCATTGTTTACTTGTAAACCTGACCATATCCCACCTGATGGTAGTCCAAAGTCAAGGGTGAGTGCTGGATCATTTTGGCAGAAAATTCGATCTTGACCTGCGTTGACGCTGAGGCCTGGAATAATAATCACAGAATCAAATTGTGTTGCGGAACAGCCTGTACTAAGATTTGTAACAGTAAGACTGAACACCAATTTCCCCACGTTTGAGGCCGACAATACCGGGTTACGAACATTAGGGTTATTGAAAACACTTGATGGGGACCATAAATAACTGTGACCACTTAGGTTGTTAGCTGAAAGGCTGACGTTGGACCCCAAGAGTATGGTATCTGCAACTGTGGATATTGAGAATATAGGATTGTTGGTTATAGAAATGCTTTCGCTACCCGACATTTCCGAGAAGCAGGAATTTGGGTAATTTGCCTTCACTGTGTAGGTTCCAATTTCTGTTAAAGGACCGAAGATCAATGTGGAACCAGTTCCATTTTGTTCAAATGGTGAACCATTCACTAGGTATGGAATTCCATCTTTCCAAAGTTGATAGGATGCTGTACTCTCAGATCCATTCAAAATAAGAGATCTACCATTTCCCCCTTGGCAATACGATCCCCCCCCGGATAATGTAAAAACTGTCGGATTCTCAAGAACTGTAACAATCAAAGTATCAAAATAATCAACATTTAATTGTTCATATGAATACACTAATTCATAAGTTCCAGGGTTAATTGGGTTGAACGAATCTCCAGTAATGAATGGGCCTGACCAAGTTCCCCCTGAAGGCGATCCACTTAGACTTAGGTTTGCAGAGCCTTGGCATATCGATGTGTCATTTCCGGCATCC
>RFMW01000055.1 GCA_009927485.1 Sphingobacteriia bacterium
GGCTATTACCTTATGCTGGGTATTTTCTCGCTGTACATGCTCGATGGCTGGAACAACGGGGGGATGGGTTTTGATTCCAAAACCAAATCCGATATTTACGGAACCTACTTGGGTTTGGTTTACCTGACCCCCTTTATCGGTGGACTCCTGGCCGACCGCATGCTTGGCTACCGAAGGTCCATCATCCTGGGTGGTCTGATGATGGCCTCCGGTTACTTCTTGTTATCGGTACATAGCATCGAAACTTTTTATGCCGCCTTGGCCCTGATTATCCTGGGTAACGGCTTTTTCAAACCGAATATTTCCACCTTGGTGGGTAACCTCTACAACACGGATGCCCTCAAAAACAAGAAGGACTCGGGCTTCAATATCTTTTATATGGGAATCAACGTGGGCGCCTTTATATGCAATTTCGTTGCAGCCTACATGCGAATCAATTATGGCTGGGGGCATGCCTTTGCCGCGGCCGGTGTGGGGATGCTGATTGGGGTCGCTATTTTCCTTATGGGTATTCCGCACATCAAGCACGTGGACCAGGTCAAACCGCTCAAGGAAGGGGACATGTCCACCCTCAAAATCCTTTCAATGACCCTTTTGCCCATGTTCGTCTTTGGAGCCATCGGTTATGCCATTCCGGGGAATCTTTTGGGAACCGACACCAACGATGCCTTCATTATTGGTTGTTTACCGGTCATCGCTTTCTTTGTTTACCTAGCCTTTACGGCTGAAGCCAAGGAGCGCAGAGCCATCAAGGCCTTGCTTGCCGTTTTCTCTTGTGTTATTCTGTTCTTCGCTATTTTTCACCAAAACGGGGACGCCCTTACAGTCTGGGCGGAGGACTATACCGATCGGGAAATGCCAGCGGCCATTGCTCCTGCGGCTGAGAATTTCGGCATGGCCCAGGTAGTCACCAACCACGAAATCGTTCAAATGAACGACGAAGAATTTGGCATCGCCATGGAATTGATGCGGGCCCAAGAAAATGCTATGCCCGGCAACACGGCGGATGAACTCAAAGCCAAAGCCGAATATTCCGAAATCGTATCGCAGGTCGAAAAGTCCAGAGCCTATTTCAAAAATCTTCCCAAAGACCAGGTACCGCCTACGGGACAAAGTCTGCGGCTGTATTCTACCGAATTGTACCAATCCATCAACCCGTTCTGGGTCGTCCTGCTGACCCCCGTCATGGTTGGTGTCTGGGGATTCTTCCGCAAACGAGGGAAGGAGCCGAGCACACCCACCAAAATCGCTTTGGGTTTGGTCATCACCGCCTTGTCGGCCTTGGTAATGGTGGGCGCCGTCATGGCCACCAACGACCTGAGCATGAAGGCGGGTTCCTTTTGGCTTTTGGCCTCATACGGGGTAATTACCATCGGTGAACTTTGCTTGTCCCCCATGGGATTGTCCTTGGTTTCCAAACTAAGTCCACCCCGTATCACGGCCCTGATGATGGGCGGGTTCTTTTTGGCGGTTTCGGTTGGCAACAAAATGTCAGGGATGCTCTCAAGCCTTTGGGAGAGCTTCGATGACAAAAAAGATTTCTTCATGCTCAACTTCGGATTGGTCATGGGCGCGGCTTTGCTGTTGTTCTTGATGCTTCGTTGGCTGAATTCCGTCATGAAGGAAAACAACGTCCTCTAAACCCTCTCTACTATGAGCAAGACACCTTCTCTCTCCGGTACCTCCAGTGTATCGGAGCAGGAATCCTTGTTGTCCATCCGCGACTTCAAGGGAACCTACCCCAAACAAATTTGGTACCTGTTTATGGTCGAAATGTGGGAACGCTTTTGTTTCTACGGAATGCGCGGGATGTTAATGGTCTTTATGGTCACCCAACTTGGTCTCGGTGACGGACAAGCGAACCTGCAATACGGCTCCATTCAGTCCTTTGTGTACGCGTTCACCTTCCTGGGCGGTATTCTGGCCGATCGCTTTTTGGGATTTCGCAAATCGTTGTTATGGGGATCCATTTTGATGTGCATTGGCGGTATTCTCATGGGTATGGATCCAGTTAATAATTTTTATTTGGGGATTTGTTTCAACATCATCGGAAGCGGTTTTTTTAAGCCCAATATTTCGACCATGGTTGGGCAATTGTACCACGAAAACGACAGCCGAAGGGATGCTGGCTTTAGCTTGTTTTACGCCGGGATCAATATCGGAGCTTTTTTGGGAGGCACCATTATGATTTTGGTTGCCAAGAACATTTCCTGGAATGCCGCTTTTTATTTGGTTGCGGTGGCCATGTGCATCAGTCTTCTGGTTTTTTTGTTGACCAAAAAGTCGTTTGGCTCCATTGGGCTTTCGCCCCTACGGCATATGCCGCAGGCACCCCGACTGGGTCGGGAAGCCTTGATCTACGCTATCTCCTTGCTGGCCATCCTTCCGGTTTGGTTCATGATTACCGATACCCGTTATACGGATCGTTTCATGTCCATCATTGGCCCCTTGACTTTGGTTTATTTGGCCTGGGAAATGCGGTCCCTTTCCAAAAGCGAAAACCTACGTCTTGGGGCGGCTATGCTCTTTATCCTTTTTTCGGTAATTTTTTGGGCGTTTTTTGAACAAAGTGGAGGCTCCCTTAGCCAATTTGCCTTGTATAATCTTCAGGGTCAAGACTTTTGGGGATTTGCCATGGACGCCAATGCAGCGAACAATTCAGCCAATGCTTTTTTTGTGATTGTATTCGCTCCCTTGTTGGGCATGGTATGGGTAGGGCTCAGTAGACGCCGCGCCGAACCCAATTCCATCCTCAAATTTTCCTTGGCTTTTGCGATGCTGGGCCTCGCCTTCCTGCTTTTTTACGCCAATCGTTTTTTTGCCAACGCGCAGGGCATGGCTTCCCTCGAAATCTTTGTATTGGCGTATTTGGTGATTAGTGTTGGGGAACTCTGCCTTTCGCCCATAGGGCTATCGTTGATGACCAAATTATCTCCATTGCGCATGCAGGGTCTTATGATGGGCATGTGGTTTTTGGCTTCGGCCTACGGTCAATACGTTGCTGGATTGTTGGGTGCGGGCATGTCCCTGAGTGACCAAGCCAGTACAGCCCATGATAAACTCATGGCCTATACCAGCGGTTACCTCCAATTGGGCTACTACGCCTTGGCAGCCGCCCTCATCTTGGCTCTGCTCAACCGCCCCATGAAGCGGATGATGCAAGGCATTCACTAGGGCCGCACCATCAACTTCAAGCGAAGGCAGCGTCCATCGCGCAGGGTTAGCGTTCCATAATACAAGCCCGGTGACCACTGGGCCAGAAGAACTCGAACTTGGCTTTCCTTCCCACTTTCCATACCCGATGGATCCGTAAAGTCATTGGCGTAGATCATGCGCCCACCCGCATCATGCCATTCCAATCTTTGGGCCTCCATATCCTCACCCCACTGAAGCAAGGCCTCCGTCTGGGCTGGATTTGGGTACAGGGTCAATCCTGTAGAGAGATTATCATTCAATCCAACCGAAGTAAAGACTCGGCAAGCGGTATCGTTGGCATTGTTGGTCTGACCGGGAACAGGACCCGTGTAGGCACAAAGACGATGCGTACCGCCCACCGTTGGCCTCCATCGACCAGTGAAAATGTGATGAATGGTATCGTTGGGCTGTATGGAACGCGAAAGGGTATTGGCATCCACCAAAATCCCGTTCACCGTATAACTCACCAAATAACTGTTGATTGCGTTGGCAGAAAAATTTCGGATGACCACCTTGACGTTATGATCCTGGTTCAATGCTGGAGCGGTGGGCGTCAACAATTGGGCCACACCAATATCGGGGACATTCACGGTGGTATTTCCAATCACGATGCTATCGATACCAACCCCCTCCTCGGTCACCGAGCCATCCGAACTAAACACAAAACGCATAAGGACCGAAGAAGCATTGTTCAAAGCAGACAAGGAATGCGAGGCCCGCAACCAGCCGTTTGAGCCACCATCCCATACCGGTTGCCCGTTGGATGAAGAAACAGAGGATGAGGAATACCAATTTGTGCCGCTTCCAACGGCACCCAAAACCTGCCAACTTGCACCACCGTTGGTGGAATATTGCAGGTTAACCCCATCATACGTGTCCTCTGTCGAAAAATTTATGCTAAAGCTTATGTTGGCGTTTTGGATACTGGAGAAGGTAAAGCAAGGTAATTGCAAGTAGCTAAGCTCGTTATTATTATAATCACCCCCCAAATTTGTTACCCAAGCACGTTGGCCACTCGCTGCGTTGGGGATGACGATCCCTGAAGGCACACCCCAAGCCCATGAATTGTTGCTGCCTCCCGATGTCAAGCCTCCGTTATTGGCTTCAAAATTCTGGGTATAGGGCAACGAACTCACTAGCGGAATATTGGTCACATTCGACCTTAGGGTATCGTTACTCAAATCCGCATCACCGGTAACCGCGGTATAGGCGGTGAGGGTATAGGAGCCCACGACGGACAAATTAGCACGTGTACTGAAATTATAAACCAATGAGTCCCCAGGGGCAATAGGACCCGGCATGACTTCGGCAATTGGAGCCAAGGCATTGATTCGATAACGAACAGGGATATTGCTTAAAGTTTGGGTCCCTTGATTTTTGACCCGAATACTAACCTGGGCATTGTTGGGCAGACCACAACCTGTCAAAGGCGCTGTGATGGCGGCCAATTTTGCTTCGACCGGAGGAGGATCCGAAACCCTAAAATCATCTACCGCCACCCCGTCACGGGTGACAGAGCCATCCGATACAAACATAAATCTGAATTTAACCCCCGATACCCCTGCTAAAGAGGGAAGATTGTGCTGTGCGGTCAACCAACCCTGTGACCCACCGGGAGGGAAGCCGGTAGCCGACCCGTTCCAACAAGATAAACCCGTACCAGGCCCGTTGGTCAACGCGCTGTTGTACCAATTGATTCCTGAAGCTACGGTGCCTGCCACCAACCAGGTCACACCACCGTCTGTGGAATATTGCAATTGCATTCCATCCCAACCAGATTCCGTCTCCCACCAGACCTTGAAACGAACCTGCGGACTCGTTAAGGTCGATAAATTAAGGCAAGGTGATTCCAAATAACTCCATTCATTGTTGTTATAATCTCCTGTCAGATTGGTGGTCCAACTCTGGGTTCCACCACCGGCCGATGTAATGACAGGTCCGGTGGGGGTGCCTCTTTGCCAGGAATTGTTGGTACCGTAAGAGGACCATCCACCCGCCGATGCTTCAAAATCTTCGTAATAAGGCATGGTTCCGATCAGAGGAACGCTCAAAAGGGAAACGGTCACGGTATCATTCAAATTCTGTCCATCCGATCCCAATGTAGTATAGGCCGAGAAGGTGTAGGTTCCCGGTGTAGCAAGATTTACAGACCCGCTAAACGTAAACAAGGCCGTATCTCCGGGATTAATGGTCCCTGCAAAAGTCCCTGTTACAGGGGTTCCACCTCCCAAACTATAGGCCAAGCCGAAATTGGACTGGGCCACCGTCCCGAAATTCACAAGGCGCACGCTTACGGGCAAAGCGCTCCCTAATCCACAACCCGAAACGGGACTCACCAAAGCAATCACCCCTACATCATTGGGCGATGGAGTAAACTCAAAGGCGCCAATATCCGGAGTGGTGGTGTTGCGCGTTGCACCAATAATATCCGAACCAATACCTCCATACGGTGTACCGAGATTGTTAAAGGCTGCCGATAGCGGTATTGACAAATTGGCTCCAGCAAATACCGGATTCAAAGAGACGGAATTACTATCCTTGTTGTAAGCGGAGGTCCATGCACTGCAGGTCCCAAAGGATAAATTAAGCAATTGTACGGAGATCAAATTCCCCCCTTGGGTTTGGCCAGGGACTGGTTTGAGGTAAAAGTTGTTGTAGTTGCTGTTACAACTGCGGGCAATGGAGTCCGTTTCCAACAACAAGGCCGCCCAGGAGGAAGGCACAGCCGAGCCTGCCACCGATTCAGCATAGAGATTATTGTTGTAGATCTTTAAGTTTACAAAAGGCGAACTGGGAGCGACCGGGCCAAAGGTATTGTCCACTGCATGCATCAACCCGTAATTCAACGAGGCGGAAGTGCTGTTCCCCAAGCATCGCACTTTGATGGTATTGAAAGCCAATTCTACCCCGTCTTTGGGATCTGGAAATGCGGATGAGGTATCCGAGAATCCTTCAAGCAGTATGGGGGCGTTCAAACCAAAAACCCCGCTGGGGTTGAAATCTACCGCAATGGAATTGTTGTATAAACGAGTCGGTTGCCCGATACTATCATCCGAATTCGTGACCCTGATTTGAGCATTATAAACAACCCCTGAAAAACGGTTGGAATGCACCTGGCAGGCCGAAACCTGATTGAGGGTCACCGCTGCCATTCCATTGGGGCGCTGTTGCTTAAAGGTATTACCGGAGATAAGCATACCCAATTGATCAAAGGCGGTAATCGCGTCCAAATAACCCGAGAAGGAATTATTGTTAATTTGGTTAAGGGTAAGGGCTGATCCCGAGGTGGAACCTAAGGCTACCGCGGTAGCGAAGCCCTGGAAGGAATTTCCGCTGATGGTCAAATTCGAAGAATTCTCCGCATTAATCCCGGTATTGTCTCGGCTCACGAAAGTCGAAACTACCGAGTCCTGGAAGACACAACCCGAGACCTGAAGGAAGCTGGCCTGGTTCGCGTCAATATGTGCGGTGGGTAAAGTACCACCTGTCGCCGAACCGTTCAACATGGTCCTTCTTAAAGTCAAATTCTGAAAACGAATATGCTCAGCATTGTTCAGAACAAAGAGGGTTCGCTCCGTGCCCGATACCGCTGTATCTTGAATCAGGACAACATCTGCGGCATTACCGGTGGCAGAAGTCAAGGTTAGCGTCGAGGAAGACGATAATCCAAGAATATTCCTTAGGCTATACGAGCCATAATACAAACCGCTTTGAAGTTCGAAGGTCACAGGACCTGCAATCCCTCCGCATTGAATAGCCTGTACTGCAGCATGCAACGAAGGAAAGGCGGCTCCGGCTCCGGTACCCACGGAGTAAACTCCACCCGGTAATGCATAACACAAATTTACCCTAAAGGTATCGTTGCCCGCATTGATATCCGGACCAGGCGATGGATTAACAACCCATACCTTCAAATCCGCAGGAGGATTCAAAGGGAGTGACAAAGTTGGCGTAAAAGTATGGTTCACCGATTGACCGGTTGGCAATGATCCCGACCAAGCTTCTGTAACAGGAGCACCGTTATTTAAGCTGTAACCTACCGTTGCACCGGTAATGGTATTGGCAGCGTAATTGGACAATCGCATGATCACTTGGCCTGTGGATCCCCCCAACACCGGCGGTGCAGGGTTGATTAAACCCGTAGCAGCAGCATCCGTTCCCGACAAGGGCAGAAACCCCAAACGCATATTGGATCGTTCCGTGCTACTAAAAAAGTTAAATGCACCCGGTGAACCTGTGCAGGTACCCACTGCATCCTGCCTGAAATAGATCGTGCTGGTAAACCCCGCATTCGAATTTCGCATTACGGCGTTGTTAATGTATGAATTGTTATTGAAACACGTTTCGATAATTAAATTACTGCTGCCGTTCCAGAAAAAAGGCTGCGTGAAAGTGTGGGTGTTCCATCCCGAAACCTCCGTATACGTTGGCACAGTGTATACCTGGGTCATGTTTCCTATAAAACCCGTGGTGGTGCTAAGAGCGGTATCGCTGGTTGTCCCTATCTTGATGGTGAAATTCTGCAAAGGGGTGCCCTGAGGTAGCACTACGAAGAAGGCCAACGAATTCATGGTTCCCCCAGCAATTCCCAAAGCATTCAGTTCGGTGGCTCTGACCATCATTTGATGCTTGGCCCCCCAATAAAAGTTTCCATAAGGAGCTGGGTAAGTGGTCGGTGTATTTTGAAGAGTGCCCGTTCCGACATCCACCAACAATTGGGCCTGGGCCTTGTTCCAAGCCGCAGAGAAAAACATCACGAAGACGAATAAGAAGCGCACACAGAGCCAACTTTTGAAGATTTCGGTTAACATAAAAGAAATTTGCTTAAAAATAAAGTCTGTACCCCTCGTTTGAGCCCGAAAATTCTTTAAAGCCTAATTAAAAAACAGGTTGCCCAGGACCTATCGACAGAATTCCAAGGGCCTGCCCGCGTCTTGGCAGATCCATTGGTTATCCAAATATGCTGTTTGACCGTTGACCCATACCCCCCGGACCGAATGGGTGAACAGTTCCCCCTCCACAGGAGACCAACCGCAAGCGTATTCCAAATCGGCGACATCAACTTGGATGGGCTTCTCAGCCAAGAGTACCAAATCCGCCGCATACCCTTCACGCAGAAAGCCTCTTTCCTGAACCCCAAATCGCAACGCCGGGGCATGGCACATGGATTCCACAACCCGCTCCA
>RFMW01000207.1 GCA_009927485.1 Sphingobacteriia bacterium
GGTTCACAAATCGCAGGCTCCGATTTGGTGGTGCATTTCGGGATCTTTGGGATTTGGGCTTTTTTGATTGGCCAATCGTTCTACAAGCAGGCGCAATGGCCTGTTTTGAAATTCCATCGCGGTTTCTTTGTATTGGTTTTGGGCGTCTTGCTGGCGGCGGGAACCGAGGCAGTGCAGGGATTTCTCCTTTGGAGCCGCTCTGCCGACCTATTGGACTATGTCGCCGATGTCCTCGGATTGTTGGTGGGGCTCTTGGTTTTTGAGCGGTTGGCGCTTTCGGCCAAAGGCGATCGGCGTTAAAGCCTATTCGGATTAACGCATTCTTGATACGAAACCCGAACAACTTTGTTGGAAAATTCCGTTATTTGTGGAAAGCTATGGAACTCAAGAAAAACCCTAAAGCAGACCTGAACCTCCAGCGTACGCTTTTCTTCCAAATCGGCCTTTGCGTTGCCTTGGCCGGCACCCTTTATGCCTTCAATTGGAGAGAAGGTGACGGAGAAGCAGCCAGCCTGGGCACCCTCAAAATGGAGGACCTTACCGAGATGGAAATTCCCCAAACCGAGCAAAAGGTCACTCCTCCGCCTCCGCCTCCGCCTCCAACCCTCGAAATTGTTGCGGACGAAGAGGTCATCGAAGAGGATGAAATTGCCTCCACCGAAGTAACCCAAGAAACGCGCATTGAAGTGCCTGTGGTCGAGATGGAAGAAGAGGTTGCTGCTGCAGAGCCCGAGATCTTCACCGTAGTCGAGGAAATGCCATCCTTTCCGGGTGGTGATCAGGAACTGCTTAAGTTTATGGCAGAGAACACCAAATACCCACCGCTTGCCCGTGAAAACGGATTGCAAGGAATTGTTGTAGTGACTTTTGTGGTGGACGAAAGGGGCAAAATAGATAAAGTACAGGTTCTTCGCGGTATTGGTGGGGGCTGTGATGAAGAGGCCATTCGGGTTGTGAAAGCCATGCCCCAATGGAAATCCGGCAAACAAAGAGGAATGCCTGTACGGGTTCAATACAATCTTCCATTCCGCTTTACCCTTCGATAAGAATGCCCTTCGGCAAGAAAACCCTTCGACAGGAAGCCCTTCCATAAGAAAGCCCTTTGTGCTTACCGCAAAAAGGGCTTTTTCTTGATTGGTAGGACAACGATTTATTGGCCCGATTCGTAGCGATCGGAAACCAATTCCCAATTCAACACATTCCAAAAGGCCGTTACATAATCGGCTCTGCGATTTTGATATTTCAAGTAATAGGAATGCTCCCAAACGTCCAAACCTAACAGCGGATAACCTCCACAATTAGCTTTCTCTGTGTCCATCAAGGGGTTATCTTGGTTCGCGGTGGAACAAATCTTCAAACCGTTCTCCGTGCGGCATAACCAGGCCCAACCGCTTCCGAATCTGCTCATTGCGGCCTTGGCGAATTGTTCTTTGAATCCGTCCATATTCCCGAAGGCTTCGGTGATAGCAGCCTCCAAACTTGCGGAGGGTTTGGTTCCGGCCTGAGGCGTGAGCAATGTCCAAAACAAGGAATGATTAAAATGACCTCCACCATTGTTACGAACAGCCGCCGGCAGCGTTGAAACAATCGCCATCAATTCTTCCAGGGATTTGCCTTCGTTGGGCGTTCCGAGGAGAGCGGCATTCAAATTGTTCACATAGGCGGCATGATGTTTGGAATGATGAATTTCCATGGTCATCGCGTCAAAGTGAGGTTCCAATGCATTGTAGGCATAGGGCAAAGCGGGCAATTCAAAGGGCATAGGTTTGGGTTTAAGGTGTTCTGAACTGGTGGCCAACCCCATGGGGTTCGCGGAATCTGAATCGGCGGTCTGTGCAAAACTGCGAATCGAAAAACCCAAGGCCATCAATCCGGCGGTATAACTTCCTGCTGCTTTCAGCCACTTTCTTCGATTCATGAACAAAATTACATTTCAATTGGATAAGCGATTGTGATCTCCCTAAAATTCTCCACCAAATTTCTCTTTCCATGCAGAGCCCATCAATTTAGGTGTACCTAAATTAACTTTGCCTCATGGGTTTAGCGCTTTGGGCTCCTTTACGCAGACCGGTTAGGCTGCACTTGCTATGGGTTTTATGCCTTGGCTTGACCTCGTTTTACGGTTCCAAGGCGAATAACCCGGGCCCAGGGAATCGATCTGATCAGGAGCAACGGGCCCAAGGGCGACGAATCCAAGTAGTGGCCACGACTGGTTTTCTGGCGGATATCGCGTCGAGAATTGCAGGCGGAAGTGCCGATGTTCGCTCGCTACTTCCACAAGGTTCCGACCCCCATCGTTACGAAGCTGTCCCGAACGATACCCGAATTTTGGCCCAAGCCGATCTCATCATCGAGAACGGCCTGCATCTGGAAGGTTGGCTGGATAAATTAATTGCCCGCACCGCCCAAAAGGCCCATCGAATCGTTGCCACCAAGGGAATCGTTCCCATTCAAGACCCCGAACATGCCGACTCCTACGATCCGCATGCTTGGATGGATCCGGTTTTGGGTCGACAATACGCCAGCAATATTTACGAAGCCCTTCTTGGGCTATGTCCTCGCGATTCCGCGGGTCTTCGAGCCCGATGGGCAGCCTATGACCAGGAATTGGTGGATTTAAACCAAGAAATTTCCGGGCTTTTGGGGCACATTCCGCATCAACATCGGATTCTAGGCACCAACCATGATGCTTTTCGGTACTTCGCCGCGCGATATCACTTCCGGGTGATCTCTCTTTTGGGGACCAGCACGGATGCCGACATTCGGACTTCGGATGTCTTGGAGATGAAGCGTGTCATTCTGGAGAATGACCTGCCCTGCATTTTTGTGGAGGCGAATCTGAACCCCAAAACTTTGCAAGAGCTTTCTGCGGATGCTGACTGTGCCTTGGGGCCTGCGCTTTATGCGGATAGCATGGGTCCGGAAGGATCCGACGCGGATTCTTATACCGGGATGCTACGGTATAACGCCATAATCTTGTCCCGCTATCTGGGGGGGCCAAAGAAGGGAGCCGCTGGGAATCGTTCAGAATGGCCTTCATCCTCCTCCGATCCATTTCCGGTATGGTGGATCTTGGGTCTTCTGCTTCCTCCCTTGTTATACATGCTTTTTGCATTGAGGTACAATGGATTAAAAGATGCCAAACGGCCTCGGCCTCCGGTGGGTCCCTGCCTAGAAATCACCAATTTGAGCGTGACCTACGATCGCAAATCCGTCCTCAATGCCTTTTCGGCAGTCTTTGAGTCTGGAAAATGTTACGGTATTTTAGGGCCGAATGGCGCTGGAAAATCAACCCTTTTGAAAGCCGTCCTCGGCCTTGTGGATTCGGATCACGGCAACATTACTTACCGAGGAAATAACATTGATCTATGCAGAACCTCTTTAGCCTACGTGCCGCAGAAAGGCCTGGTGGATTGGGATTTCCCGGCCACCGTGGAGGACATTGTCCTGATGGGCCGCTTGCCGAGGCGAAAAGCGGGTCTTCCACCCAACGAGGAGGATCGCCAAGCGATTGAACAAGCCCTGGTGGACTTGGAATTAACAGATTTACGAAAAAGGCCCTTGAACCAGCTGTCCGGGGGGCAACAACAAAGGGTCTTTTTGGCAAGAGCTCTCGCGCAACAAGCGGAAACCCTGCTTTTGGATGAACCCTTTGTAGGGGTCGATGCAGCCACTGAAGCCAAAATTATAGAGATTCTGCGCAGGTTTACGCAGGAGCAAAACGGCCTGGTCCTGATGATCCACCACGACCTCCACCGCGCCCCGCAGTACTTTGACCGGGTGCTCTTGATTAATCAGCGCTTGATTGCGGAGGGTGCCCCTCAAGAGGTCCTTAATGAATCCACTTTGCTCAAGGTCTTTTCGGGGGTTGACCCCGCATATGCTGACGCGGCTCAATTCCGTAACCGAACCTGATCACCGAACCTGATATAGAAAGCATGGATACCGCTTGGACATTGGTCGATTTTCTGCAACAACCTTATTTTCAAAGGGCTTTGATAGCGGCCATGATGGCGGGTGCGGCTTGTGCCCTGTTGGGTTGTTTCATGGTGCTTCGAAATATGGCGTTGATTGGGGACGCTTTATCGCATGCGATTCTACCGGGAGTGGTCGTGGGGTTTATGGTGGCGGGGCACAGCTTAATGGCCTTTTTCTTAGGGTCGGTGGGCGCCGGCCTCCTGGCGGCCATCCTTATCGCCTGGTTGCAAGGCAAAGGGGGGGCGCGCAACGATGCCGCGATTGGTATTGTTTTTTCGGCAATGTTTGCGTTGGGCGTCATGGGGATTTCCGCTTTATCACGGCGCGAAGGCGTGCATTTGGATATGAAAGATTTTTTATTTGGCAATGTGTTAGGAATAGGGCGGGACGACCTTCTTTTGGTGGGGATGGTGCTTGTTTTTGATGTGGTCTGTGTTGCGGTTTTGATGCCTTATTTTTTTGCGGCTGCTTTTCAGGCAGATGTGGCGCAAACCATGGGCATTCCCACCAAGGCGTTGCATTATTTCAGTATCTGGATGCTGAGCCTCACCGTGGTGGCTTCGTTGCAAACGGTAGGGGTCATTTTGGTCGTATCCATGCTGATCATTCCGGCCTCTACCGCGCTCATTATCAGCAACAAGCTTCGCAATGTCCTACGCTGGTCGATGTTCCTTGGGGCTTTTACAGCGGCGGTGGGGATGATGGCCTCCGTCTATTGGGATACAGCGCCCGGTCCTGCAATTACCCTTTCGGCCACAGCGCTTTATGTGCTGGTCCTCCTGGGGCATCCGTTGCGCGGTATTTGGCCACGCCTGCTGCGGCGTTATCTCCGGTTGGTTCGTCATTGGGCCGAAGATTTGGTAAAACTCCTCTTCAGAAAACCTGAAATTTCGAAGGACCAAGTTCTCGAGTCTTTGCGTTGGTCAGGGTTCACGTACAGTGCGGCGGTTTTATGTTGCCGTTTGCTGGGTTGGGTGCAGAAATTGCCTAAGAACCAGGGCTTTTACGCGCTGACCGCGAAGGGCCATACCAAAGCGATGAAATTGGTTCGTGCCCACCGGCTTTGGGAAAGTTATTTGGCCCAAAAACAAGGCTTTGAACCCCATCAATTGCATTGGCTGGCCGAAAAAGACGAACATTACCTGCCCCAAGCCTTTTTGGATCAGATTGACCAGCGCCTGGGCTTTCCCGATATGGACCCTCATGGCTCTCCTATTCCTCGTGGGACGGCGACCAAAGCCAAGGGGTCATCCTCTTAAAATTGCAGGCCCTTTAAACCTAGCGGGATGGACATGGTCTGAATTGTGATCGCGCTCGTTCCAACCTAAAATATTCTCCATGAAAAATTTTCTCTTCATCGCCCAATACCCAAACATGATGCCCAAGGCTGACCTGATTCGTCGATCCCTGCAACTGCAACGCAAGATGGTTCTGGGCGGAATTCTCCTCTTGGGCTTTCTTTCTTCGTGTCGCAAAGACGATCAAAACCCCGAATCCTTGATGGAGCAGTTCCTAAACACGGATTCCGAAAACGAACAAATCACTCAATTTGAGGAAGATGGGGCCGAGGTGGGTATGGACCAACGGGTTTCCTTGGGCGATGCCACTGAAATGCTTAGCGCCAGTCGTTGTGCAAACATCACCAGAGATACCGTTTCCAATCCTCGGAGAATCACCATCAATTATGGCCCAGTGAATTGCCTTTGCCGGGACGGACGCTATCGTAGAGGTGTGGTGATTATCGAATACACCGGGGCCCGTGGCGTAGCGGGGAGTACGGCCAGTATGTCGTTCAGTAATTATTTTGTGAACGACCGCGGTATTTCTGGGAACCGAAACCTGGTTTTCGGTACCTCTACCCAAGGCAATCCTTTGAGAACCATCCAATTTAATTTATCAATGACCCACCCTAACCGTAACGGTGTTTGGACCCGGCAAGGACTACGTGTTCGTGAAAAAATAGCAGGGGACAGCACCGCGACCCTAATGGATGACGTGTACCTCATCACCGGTAACGGAAGCGGTTCGGGTCCAAATGGTATAACCTTCAATCATGGCATTTTGACGCCTTTGCGCAAAGAAGGCTCTTGTCGCTGGTTAGTTTCCGGTTCCATCCAATTTTCTCGCAGCAATCAGACAAGCAGAACCCTGGATTTTGGTAACGGTGCTTGTGATGATCAAGCAACCATCACCACATCCAACGGAGTACGCACCATAACACTTCCCTAATCGATTTCTGCCCTATCTATTCCTATCGCGACTAAGCCTAAATTCCTATCGCGATAAAGTCTAAAAGGCCTTTTGAGCCGAGGATTCGCCTTTGTTGGCCAATTGACCGCAGGCAGCGTCAATATCCCTTCCACGGCTACGCCGAAAACTGCAGGTAATCCCCGCCGCCTCCAAGGCCTCGGTATAGGCGGCAATGGCCGATGGGTGGGCTTGCCTTAGGCTATCGTCGCCAACGCTGTTGTATTCAATCAAATTGACTTTGCTGGGAAAACGGCGCGCAAAGCGAACCAAGGCCTGCACATCGTCCATCCCGTCGTTAACCCCCTCCCAGACCACGTACTCCAGGGTTACCCGGCTTTTGGTTTGTTGGTACCAATAGGCAAGGGCCGATTCCAAATCCTCCAAACGGTTGGTTTCGTTAATCGGCATCAAGCGGCTCCTTTTGGCATCAATGGCCGAATGCAGGGATATGGCTAATTTGAATCGAACCTTTTCGTCGGCCATTTGACGAATCATTTTGGTAACACCCGCCGTGCTCACGGTGATGCGGCGTGGCGAAAGTCCTAAACCGCTGGGGGAAGTTATTTTCTCGATGGCCTCCAGGGTGTTACGGTAATTCAACAGGGGTTCCCCCATGCCCATAAACACAATATTGGTCAAAGGCCTGCCCAAGGTCTCCTGGGCCTGCTTTTGAATGGCCACCACTTGATCGTAAATCTCATCGGGATTCAAATTGCGCATTCTTTTCATCCGGGCTGTTGCACAAAACGTACAGCCCAGGCTGCAACCAACCTGGGACGATACACAAGCCGTGATGCGGGTGGGGGTTGGAATCATCACCGACTCCACCACCAACCCATCGTGCAGGGTTAAGGCGTTTTTGATCGTGCCGTCTTTGCTGAATTGCGATTGCTGTACCTTGAGGTTTCGGATTTCAAAATGTTCCTCCAATCGGTTTCTCAAGGCCAAGGACAAATTGGTCATATCGCCGATTTGGGTTGCCCCTTTGTTCCATAACCACTCGTAGATCTGCCTGGCCCGGTAAGCGGGTTCGCCCCATTCGGCCAGTCTTTGGGTTAAATCCTCCAATCGAAGGCTTCGGATATCGGTCTTGGTCATTAGCGCCAACGAAGTTCGGTGGTCCAACCGGGTTTAAGCTCCAAATCTCGCGAAAGCCACTTGATTTTCTCCGGCTGACGGAGGGCCTTGAACCATGCCGCATCCCACCTTCCGTTGCGGTTACGATCCTCCAAAAGCGAAATTTTGTACTTGCCCGGGAGCAGGCCGTCCACAATCCATGGCGATGCAGACTCCTCGAGATTTCGGAAGGTTTGGCTGGCCACCCAGCGGCCGCTGCTTGTCCATAGGCTCACCACGCGATGCTCATCGTTCTGCCATTCGGCTATCAACGAATCGGCTCGCAAAATCACGGTAGACAAGCGTTCTGTTTCCTGAAGCTTTCCAAGAAAAGATTTGTTATGGCGACCGTAGCCATCTTCAAAGGCCCCACTATCGATGCGCAATACCCATTTTTCGGGCGCAAAATCATTGTTTGCAAAATCAACCCGTAGCGAAATTTCCTGGGTTCCCGTGAAGAAGTCTCCCTCAACGGGTATTTCTTTGCCCTGATCGCTTTGCCAACACCACGCCAACGGATCCGCCATATGAACCGCTCTGTCCCAGCGAAGCCGTCGAAGAGCCCCAAAATCGGACGCTCCCCACATCAGGACCCCCGGACCGGCTAATCCCATGACCTTGGGGCTCAAAGGCTTGGGCTCTATGGTGCATAAAGTGTCTAAATTTCCTTCGGCGCTTAGACGTAAAGCAAATTTGGGCGCAAGCGCACCCAGATTCGGGGGCACATGAACCCACAAGGTATCGCCGCTAATTTCCTGGCCCATGCCTTGAAGGACAAGACCGTTTTCTTGAATGCCCCATACCTGCACCGGCTTGGGGCTGCCCCGGAAAATAATCGCAAGGGATCCCGCGTCGGACCATAGTGTATTTCGTATATTTGTTTGAGCATCAAGGTCTTCTGAGAAATACAACACCTCGTCGCTATCCCCGGTAGCGCCTGCTTGCAGTTCGCTAAGAAAAGCCTTGGGGAGCTGCTTGCCAAAGAGTCTATCGCGCTCCGGATCCCGAAAGGCCAATACCGTGTAACTTATGTTTGGTAAATTTCTGAATACAAAAAAACCCGAGTCATTGGTTAAGGTCCAACGCTCTGGTTTAATGGAATCCCCTTGGAGCAAGGAGGACCAAACGGCTTGGGGGTACAACGCCACCGTTATTCCCCGGAGAGGGAGATCGGTCTCGGCATCCCGAACTTGGCCCGACCACTGCAGTGAATCCAAATAATCGCCGGTCGAAAAGGCAAAGCCCAAAGAAGATATCGCATTACCTTCTGTAATATCCGCAACAGAGCCCCCAAGGTCCACCCCGTAGGTTGAACTTGGAGACAAGGAATCCGGGTTTAAGCGGATGATTAATTTGCGAAGTCTGGCCTGAGCCTCCACAGTTCCGGCGGGCACATTACCCCAGCGAACCGCCTGTGGATCTTTGAGTTGAATATATTCGTCAAATTCGAAGACAATTTGCCGAGGCCGGGTATTCAGGCTTTGATCGGGGGGAGTTACCCTGAGGAGTTTAGGAGGGGTTTGATCCCTGGCCCCGCCGTCCGGATTCACCACATTGGCACAACCGACTATTCCAAGGCCTAGGCCTATCCACCCTACAATTCGCGAAACGACAGCGAAATTCACCTCTGTAACAAAGTTTAATGCCCAGCCTTACCGTTAAATCCTCAATCTTGTCGTTAAATCCTCAATTTTGTCGTTAAATCCTTAATCTTGTCGTTAAATCTTCGCCTTTGTCTCTAAATCCTAACCTTTTCGAAAAATAAAGAGCTTGCTGCTGCTGCCTCGTTCGTCTTTGAAGGTTTTCCACCAAAAACCGAACCCTTTCCATAAGCCCAAAAGAGCCCTATCCTTGCCGCTGCGGTACTTCTCGCTTAACATCGCGATATAAAAAGGGTCGAAGGGTAAAGATTTTTCGGAAACGCAGGCGAAACCCGCTTGCTCTATTCTGTTCCGCAGCACTTTGCCTCGAAAATGATACAAATGCCTGGGCACATCCCAGGCGGCCCAGAATTCCCGATAATGCGCGGCATCGTTGGCTTCCGCATTGGGTACGGCTATAAAGAGGTAGCCTCCTTCTTGACGAGGCTGGTGAATTGACGAATTCGTTCATCCAGCGGATGGACATGTTCCAAAACATGCCACAAGGTCACCGCATCGTAGGTCTGGCTTGTGCTTTGAAGGTATTCTTCGGGAAAGACCTTTAAACCATGCTTGGCCCTGGCTTTGTCGGCCGCTGATTCATCGGGTTCAACGGCCTCGACCTTCCATCCTTTGCCTTGCATATGGCCCGCAAAATCACCTGTTCCGCAACCAATATCCAACAATGAGCCTTGATTCGGAATCAAGCTGTTGATCCACCCTTCTTTTTGTTTGAGCGTTATTCGCCGAACTCGACGGTACAATTGGTTGATGAACCCGGTCGCTTCTTCATCCGTATGCGATACATAATCCGTGAACTTGTAGTATTGACCTATTTCTTCAGGGCCGGGTCTTGGGTTGGTAAAACGAAGGCCGCAATCCTTGCACTGACTAATGTTAAAAATTTCGCCACTGACCGAGAAGTCTTTGACTTTAAGAAAACCTGTTAGGGTTTTGCTCTGGCAAAGGGGGCATTGTTCAAGGGTTTCCACAAAAGGGTTGTTCTAGCGTCTGTAAAATTCGGTGTTTTTGGGCCAAAATCAGCTTTTTCGGTTCAAATGGACCATGAGCACGCTAAGATCCGCGGGGTTAATACCGCTTATCCGCGATGCTTGGCCCAGGTTTTCAGGTTTGTGTTGATCCAGTTTTTCGGCGGCCTCCAATGACAGCCCTGAAACCAAGCGATATTCGAAATCTGCTCGCATACGAATTTGTTCCAGCCCAGCCATGCTTTCGGCCCACTTCTGTTCGCGCTCCAAATACGAAGCGTATTTGATTAAAATTTCTGCTCCTGTCGCGCTTTCCTCCGAAATTCCCTCCATAAAAGCCTTTAAAGCAGGGCTCACCAAGGCCAAATTTTCCAGATGAATGCCTGGCCGTAACAACAATTGATCCATTCGTGTTTTCTGAAGAATTGCCGATTGCCCCGTGGACACAAAATGGGGATTAAATTCCTCAGGATGAATAGATTGTGATCCAAGAAACTTGCTCATCGCAGACATTTCTTCGATCTTTTTCTGTACCCCGTCAAAGCATTCCTTGGGCAATAGCCCCGCGGAATGCCCTATCTCACTCAACCGCAAGTCAGCGTTATCCTGCCGTAACATTATACGATATTCGGCACGGGATGTGAACATTCGGTACGGTTCATCGGTTCCCTTGGAAACCAAATCGTCTATCAATACGCCGATATAAGCCTCTGATCTTCTGAGAATTATGGGTTCTTCGTCCTTCACCGCCGGCAAGCATTCATGCCCGCAATCAAGCCTTGTCCCGCAGCCTCCTCGTAGCCGGTCGTTCCGTTAATTTGACCAGCCAAATAAAGTCCCTCGATCGCCTTGCTTTCCAAAGAAGATTTCAGTTGGGTCGGAAAGAAAAAATCATATTCAATTGCATAGCCCGGTCTAAAAATCCTTGCCTTCTCAAATCCTTTGACTTGCCGTAAGGCCTTGACTTGGACGTCCTCGGGCAAGGAAGTCGAAAAACCATTCACGTACACCTCTACGGTATTCCAGCCCTCCGGCTCCACAAAGAGCTGATGCCGGTCTCTTTCGGCAAAGCGGTTGATTTTGTCTTCAATGCTGGGGCAATACCGTGGACCTATGCCCTGAATACGGCCCGTAAACATGGGCGATTGCTCAAATCCCTCCTTTAGAATCTCATGCACCTGGGGGTCCGTATAGGTAATCCAGCAGCTCATCTGTTGCTCCAAGGCCTTGCTTTGGGGCCTGTAGGAGAATTTACCTGGCTTTTCGTCCCCTTTTTGTTCTTCCATGACGGAATAATCCAAGCTACGGCCATCCACTCGGGGCGGTGTTCCTGTCTTCATCCTCCCGCTGGCCAAGCCCATCGATTGTAATTGCTCGGTAATTCCAAAGGAGGCGGACTCTCCCGCCCTTCCTCCACCCAATTGTTGATTTCCTACATGAATCAACCCGTTAAGAAAGGTTCCTGTGGTCAAAATAACCTTTCGGGCCCTGATGGTTTGACCCAAGCCCGTTATGACTCCTTTCACCCTGTCTCCTTCCAAACAAAGGGCTTTAACCGTGTCTTGCCTAAAATCCAGTCCTTGGATCTGTTCCAGCAAGTAGCGCCAATGTGCCGCGAACATCGCGCGGTCATTCTGAGTTCGGGGGCTCCACATTGCTGGACCTTTGGATCGGTTCAGCATTCGAAATTGTAAGGCCGAATAATCGGACACCAAACCCGACAGGCCCCCTAAGGCGTCAATTTCCCGAACGATTTGGCCTTTGGCTACGCCGCCCATGGCGGGATTGCATGACATTTGCCCTATAGTTTGCAAATTCATGCTGATCAAGAGCGTTGAGGACCCCATACCGGCTGCCGCGGCCGCAGCCTCACAGCCCGCATGGCCCGCCCCTACCACAATAATGTCGTAATCAAAATGTTCCACGTGGAACTTTTAAGTTGGTCGTCATGGAGTCCCGCAACTAGAGGGACGCAAAAATAGCCAAGGCCCTGTCCTCGGCCTCACGCATTCGCTTTTGATCTTCTAAATTCTTATCGTCGTACCCAACGAGATGCAAAAGGCCGTGAACCAAGACTCGGCGCATTTCTTCCTGGGGCGTTGAACCCCATTCGGCGCTTTGCTTGGCGACCCGATCTGGACAAATGCAACATTCCCCCATAATGGCAACCCGACCGAAGGGGCTTAATCCCCGGTCTGGATCGGATGGCCCAAACGGTGGGGTCAAGAGCTCTCCAGTATTTCGTTCTTCTGAAATTCCCTCTCTGGAATGTCCCTCTCCGGAATATCTCTCTCCGTAATCAAAGGTTAGAATATCGGTGTCGCCCTCGTGTCCCAAATGCCTCATGTTGAGATCGGCCATCCATTCGGAGGGTCCAAAGGCATAGGAAAGCTCCAGATCCTCTACCCCGTAACCTTGGGCAATCCTCTCCAGCCATTGGCGCAATTTTCGCCGGCCTTGGGGCAAAGGCGTTTCTTCTACGGAAACAAAGGATATCATTGGGGGCCTTGAATACGCAAAAGATTCTGCTGGTAGCGAAGATTCCGCTCCTTGTAATACGAATTGAGTTCCGGGCCAGCGGGGCGGTAAAGGGCTTGTTCTCGTCGTTTTTGACGAAGGAGTTCTTCAAGAGCGGCATTTCGGGGCTTAAGCTCCCTTGATTTGGCGCTTTCGGAGGCTCTGCTTTGCTCCATTTCTCGTTCTTGTTCCGCTTTTCGGCTTCGAGCATGCGGCTAAGAATTTGTTGCTGCCTTTGGAGGCTTTCCTGGGTGAGCTGCTTATTGACCAATTCCTTTTCGGTTTGTTCCATTTGCTGAATCGCCTCTTGCATGGATTTGCTTCCGTTACCACCCTTGCCCTCCTTGTTCATCTCCTTCATAATCTTTTCCATTTCCCGGCGAATGGCTTCCTGTTGGGCAACCATTTGAGCGAATTCCTTACCCCCTTCGCCCCGTTGGGGTTTAGCACCCCCTTTTTGCTCCCCCGGTTTGGGGCCTTTGTTTTTGCCCATTTGCTCCTGCATCTGATCGCTTAATTTTTTTGCATGGAGCGCAAGCGGGACATACCCGATCCGCCGGCTTTGGGTTTTTTGCATTGTTGATTGCCCGGCATTTTGTTGGCCTTTTGTTCGGTGGCCTGCTGAAGAAGTTCCGAAAGGAGGTTCGCCAGATTGTTAGCGGCCGTCATGGTGTATTGCTGTTTGGCCTTAGCCCCTGCGATATCCCGCACCGTTAACCGATCCAGGCCCGCCTTGAATTGGCTTTCCAGTTCAGACATTTCCTTTTGGATAGGGGCCTGTATCTGCCAAACCCTTTTGGACAAGGCCTCCAGGCTATCCTTGATGAGGTCGTATTGATCTCTAAGGCGGAATTGATCCCTTGAAATTTGAACAAAGGCCTGCGAATACCCGCTTTGGTCCTTGAGTCGGTCAATGAGTTTCTCTTGGTCAAAGGAGAATTTCAATACCTGTCCCAGCAACCTTCGCATAGCCTTCAGGTCTTCTTCGATTTCCTCCATTTCCTGGGCCTCGAGCTGTTCTTTCATTTGAGAAGACATTTTCTGCATACCCGAAGCGGCCTTTTGTTGCTTTTGGGCGGCTTTTGGGCGGCTTTTGCCACCTTTGGCTTCCTCCGAAGCCTCTTGCTGGTCCTTCTGTACCTCTTCGCCCATTTCCTTTAGGCCGTCTAAGTCCTTGGGGCGATCCAGCTCTTGATTCTTAGCTTCTGTTTCTTTCAATTCCTTCATCAATTCATCCATCTCTTTGCGCAATTGGTCTTGCTCCCGGGCAGATTCCTCAAGATCTTTGTTGCCTTTGGTGTCTTTGGACAGATCTTCTTGCCTTTTGGCCAGGTCGTCTAGTTGGCGGCCTGCGCGCTCCAGCCGGTCCTCAACCTCTAACTCCTTGAAAAACTGCAACATACGATCCAATTCCTTGGCAACTTTGTCCTGGTCGCTTTGCAATTTTTCCAATTGCTTCTGTACTTCTGATTTATCGGATTCATCCCGTAACATTTTTTCAATGTTGCGCAGCATTTCCTTCATTTCTTCGTTCAGGAGGCGCTCCGCCATTTCTTGGATTTGTTGCTGTTTGTCAAGGATTTCCTTTTGTTGAGACTTTGCTTTGTTTTGTTGTTGTAACTCTAGTTTTTGTTGAATTTCTTGGATTTCGGAGGCGGTTTCTTGCTGTTGCTTGAGAAGCTCTTCCAGGGCTTTTCGATCTTCCCAGCCCATTTCTTTCTGCTGTTTGAGTTTTTGGGCAAGCTTTTCGGTTTGATTTTCAGCACGTTGAAGGTCTTTTTGGGCGGCCTCCATACCGGTCGCCGCCTCTTTGCCTAAGGCTTCCACGGCCTTTTCTTTTTCGGTTTCCGAAAGGGTTTGTATTTCGAAATAAGCCGTACGGGTACGCTGCGGGCCTTGCAGGCCGTTGTTGTCCTCCACCTCAAAACAATAACGCAGGGCCTCCCCCGGTTGAAGGCCCAAGGCTTCGGGGTCCACTAAACAATCAAAGTTCTTTTCCGAGCGGCCGCCCTCCGGGTTCAATGGCTTGTATTGCTCCTTGCTCTCGTAATCGCCAAGGCCAACACGTCGAACCGAATAGACCAGACTCAGTTTCCCAATACCATAATCGTCCCATACCCGGCCGCTGTACAGGCTCGCGTCACCCTGAAGGGCTAAAGTGCTCGAAGGGGCCATTCCTAGGTCTCCAAGGGCCACTCGCTCCACTTCAATTCCCGGAGGAGCATCTTCAATCAATTCTATCCCAAAAACCAGGCTATCCGGTCTTGGAATGTCGCGATTACTTAACAACAAACGATAAGGGCCGCTTTGGGTAGGCGTCCATCGCAAGGAATAAAGGGCCTGCTTTACGCCATAGGTCGATGCGTCCGTGTATTCTGTGGCAGAACCTTTCAGCGCGTCTCCATTCTCTGTCAGCAAAGTCAAGCCCTCGCAATAACGGCTACGCAAATTGTAGCGCAATACCGTGCCCCGGGGTACTTGTAAATCCCCGCTATTCGATACTTTTTCGCTACCTCGACCGGTATAAGTGGGATAATCAAGCCACAAATCCAGTTGCACCAAAGAGGGCCTATGAAATACAGACACCTCACTTAATCCGGATTCGTAGCCCGATGCGCTAAAATAAAAAGACCCCCCATCCCGCAAATTGGGATAATCAAAGACAAAGCGACCAGGGCCAGTTCGGCGCATTTTATACGATTTCCCCCCGGTATGCAGGGTTGCCGACAAAGGAAGTTGAGACCCTCGTGTCGCCAATTGAACCTCCCAATCCGACCCCGCCTCAACCCTGGTGGGTGTTTGCATAGCGTCAAAGACAAAGGGGGCGGGCAAGACATAGTCCTCGTTATAACGCACGATTCGACGAGAGCCCTCCGACAACATCCCCGGAACCCAGAACCAGATCACCAACAGCGATATTAGAAAGGGCAAAAACATCAACGCGTAAGGCCTAAGCCTACGCCAGGGAATAATAGCGGTGAACGAAAAAGGGCGCATCCAAAGAGCGCGTTGTTCGATGCTGGCTTCGACGAGGTCCCTGGAATAGCCTTCATGATTTGATTCCTCTAAATCAAGGGTATTCCACAACTTGTCACCAATCTCCGGATAATAGCGGCCAATTCGAAGGGCTGCTTCTCGCCGGCTCATTCCTTTCATCCACCCCCTCATCTGCAACCATGGCCGAATCACGCCCAAAGCCAGAACGGCGGCATTCACAACCGCATACAGGAGGAGCAGGCTCAATCGAAAGCCACTATCGATTTTGGTATAAAATGCCCCGGCTGACAGTGCCAACCAAGGCCCAATGCCTACAACCCCCGCAATCAGCAGACCACGAACAATTCTCCAGGTATAGTAACGACGCCTATACGAATCAATACGCCCGGCAAGGTTGTTGGTACCCTTCATCACCAAACCAAAGAAACAGGACAATGATCCGAATGAACGGCCTCGGGGTGAATTTCAGCGGCCTGAATTCTATGGGCCAATGAAGTACTAACACATTGATAATCAATGCGCCATCCTTTGTTTTTGGCCCTTGCCCCCTGCCGATAAGACCACCAAGAATAACCCACACGCTCAGGGTGAAGGTTCCGATAAGGGTCCACAAAACCTCTCTCCAAAAAACCATCAAACCAAGCCCTTTCTTCCGGAAGAAAACCGGAAGACTTCGCATTCCCAACGGGATCATGAATATCGATTGCTTGATGACAAATGTTATAGTCCCCAGACACCACCAAGCCCGGGAGCTGCAAAGCAAGCCCTTGAACATACGGACCAAAGAAATCCAAAAATTTCATTTTGTAGACTTGACGCTCTTCCCCCGACGAACCCGAGGGCATATAAACCGACATCAAAGAAAAATCCTTGAAATCCAATCTCAAAACCCTTCCTTCGTTGTCAATCCAGGATTCCCCGACGCCATGAACAACCGCAAGGGGTTCCTGCCGAGACAAGACGGCAACACCGCTGTACCCGGGCTTAACGGCGGATTCGGTGTGTACAAAATATCCCGCGCCTTGAAGTGGTGACCAATCAAATTGATGCTCAAAGGCTTTGGTTTCTTGAAGCGCTATAAGGTCTGCGTTCTGCTCCAACAACCAAGAGCTAAGGCCCTTGGTTTCGGCGGCACGAATTCCGTTTACGTTGTAGGATATGCTTTTCATTTATTTGACCAGCCCCGCTTTCAGGATGCGAACGTCTTCGCTAGGACGATCCGCGCCCCCCGTAGGAGTCGTAGCTATACGATCCAAAACGTCAAAGCCCTCCACCAATTGTCCAAAGACCGTATAGCCACCATCCAAATGAGGGGTACCACCTTCTTCCCGGTACGCTTTTTTGTCTTCATCACTGTATTTGCGGCCGGTTCTGGATTCCATAGCGGACAAATCTGCGTCTCGCCACACTCTACCCTGAACAATATAAAATTGACTGCCGCTGGATTCCTTTTTGGGATTCATCCCATCCCCTAAACGCGCGGCAGCCAAGGCCCCCTTGCGATGAATAAGGCTATCAACAAATTCTGCAGGAACCGTATAACCCGGCCCTCCGTTGCCCAGCATAGCGCCCTTCATGGCGTTTTTGGATTCCGGGTCGCCGCCCTGGATCATAAAATCTTTGATCACCCGATGAAAAAGAAGCCCGTCGTAATAGCCCTCTTTAACCAATTTAACGAAATTATCCCTATGAAGGGGGGTGCTGTTGTAAAGTTTAAGAACCAGCCTTCCATAATTGGTTTCCAAATAGACCCTCGTTTCCGTAGGCCCAGAGGCTATCGCCTCGGGGTTCATGATCGACATAGCGGTTAGGTTGAAAAGGATAAAGAAGAAATGTTTATACAATGTTTTCATGCTATAAAATTAAAGTCTGTATCCGCTTCTTTAAAATACTCCACAGCGCAAGCGCGCAAGACCGCTTCCTGTTCGGCTAAACTCATTCCCTGAGGGCTTCGCAAAACCTTGTAATGCGGCCAGCCTTGGTCATCACGCCCGGCAAATTCATAAAATTCCGCAAAAGATAAAAGCTCGCATACAGCGATATGCAAAAGGTCTTGTTTCTGCTCTTTGCTAAATTCCTGCGGGCCCAAACCAAGCACATTCAATCCCACCAGGAACAAAACCCCGTTCATGTCAGGGCGTTTCATGAATTTTCCTTCCAAATACACGAGCAGGGCCTGCCATTCACGGG
>RFMW01000004.1 GCA_009927485.1 Sphingobacteriia bacterium
GTGTTTTGGGATGAAGCTAAAACTTTCCCGTTTTGGCCAATGGCCTGAATGCGCTCCAAAGGATGCGAAAATCGAAAAACGCGTTGATTCTCCGACGGGGCCGTGCAAGTCACCAAGGCCTTATCGAAGCTGGAATCTTCGGCATACACCGCGTAGTGCCGACCCATCAGAGCCTGTTGCATCACGTCTCGGGTCTCGGCCTGGTCCCCCATCAGGACATTCCAGCGCTTGAAGGTCGCTTCCCGGTGTAAATCGTGGGTATCGTCGTTGGCCATCACCCACGATAAACGCCCAGCCGATAGGGCGGCATCGTAATACTTCTCCGAATGTCGATAATGGTTAAACACCTCCATAAAATGATATCCTCCCAAGAGCGGCATATCGGCCAACCGGCGACCTCCTCCAAAATCCGGATGCGCCATCACCAAAACAGCTCCTCGGTCGCGCAATCCTTGAATGATTTGCTGTTGTTGGGATGTGTTCTGGTAGAGCGGAAAATCAAAATAGGAAGGCCGATCCAAACCCATCACCAACAAGTGAGATTTGAGGGGATTGTACCCGCTTTCATAAACAGGCACGTACAAAGGTGCTTTGTTGAGCGACCAATCACTTATTTGATGGTAATTGGACAAGGATGGCAAATGATAACCTCTTGACAAATATGCGGTTATTAATGCAGAATCGGATTGATGACCGTTGGTGAGCCCACCCCATGAACGGGAATGGGCATGGAAATTGGCTTTGAATCGAAGCGGGGGCATCGAATCGTAAGGGTTGTAAAGGCTGGAGCCCGAAAAGGGTTGAGCCGGTGCAAATTGATAAATTTCGGAACGCAGGTAGAAGCCAACGGCCACGAACAAAACCAACATAACCAACAAAGCGAAAGCCTGAACGCCTCGAAGCAAAACGCGCCATAAGCGATGAGTCAGGTTCCCAAACCCACGAATCCAGCCCTGATTGGCGGTCCTCATTCTAACCAAAAATCGGAGACCGTAGGAGTCCCCATTTTTGAAGGCGATACATCAGGGCCACCCTTAAGACACCCCAACCGTACACCATGCTACGCCGGAAATTTATGGAGGAGGCTTCATCAAAGTACCGGGTGGGACATGAAACTTCGCCCACTTCGTAACCCCAATAACATACCTGGGCCAACATTT
>RFMW01000003.1 GCA_009927485.1 Sphingobacteriia bacterium
AAAACATAAACCCCATGCACCCACTGCACCAGATTGTTCAAGTCCCCGGAAATGGAGGCGTACACCGCATCATCACCACCTCCAAACAAGGCTATATTTTACAGAGTATCGATGCGGAACAACGCCGCTGGCATGCTCCTGCCCAAACCAAAGTCGCTGCTTTGGAGGAAATTGCCATCTATACCCAAGAAGATCAAGTTCCTCTGTGGAATGTGTTTAGGAAACTATGGGATCTAACGCTTGAGGATTCAGCAATCCAAGAATCCTTGGGTAATGAGGCGAATACCAAGGCCATGTTTGAGCGCATCCTCCCCAATTACGATACCGGCCGAGTCTATGTGAGCGATATGCGCAAAGTCCTCCGATGGTATCTAGCCCTCAAGGCTGTGGTGGACTTTGGAACTGAGCTTGCCGACTCGGAGAAGTCAGCATCCGAGGGTGCCTAAAATAATAGGCCTCCATTAAATGTTCAGGTTGTATAGCCTGGGCTTGCTCCATCATCGAAATCGTCAAAGCGACTCGCAAAAGTCTGTAAACCGCTCGCATGCTCAATCCTCCCTGCTCCACCATTTGGTCCAAGACCTGCCTGCAGGCGGAATCCAATGATTGTTCCAGAGTTTGATCATTCGAGAAAATTTTCGCGCGGTCTCCCTCAGTCGGTCCGGGCATAACTCCATAAGGCTCGACCTGCACTGAGGCTGATTTCCATTCCGAAGGTTTGACCCGATCCATGCAGACCACCAAATCCATACGATCCAAAAGGGGGCCGCTAATTCGACGCTGGTAACGCGTCACCGTAGTTTCTGCACAGGTGCATCGTTCATCGTTGCTTCCATAATAACCACAAGGACAAGGGTTCATGGCGGCAATCAGCACAAACTTGGCCGGATAAACCGCCGAGGATCTTTGCCGGTTCAAAACCACTTGCCCTTGTTCCAAGGGCTCACGCAATGCCTCCAATACCTCCCTTCTGAATTCCGGTAATTCATCCAAAAACAATACCCCGCCATGGGCCAAGGATACTTCCCCGGGAATAGGCCATTGACCCCCTCCGACCATGGCCTGCACGGTTATAGTGTGATGCGGTTTGCGAAAAGGTATTTGATCCGTAGCGTTTCGGAATTCCAAACCTCCGTTCAATATCGATTGCAACTGCGCTTGGATTCGCTGATCCACAGCAGCTAGTGGGGGCATAAGGCTCACCAAGCTGTGTGCCAACATGGTTTTGCCACAACCCGGTGGCCCAATTAGTAACACATTATGACGTCCAACCGCTGCTATCCGCAAAGCCCGTTTGGCCAAAGCCTGTCCTTTGACTTGACCCAACTCCACAACGGGTAACTGCTCGACTCGAATAGGGGGTGTAGTCTTAAGCGCCCTTGTCGCCGATGCCGGTTGCCCGTCCCTAAAAAAAGCCATAACCTCATGCAACCTCTCGAAAGGCAAGGCCATGACCTCAGGGTGCAGAGCGGCTTCGGCGGCATTCTCCAAGGGCATGATGATTCCTTTGTATTGATTTTTGGCCGCCAATTCCATCATCGGCAAAATACCCCGCACGCCCTTGATTCGTCCATCCAGCGACAATTCACCCACAACCAAATAGTCCGACAAGGTCGTGCCGTTGAGGTACCCTGCCTCGGCTAACATGCCCAGGGCAATGGTCAAATCGTAGGCGGCGCCCTCTTTGCGCAAATCCGCCGGGGCTAAATTGATCATATGCCGACATCGGGGCAAGGCATACCCGGCATTGCGGATGGCGTTTGTATTCTAAGCTGGCCCTCTCGCACCGCGTGATCAGCCAATCCAACCAAATAAAACCCAAAGGACCGCGGATCGGTATCCACCTCCACCGTCAACAATCGAGCGTCCAAGCCTCTTAAAATTCCGCTATATACCCTGACCATTGCCTTGCAATTTTGAGGGATCGACGAGTCTCGACTCGTCTTTAACCGTTTAAATAACCTTGTTGCGACGTACTTTTGCATGCC
>RFMW01000232.1 GCA_009927485.1 Sphingobacteriia bacterium
ATCGGTTTTGTTACGGCAGGTGTCGCAAGGCGCATAGACCGTTGCGCTGTTTAGACCGTATTTGGGGTAGAGGTTAAGTCCGTCAAAGCAGGAAGTGGTGAGCCCCACCAAGAGAACGGCAATCGCCAAACCCGGAGCGCGAAATGCATGTGATAGGAAAGATATAATTTTCATAACCTGTAGATTAACTGGATTAAAACTTAAAGTTGAGGTTGACGCTGTAAACACGGGCGCGTGGGTAGATGTTGTTATCAATACCCCCAAAGATTTCGGGGTCAATACCCGAATAATTGGTTAACACAAAAACGTTTTGGATGGAAGCCGAAAGACGAAAAGCCAGGTCGTTGCCAAAGGGCTTACCAAAGTCATAGCCCACAAAGAGGTTATCCATGCGTAGGAAGTCGGCCCGCTCCAGGTAATAGTCGGATTTGAGTTGGTTGAGACGGAAACCGGTGTTGAGGTAATCGGTGGTGATGTTGTTGATGAATCCAAGGCTACCTCCGGTACCGGCCAGGGCCCCGTTGTTGGAATTCACGTTGTTGTACATGTATCGACCCAATTCAGCCCGCATGCTGAAGCCGGCGTTCCACTTCTTGTAGCGAAGGTTGGAAAAGAAGCCCAAGTAAACGGTGGGGATGGGGTTCTTGTCCTTTTGAAGGTCTTTGGCTGTGGGGTTGCTGATGGTGTCTTTGCCGTTGGGGGCCCAATATTTGCCCTCCAAAGGCCGTCCATCGCTGCCGTAGATTTGGCGGTACATGTAGAAAGTGTAGGGCGTGTAGCCTACGCTATGAATTTGGATGGTGTTACCAACACCGCCGGAGATACCGCCGACCAGAATACCTTGGTTGGTGGAATCAGGAACCCGGGTCAATTTGGTGATGGTGGTCCGGTTCCAAGTGGTGTTGAAACCAAATTCCAGATTCATTTCTTTGTTATCGATGGCCACAGCGTTGATGTTCCACTCCACCCCTTCATTCTCCAAGTCTCCTACATTGGTTAGAATTAGGTCGGAGAAATTGGTTCCAGCAATGGTAGGAATGACTGCGAGCAGGTCGTAGGTTTTCTTTTTGTAGTAGTCAATCGAGCCGTTG
>RFMW01000180.1 GCA_009927485.1 Sphingobacteriia bacterium
AACCCTCTGTATTCCCTTGGGCTTGTGGAGGTCCCTCGCTGATGCCGGGGTTTGGAAAACCTTGAAAGCCAGGGATTGGTCAGACTTCCTGCCAACTTCTTCTTGGCCCAGAGCGATTGCTCCCGTCCCCTCAAGCTGCTTCGATCAGCCCGGCAAAACTATCCGTGTTTCGATCCCTGTTTCTGGCCTCGAAGGGCCGTTAACATTAGGATAATTCGCTAATAATTCGTTATTTCGGTTCACCAAAAATTCCTTATGAAACAAACTCGACTTTTTTGCGCGTTGATCCTGATGCTGTTCCTGCCCTGGGTCTCTCTTGGTCAAGGCAGCGGCTCCATCTCCGGACGGATTGTGGACAAGAGTAATCAGCCCATTGTAGGCGCCAACGTCACGGTCAAAGGCAGCACCGCCGGGGCAGCCACGGATTTGAACGGAAATTATTCCATTGGGAGCCTGAGGCCCGGCAACGTGACCGTGGATGTCTCCTACTTGGGCTACAAAACCCAATCGATTTCCTTAACGGTCCGCTCCTCCGGGGTCACTACCGCCAATTTTACCCTGACCGAGGACGCCCAGCTCTTGCAGGAAGCGGTGATTGTCGGTTACGGAACCACCCAAACCCGGGATCTCACCGGGGCGGTCACGGCCATCCCGTCCAAAGTCTTTCAACAAGGGAATTTCTCCACCCCGGAACAATTGGTCATCGGCAAAACCCCCGGGGTCCGCATCACCAACAACAGCGGTCTTCC
The DNA here is from genome assembly GCA_009927485.1 of Sphingobacteriia bacterium. GTDB lineage: Bacteria > Bacteroidota > Bacteroidia > UBA7662 > UBA7662 > SYHX01. The sequence continues at coordinate 750 of RFMW01000180.1, forward strand.
CGGTGGCGGTTCGGTCATTCGTATCCGCGGTGGTTCTTCGTTGAACGCCAGCAACGATCCGTTGATCGTGATCGACGGCGTACCCGTGGACAACGGGGGTATTGCCGGTGCGGCCAATCCTTTGGCCCTCCTCAACCCCGAAGACATCGAAACCTTCACCGTCCTCAAAGACGCCTCTGCCGCGGCCATCTACGGCTCCAGGGCGGCCAACGGGGTCATCCTGATCACTACCAAGAAAGGCGCTGCTTCGGACCGTGTCCGGGTTGAGCTCACCACCAACTCTTCCGCCAAACAAATCACCCGCACCGTTAATGTTCTGGACACCGCCCAACTCAAACAACTTATCCGCGAAAAGGGCACCTTAGCGCAGAAAAACCTCCTCAACCAGCCTTCCGCCAACAACGCCACGGACTGGCAAAGCGAGATTTATCAACTGGCCCTCATCAACGATATCAACCTGACCCTGTCGGGCGGGATCAAAGACCTCCCTTACCGCTTGGGCTTTGAGCGTTACGACGAGCAAGGCAACCTGCGCACCGGCAAATTGGAGCGTACCGGCCTGAACCTCAACCTCAGCCCCAAAATCGGCCCCTACCTCAAGGTCGATCTTAACACCAAATACT
>RFMW01000002.1 GCA_009927485.1 Sphingobacteriia bacterium
CGGCCAGCGGTTGCTCCATTGACAAGGCCACCCACTTTGTGCGGGACCTGGGCCAAGCCTGAACCTCAACTTCCTGGAGAAGCGCCGGTACTTCTACCGAAACGGAGACCAGCCCATGCATGCATTCGATTCCCAAACCATTCAGGCAGTCGATCACCAAACCATGCAAGCCGCGGTCCAAAACGGGCGGATTACCCTCACAACGTTGGTGGCTGACACGCTTGTGAGCAAGGTCGGCGACCTCGATCGCCTCTGGCTACCCTTCGGCGAGAGCTGGCACCGCCGACTCTTCGGCCTCTAGGGCCAGACCCTCGGGGGCATCCAGCTCGTAACGTAGATTCTCGATGATAAACTGCTGACGCTCAGGCGTATTCTTACCCATGTAGTAAGCCAGCAGTTTGGGAATGGAGGTATCCGCTTTGAGAATGATGGGCTCCAAGCGCATATCAGGTCCGATGAAGCGGCCGAATTCTCCGGGGGAAATTTCTCCCAAGCCTTTGAAGCGGGTGACCTCGGCCTTGGACCCCAGGCGCTTCATGGCCTCTTGTTTCTCCGCTTCGCTGTAACAATAAATCGTTTCTTGTTTGTTACGAACCCTGAACAAAGGTGTTTCCAAAATATAAAGATGGCCTTCCCTGACCAAATCCGGGAAGAACTGCAAGAAGAACGACATCATCAGCAATCGAATATGCATGCCATCCACATCCGCATCGGTAGCAATCACAATACGGTTGTACCGCAAGCCTTCCAAACCGTCTTCGATTTGCAAGGCATGCTGTAACAAATTAAATTCCTCGTTCTCGTACACCACCTTCTTCTTGAGTCCGTAACAATTCAAAGGCTTACCCCGTAGGCTAAAAACCGCCTGGGTTTCGACCTGCCTGGCCTTGGTGATGCTGCCGCTCGCCGAATCTCCCTCCGTTATGAACAGGGTGCTGTTGTAATGCCCTTCGTTCCGACCCTCGTTGTAGTGCAGGCGACAGTCCCGCAATTTGCGGTTGTGCAGGTTGGCTTTTTTGGCGCGTTCGTTGGCCAA
>RFMW01000149.1 GCA_009927485.1 Sphingobacteriia bacterium
CTGACGATTCTGGCCCGTGATTTTGGTCCATGGCTCCAACGTGTTCATACCTTGAACCTGGGCGGTGGCCATTTGATGAGTCGGGAGGATTACGATTTGGAGCAAGCCGCCGAGGCCATCGCGGTTTTCAAGGCTCAATTTCCGCATCTACAACTGATCATGGAGCCGGGTTCGGCTTTGGTTTGGGAGACGGGCTATTTCCGCTCCCAGGTCCTGGACATCATGGAAACCGAGGCCTTGCCGGTGGCCATCTTGGATAGCAGCATCACGGCGCATTTACCCGATGTCCTCGAGATGCCGTACCAGCCCCGCATCTTTGGGACCGAGATGCAGGCCACGGACACCCATCCTCATCTTTACCGCTTGGGCGGGCAGTCCTGTTTGGCCGGCGACCAGGTGGGCAATTACGGATTCCCGCAACCCCTACGAGCGGGGGATGATTTGATCTTCCTGGACATGATGCACTACACCATGGTCAAAACCCATACCTTCAACGGGATGGAGCTCCCTTCCATCGGAATTTGGCGCAGCGATGGCCGATTTGACCTGGTACGCCGCTTTGGCTACCAGGACTTTGAGTCGCGGTTGTCCTAGGCGAGTGTTTTTGAAAAACAGTAGTATACTTAGTTCAAAACACTTATTTTTAAAAAAAAATTCTCATGAAAGTAAGTTTTAAATATTTATACGCCTTAATTTTTATAGGTTTATTCCACATAATTTCAATTCAAATAGCTAAAGGTCAACATTCCATCTGTTTACCGACCATTACCACCACATCACCATCTTCGGTTGGAGTGGACACTGTCGTGATTGGTGGTGATATTTCCAATGACGGAGGAAGTTCCATCGTTCTCAGGGGCGTATGTTATTCGACCTCACCCAATCCCAACATGGGAAATTCGAGGACGGAAGATGGTTCGGGTATTGGCTCGTTCAATACGGTTTTGAGGGGTTTGGCCTCATCCTCGACGTATTATGCTCGCAGTTATGCCAAGAATTCCAACGGGGTGGTGGTGTATGGTAATGAGGTGAGTTTCACGACAGGTGTACCGGCACCAAGCTTTTCATGCGGGACATCCACCGTTTCTGATGCGGACAATAACAGCTACAATACGGTACAGATAGGAACGCAGTGCTGGACTCAGAGTAATTTGAAGACTAGTAAGTACCGGAATGGAGATAATATCACGACCGGGTTGAGTAACAGTGCTTGGGAGAATACAACCTCTGGGGCCTATGCTATTTACAACAACGACCCTGTGAATGATGGATTGTACGGGAAGTTGTACAATCACTATGCGGTGACGGATACTAGGGGTTTATGTCCTACGGGTTGGCATGTACCCTCGGATGGGGAGTGGACGATTCTTGAAAACCACTTGGGTGGGTCAAGTGTCGCTGGAGGAGCCTTGAAGAGTACAGCGATGCAACCTACACCAGGTGGTTGGAATGCACCGAATGCTGGCGCCACGAATTCATCGGGTTTCACTGCCCCGCCGGGCGGCCATCGCAACAACTTCGGAGATTTCGACTTCATGACCTACTTCGGAGTTTGGTGGTCCTCCTCCGTCTCGTCTGCGTCCAATGCCTGGTTCCGACTCCTGAACTTCAACACCAGCTACGTCTTCCGCGGCAACAGCT
>RFMW01000001.1 GCA_009927485.1 Sphingobacteriia bacterium
AGAATAAGGAGGGCAAAGGTAATCAGGATTCTTTGAACAATTGCCTTGCAATGACCAATTTTTGGATTTCACTGGTCCCTTCCCCAATGGTGCAGAGCTTGGAGTCACGGTAGTACTTTTCTACGGGGAAATCTTTGGTGTAACCGTATCCACCAAAGATTTGGACGGCCTCGGTTGATGCCCGCACCGCGACCTCTGATGCATAGTATTTGGCCATTGCGGAGACTTTGGTGACGGGCTTGCCGGCATTCTTGAGCGCAGCGGCTTCCATCGTCAAGAGCTGGGCGGCTTCTATTTCTGTAGCCATATCCGCCAACTTGAAGGCAATCCCCTGGAATTCAGCAATAGGCTTCCCGAATTGTTGGCGTTCACCCGCATACTGCACCGCTGCCTCCAAGGCCCCTTTGGCGATGCCCAGGGACAATGCGGCAATACTGATACGACCCCCATCCAGAATTTTCATAGCCTGTACAAATCCATCCCCGACTTTACCCAAAAGGTTCTCCTTGGGGACTTTGCAGTCTTTGAAAATCATTTCCGTCGTCTCGGAACAGCGCATGCCCAATTTGTTTTCTTTGCGTCCTTGGAGCCAACCTTCGGTACCCCGCTCCACCACCAAGGCAGATATGCCATGGGAATCCAAAAGCTCCCCGGTTCTCACCATGACCACCGCGATTTCCGAGGAATTCCCGTGGGTTATCCAACATTTCGCGCCATTCAAGAGCCAATGATCGCCCTTATCCACAGCGGTCGTCAACATCCGCATCGCATCCGATCCGGTATTGGGCTCGGTCAAACCCCAAGCTCCGATCCACTCGCCCGATGCCAAACGGGGCAGCCAGCGACGCTTCTGTTCTTCGTTCCCAAAAGCCATGATATGGCCTGTGCACAGGGAGTTATGAGCCGCCATGGAAAGCCCTATGGAAGGATCCGCCTTGGACAGTTCCACAATGGCCTCCACATATTCCTCGTAGCCCAAACCGGTTCCCCCATAGGCTTCGGGAACCAAAACGCCCATCAGGCCCAATTG
>RFMW01000249.1 GCA_009927485.1 Sphingobacteriia bacterium
GGGAGATTGATCTTCAAACCATTGGGCCTGATCGCCAATGGCCTTGATACGCTTGGTGGCCTCCATATCCCTGAAGGAAACAACCGACTCGTACGAGGCCCGCATGCCCAATGGATCGCCATAGACCTCGATGAAACCGTTGACCACATCGATCATGGATTCGGTATCCTGAACCCAGGCAATGTTATACGCATCCCAGGTTTTGAGATCACCCGTCTGGTAATAGGCGATTAGTAATTCCAAGGCCTTTTTTTGTTTCGGGTTTTCGGCGACGGTGACTGCTTTTTGGAGCCAAAACAAAATACGATCGATGGCTTGGCCGTATAAACCACCTGATTTCCAAGGTATTTCGGTGACTTTTCCGTTGACTTTGGTAAGCCGTGAATTAAGGCCGAACCAAACGGGTGTGGTATCGTTGGGGTTCTTGAGTGGTTTATAGTAGGCTTCGACTTCCTTTTGGGTTACCCCGCTATAAAAGTTGTTGGCGGAACCCGTGACCAGGTCCACGCCGGCTTCTTGATTGACTCGCTTGGCATCCCGTTGGGGGTCGAACAAAATGGGTTGCAGGAAAGCAGCCAATTGGCTGGGGTTGGTGCAGGCTGTTGTAACCGGAAAATTCGCTTTGGGACAACCTTGGATCAAGGTGTTCCAATAGGTGGTGTCAAAATCAGGCAAGAACTTGCGAGTGCTGTAATGATGATGAATGCCGTTGCTGAACCATACCCTTTTGGTATAGACCATGAACTGCTCCCAACGGGGATCCTTGCGATCGCCTTCGTAGTGCTCCACAATATTTTCAAGGGTTTTGCGAATCAAAAGATTGTGCTTGTAATTCTGGTCCCAGATGATATCATGCCCGGAGCGGGCCGCTTGGCTGAGGTAGTAGAGAAGTTCTTTTTGCTGAAGGCTTAGGTTCTCAAAACCAGGGATGCGGTACCGCAAAACCTGAAGGTCGGCGAATTGGTCGGCCAGGACCTGGAATTCCTCGGTTTTGTCGGTAGGGGCATTTTGGGGGCTGTTTTGGCAGGCATTAAGCATGAAAGTCAAGATAAGGACGGCCAGGAGTACGGGGGAAAAGTTGGGCAGGTAGGGTCTACGGAGGGTTGGCATAGGATTCGGGGTCGATAGTGGAAAAGGATGGGTGTAGGATTTATTTCTTG
>RFMW01000166.1 GCA_009927485.1 Sphingobacteriia bacterium
GGGTCGGTCCCGGAGGAATTACAAGTCGCAATTCATCAAGCCTTGGCTCAGGGGAAAAGGATTTGGTTTCTTGCCGGAATGGACAGTACCCACGAGGTCTTGGAGCCCGTGCTTACGGAACTCGAAGGCTTGGAGCAGGTTTGCCTTTGGCGGGAAGATTTAGCTAACCTTAAGGTTGGTTTACCCCTTAGGGATGAATGGTTTAGGACTGCCCCCATCGATCCCCCTGCGTTATTGATTTCTTGGGGTGGCCCGTTGCTATCCAAGCATTTCCAGTTATTTCTGCGCAACAATCCACGGTTCAAGCATTGGCGAATTGACCCACGAGGGGATGAAATTGACACCTACAACCGACTTGACGGGGTCTGGCAATCCTCGCCAAAATTCGCCTTGGAAGCGATCCGTAACATTTTTCAAAATAAACGCCAAGAAATTCCGACTAATTCCATAGCAGCAAGTTCGGACACGAATTCCAAAAACGCAGTCCTTGATTTCGACAGGATAATGCGGGATCGTTATCACCAACTACCTTTTTCGGATTCACTGGCGCTGTCGGTCACCTTGCCATTTTGAAAACAAGAGGGTTCATTTAGGGAATTCAAGCTTGGTCCGCAAATTTTGGCCCTGCCTTGGGACAAGGGTTCCATCAAGAGCATCCACTGCAACCGTGGAACCAGCGGTATCGAAGGCAGCATCTCCACCGGAATTGGCCATGCCTGGGCCATCCGGAGGATTCCATTTGGGTTTTGAACGGAGATTTGGCGACGGCCTACGACGCGGGGCCTGGTTGCTGGAACCAAGGCCTTCGATCAAAATCCTGTTGCTCAACAACGGAGGGGGGGATATTTTCAGGCAGCTCCCCGGGGCCTCGAAACAACCTGAATGCGAGCTCCTTTTTGCGACCCCTCGGAACATGAATTGGTCTGCCTGGTGCCAGGGATACGGCCTGCCCCATCGAGTGGCCACCGACCTGAATTCGCTAGAAGCCGGCCTGAATTGGTTGAATGACCATGCCGGCGCCGCTGTTTTGGAAATACAAACCAATCCAACCTGCAACAGGCAAGCCGAACACCTCCTCCGCAGCCCAGAGGAGCCTCCCCTGAAGACCTCTTCGTAGAGGCTAAACTTTGAGGCGAGTCTAAGCGTTAAACTTGCGCTCCCTTTCCTGGGATTTAAGCCCATTTTTATTTTTCGATCCATCCTCCATGAACCAACGCATCTACACCTGGACTCCCCTGGCCTCCTTCGAAGAAATTAAGTTTGAACTCTGCGATGGGGTCGGAAAAATTTCCATCAACCGGCCCGAGAAACACAACGCCTTTACCCCATTGACGGTACAAGAAATGTCCCAGGCCATGGAAATGTGTCGCCAAGACCCTCGTATTGGGGTTGTCATCCTCACCGGCGAAGGGGGCAAGGCCTTTTGCAGCGGAGGAGACCAAAGTGTCCGTGGCCACGGGGGCTATGTGGGCAAAGACCAAGTACCCCGACTCAATGTTTTGGACCTGCAAATGCAAATCCGCCGTATTCCCAAGCCGGTCATCGCCATGGTAGCGGGTTGGGCCATCGGGGGCGGGCATGTTTTGCATGTTGTTTGCGATTTGACCATTGCCGCTGAGAATGCCCGTTTTGGCCAAACCGGACCCAAGGTGGGTAGTTTTGATGGGGGATTTGGGGCCTCGTATTTGGCCAGGATTGTTGGGCAGAAAAAGGCCCGCGAAATTTGGTACCTCTGCGATCAGTACAACGCGGCCGAAGCCTTGGAGATGGGCCTTGTGAACAAGGTGGTTCCCCTCGAAGACTTGGAAGAAACCACCATGGCTTGGACCCGCAAGATTCTCACCAAAAGCCCCATTGCACTCCGAATGCTCAAAGCCTCCTTCAATGCAGAATTGGATGGACAGGCCGGAATACAGGAACTGGCGGTAACGCCACCCTCTTGTATTACCTAAGCGACGAAGCCAAAGAAGGCAAAAACGCCTTTATCGAAAAAGAGAGACCCTAATTTTGACCAATTCCCTAAATTTCCCTAATGGTATTCAAAACCCTCCTTATGGCCAGCATCGGTGCGGCATTGTCCTGCGCTGCTCCAGACAACGAACCCCAAAACGCCTTATCGGATCAGCGCTTTCACGACTTGACCTTCGTGGACATCCACGGCAAAACCCGCAGCATGTCGGAATTCAAAGGCCGTTACGTCTTGATCGTTAACACCGCCTCCGAATGCGGCTATACCCCGCAGTACAAAGAACTGCAAGCGCTGCATCAACAATGGGGTTCCAAAATCACCATCTTGGTTTTCCTTGCAATGATTTCGGGGGACAAGAGCCCGGCGACGAAAAAAGTATCGCAGGCTTTTGCGCCAAGAATTTCGGGGTAGAATTCCTGATGGCCTCCAAGGTCCAAATCAAGGGCGAAAAGAGACATCCGGTTTACCAATGGCTGATGAGCAAATCCCTGAACGGCATATCGAATGCAGAGGTTCGCTGGAATTTCACCAAATTTTTGATCAACGGCGAGGGTCAATGGGTGGCGTCTTACCCCTCGTCGGTCTCTCCGTTGGATCTCAAATCACCAAGCAGCTGCGCTAAAGGGATAAGCGTTTAAGACCGACTGCAGGACAAAGAACCTGCTTGTTTGCAGGGGCAATGAAAACCCTGCTTTTGTGGTACACAGCGCTCGCCACCGCGCTCTCGACAGCCCGTGTTTGGGGCCAGACCACGCCGACCAATTTACCGCAAGGAACCCTTAGGGTATCGGCTCAGGTGCGATCCCTGCGTCAATTCTATTGGATTCGCGAATTACCGCCCCACGACGAAAATCCTGGTGGCGGAAGGCTGGGCTACTTTGGTAGCGAAACACCCCTCACCCTCCTTTGGAGAAATGGAAACGGGCCCCATTCCAAAGTACAGCGCCTTCATCCCAACACGTGGGTTAACGAACCTACGGAAGGCCCATTGGATTCCACGACCAAAGCCCTTTTGGGTTTCACGATTCAATTGGAAATCGAATGAGACGTTGGGCATTAATTTTTATGATGTTATGGAATTTGATGTTGGGTAATCATTCCGTCATCGCCCAAAGGGGAACCGTGCAGGCACGCGTCATGAACGGTTATACCGGTTTGATTTTTAATCAGATTGGCGCTCCCATAATCAGCGGGAATCAACAAAGCTACAACATCACCATTCATGACTCAAGAACCCTGGTGCTTGAAATTGCGGCCCCGGCCAGGACGCCTTTAATGATTCAAATTCAGCCTATTACTGAGATTTTGAATCATACAAATTCACCTCCCTCTTCCATCCCCTTTGCCTGGGAAGCTGCCTTCTGCAACGAAGGCCTCAACGACGAAAGAATGGCAAGGAATCAAGCCGTTCCATTGGATCCCAACCAAAACAACTTTCAATTTGAAATGAGCGATTATCAGAACCTTCCCGGTAATCCAGCACCTGTTGAAAACCGAGTCAAGGCCTTTTTGTATGTGTACGGCCGATTAGGACCGATAGGCCCGGTTACCCCCGGTTATTTCACCAATTCCATGAACATCGAGGTTTGGTATTGAAACCTGCCTTGAGCATTCAACGATCATTACCCTCCATTTCCTGACCCAACCCTTCCAATTCCTTTTAAACCCTCTAAATCCACAAAGCACCCATGAAAAAAACACTTGCAACCCGAATCCTCTTGAGCCTCTCCTTGTTGACCGCCATCCTCGTATCCCAACAACTGAACGCTCAGAACACCGGTGTGATCAACACCAACCTCAATGTTGGCGCAACTGTCCTCGCACAACTCAAATTAACTAACAATGCCGATGTTCAGTTTGGTAATTTATCGGCAACAA
>RFMW01000086.1 GCA_009927485.1 Sphingobacteriia bacterium
GCTCGCTCGGAGCGTCCATCCTACGGGGATCGCCCCGCTCGCGATGGAGATCGCCCAACACGCTCTTTTTCATCGGATCGTCCCGCTCGCTCGGATCGTCCGTCGTACGGGGATCGTCCCGCTCGTTCGGAGCGTCCGTCGTACGGGGATCGTCCCGCTCGCTCGGATCGTCCGTCGTACGGGGATAGGCCTGCTCGCTCGGATCGTCCATCCTACGGGGATAGGTCCAAGAGACCTTCATTTGGGGAGCGACCCGGCAGGGAAATGATGTCCAAGGGTGAACGAATTTCGAACCTCCGCAAGGATCTGGAGCAACTCGAAGGCGGAACAGGAAATTTACATGCGGCCAAGGAATGGAACATGGGCAACAGCGATCGAATGCTTCAAGAAGCATTTGGTGATGTCTCCATGGATCTGGGCAAAACCAAGTCCAGCAGGTCCAAGGTTCGTCCACCGGCCAAGGAGCGAAAGGCAGAAGGGGCTGCTCCCAAAGATGCCTTGGCTTGGCCCATGCGCCTTAACCGCTTTGTGTCATTGTCAGGTTTGTGTTCCAGAAGGACAGCGGATGAACTCATCGAAGCTGGCCGCATTACCATCAACGGAAATGTAGCCAATGTGCTGGGCACCAAGGTAGAGCAATCCGATGTGGTCAAGTATGACGATGAATTGCTTCAGGTTCGTAGGAATGTTTACGTTTTGTTGAATAAGCCCAAAGATTTTATCACGACCCTGGATGATCCTGAAAATCGTCGAACCGTTATGGAATTGGTGGCCGACGCCACCAGCGAACGAATTGTACCTGCAGGGCGATTGGATCGCAACACAACAGGACTTCTTTTGTTAACCAACGATGGCGATCTTATTCAAAAATTAACCCACCCCTCTTCGGAGATTTCCAAAATTTACGCGGTAGAATTGGACAAACCTTTGACCCAAAAGGATTTCAATCAGGTTTTGGATGGCTTGGAATTGGAAGACGGCTTTATTAGGGTCGACGCTTTGGCTTGGCCGGAACCAAGGGACAAAAAGCTGGTGGGCCTTTCCCTACACAGCGGCAAAAACCGAATTGTTCGGCGAATATTTGAGCAATTGGGTTACGATGTGCAGCGACTGGACCGTGTTTCCTATGCCGGGCTCACCAAAAAGGATTTACCACGAGGTCATTGGCGATACCTGACCGACAAAGAAATCCGTTTCTTGAGGGCAGGCAAAAAGATGGTGTAAAGGCGTTTTCACGCCTTGAGGGTTGAGTCCGAAAGAAGGACTTTCAAATAGTAAACAGTCTTTAGCGACTGTAAACGATTCGTTGTTGGCCAATTACTTTTTCATCATCCAAAAGCCTGATTTGATAGGCTCCAAAACCCAGTCCAAGGGAGGACAAGTTGATGGATACGGATGGGTTGGAACGGTGGTCCACTACCGAAATTTGGTGAACAAGCTGGCCGCTCAATGACAGAATTTGAACGGTGGATGGGGTTGCTTGGGGATCTCCCCACTGCAGTTCCAAATTCCCTGAGCTTGGCACAGGCCAACAACGAAAAGTTTGGGACGGATCCAAGGCATTGACCGATGAACCGGTAGGGGTGGTGAAGGTAATACCTGCACCGTAGGCCGTACCTATAACATTGGTTGCATAGGCTCTCCCGTGGTACATGGTTCCGGAGAGGAGCCCACTTAGATTGCTGACAAAGGACCCTGTGCCGGTTCCGTTGGAAGTAATTGAACCTGAAATGGTTGGATTAGGGCTAGTGCCGTAGGCTAAACCGCGCGATGTTACAGCGGAACCCCCATCCGATACCACATTTCCACCGCAGGTCGCGGAGTTCGGTGTGATCATTGAGGCTGCTTGGGTGGTGACGGTGGCGACCGTTGCCGCAAGCTCAGGGATGCTCAGGGTCTGTCGGTACAGGTTGACATTGCGGCCGCTCACACCGGCAGCATAAAACCCAACCGTTCCGGAACCCGCGGGAGGAGCGACCCATTGAAAAGTCCAAGTAGAAGGATTGCCCGAACTTGCACTGCGTTGGGTGATGTATTTGGATTGCTGAATCTGGAGGCTGGCCGGGGCAACCAGGGTCCCCATGGTGGCGCCTGATGAGGACTGTGGACTGAATTGGAATCCTTTGCTACCGCTGCCGTTGACGGTGATGGTGATGGAATAGGTGGCACCCGGGGTGTAGCCGGACGCCAATGAGGGGTTCGTACTGATCAACGTACTGACCACGGTGTTGCTTGATGGCGAATGGCAACCGCCGGCGGCGCAGGTTGCGCCCCTTCCGCTGGGCCACCGCTGCGACCCGCTGGGGCCCCGGTTGGATTGCTGTGCAAAGCATGATACGATGGTTGAAGGATGGCCATGATCATATAAGAAAAGGCAAAAGCGGAGAGAAGCAGGACTTTTTTCATGGGGTAGTTTGGTGTTTCAAGGTTTGTTTCAAAAATCGTTGAAAATGCCATGAATGGGTCTATCTTGCGACCTTAAATTTTTATTAACATGAAT
>RFMW01000189.1 GCA_009927485.1 Sphingobacteriia bacterium
GAAGGAATTGTAAAGTTCTTCAACCAAACCAAGGGTTTTGGTTTCATCCGGGAGGAGAACAGCGGCACGGAATATTTCGTGCACGCAACCGGGCTTATCGACAAGGTCAACGAAAACGACCGAGTTAGTTTCGAGCTCAAAGAGGGCCGCAAGGGCCTCAACGCCGTGAATGTCAAATTGGTTGATAATTAATTCTATCCGTTGCATACACCGCTCACAGCCGCCCTTCGGGGCGGTTTTTTTTTGAGCATCAGCTAGGATACATCGCGTCCGAAAAGGCATCAAAGACTTAAAAATTAGTCCCTTGAATGCCCAAAATACCCCTTCTCAAGACCTATATTTGCCCTCCTTTTGGGAAATTTCTAACCCAGAAGGCCAAGAAAACGTCTATCCATGACCCTTTCGGCCCAGGCCAACCCAGCACAGACCGCTCACGGCATGAAGATTTTTGCCGGTCAGGCCACCCAGGATCTGGGCGGTCGCATTGCTTTGGCCTACGGGGACCCTTTGGGGGATTCATCGCTTTTGCGCTTTTCGGATGGGGAATTTCAGCCAATCATCAACGAATCGGTGCGCGGTTGTGATGTGTTTTTGGTTCAGAGCACCTATGCCCCGGCCGATAATCTGATGGAGCTCCTCCTGATGATTGACGCCTGCAAGCGGGCTTCGGCGCATTACATCACCGCGGTGATCCCCTACTTTGGGTTGGCACGCCAAGACCGCAAGGACAAGCCCAGGGTGCCGATAGGGGCCCGTTTGGTTGCCGATATGTTGGGAGCTGCTGGGGTAACCCGGGTCATGACCATGGACCTCCATGCCCCGCAGATTCAGGGTTTCTTCAATGTGCCCTTTGACCACCTGGACGCCAGCACCATTTTTGTGCCTTATGTCAAGTCCTTGCAATTGGACCAGGTTGCCATTGCCGCACCGGACATGGGAGCTGCCGCCCGCGCCAAGTTTTTTGCCTCCCATTTGGATTGCCCCATCATCGTTTGTGACAAAACGCGGGCCAGGGCCAACGTCGTCGCCAAAATTCAAGTCATTGGGGAGGTCAAAGGCAAGAACGTGGTAATTGTCGATGATTTGGTGGATACCGCAGGGACCATCGCCATGGTTGCTGATCAGTTAATGCGCAAAGGGGCCGCCTCGGTCCGCGCCGTATGTACCCACGGGGTCTTGTCCGGCGAAGCGATTGAGCGCATTGCCAACTCGGCGCTTACGGAATTGGTGGTAACGGATACCATTCCCCTTCGTCGGGAGTCCACCCCCAAAATCAAGGTTTTGTCGGTGGCCGAACTCTTTGCCCAATCAATCCGCAGTGTTCGGGAATTTTCTTCGATTAGCCACCTTTTTGAAGTAAAAGTCAAGTCCAACTAAACCGAATTCAATCATCCGTCTTAGAATACATCTTAATTTTCATTCATTTAAACCAAAACATCCAAACCAAACGCTATGAAATCGATCAATTTGAGCGGTTCTCTTCGGGAGAACGTAGGGAAGTCTGATTCGAATCTATTGCGTGCAGAAGGCAAGATCCCTTGCGTATTGTACGGCAATGCAGCTTCTCAATCCCATTTCTGGGCCCATGCCTACGATTTGAAGTCTGTCTTGTTTACGCCGGAGACTTTCAAAATCACCTTGGACTTGGACGGGACAAAGCATACCTGCGTGGTCAAAGATGCGCAGTACCATCCCCTCAACGGCGCGATGCTCCATGTTGACTTTATGTTATTGGATCCCACGAAGCCCGTGAAATTGAATTTGCCTTTGGAATTTGTGGGGACATCCCCCGGGGTCCGTGCCGGTGGAAAATTTGCATCGCGTATGCGTTCCATTACCGTGAAGGGTTTACCCAATCAATTGCCAGCCTCGGTCAAGGTGGATATTTCCAAGATGGAATTGGGTGGTGTCGTTCGTGTTAAGGATATTGTTGCTGAAGGCTTCACCTTGGTGGCCGCTCCCAACAATCCGGTAGCTGCTGTTACCATACCGCGTGCCATGAAGGGCGCTGTGGCCGAGGCTTCTAAGTAAAATTCCCTTCCCTGAGGGCGCCTCTCCTCTAAAAAGGTCTTCCTACTCGGAAAGGGTATTTGAAACCATGGGGTTGTTGTCATGAAGTTTCTCGTTTTTGGCTTGGGTAATCCCGGCGCCGAATACGCCGATACACGCCATAACATTGGATTTATGGTGCTGGATCGTTTGCGCCAAGCACTCAGCTCTTCGGAGCCCTATGTGACCGGCCGGTACGCCTCAACGGCGAGCGGGAAGCATGCCGGCAAGCAATTTCTTTTGGTCAAGCCCCAAACCTACATGAACCTTTCGGGTCAGGCCCTTCGGTATTGGATGCAAAACGAAAAGGTGGACGACGCCGAGCGCATTTTGGTGATCACGGATGATCTCAGTCTACCGTTCGGTCAAATCAGGTTACGGGGATCCGGATCCGCCGGGGGTCATAACGGCCTGGGTCATATCGAAACGGTTCTGGGCCATAACCGTTACCCCCGATTACGTGTTGGGATAGGGCGTGACTTTGCTCCAGGTCGGCAATCCGATTATGTTTTGTCCCCTTTTGCGAGGGCGGAACAAGAGGAACTACCGTCCTTGTTGGATCGATGTGCTCAAGCCGCCATGGCCTGGGCCTTGCGGGGACTTGCTCCCGCTATGAACGAATTCAACCGCGGTTAGCAGACCTTGCAATGCAGGTTGGGTCGCCCATTCAGGTGGCCAACGAGATGGTCGCCGATTTGGACCGGTCCAACCCCAGCAGGGGTACCCGTATAGATGATATCCCCCATTTTGAGGGTAAAGTAGCGGGATACAAAAGCGATGAGCTCTGCGAAGCCAAAAAGCATATCGGAGCTGTGACCGCTTTGCCGAAGTTCATCCCTGATTTTAAGGGTAAAAGCAAAGCCCTGCTCCAATCCGGCAGGGTCAATTTCTTGCCATTCCCCCAGGATTGCGGAGCCGTCAAATCCCTTGGCTAATTCCCAGGGAAGTCCTTTGGATTTCAATTGCTCTTGGAGGTTTCTGGCCGTAAAATCGATGCCCAAAGCCACGCGGTCCACATAGGACAAGGCGAATTTGGGCTGAATATGACGTCCGTTCCTTCCAATTCGCAACACAATTTCAATTTCGTGATGCACCTCGCCCAAATGGTCCGGCAGGAAGAAGGGCTTACCATCCTTGACGAGCGCTGTTTCGGGTTTCATAAACACTACCGGCTCGCTGGGCCTGGGGTTGTTGAGCTCCCGGGCGTGTTCGTCGTAGTTACGACCTATGCAAATGATTTTCATGGTATTGCATTTGAGTAAGGGTCCACGTGGTGAGGTCTTTGAGGTAGGCGTCCTCCGGATCAAAGGGAACGCCGGCCGTTCGGTAGACTTCTTGAATCGAAACGGTGTTACCCAGGGCAAGGGCATCTCGGTAGGCATCCAGGGCCATGGCGGCATTTGAGGCGCTGTTTCTCCAAACCCCCAGGGCACCGATTTGGGCAAAGCCGTATTCGATATAATAAAAGGGCATTTCAAAAAGATGCAATTGACCCTGCCATGCATAATCCATCCAACCTTCCAATCCATGCCAATCCACTACCGAACTGTGGTAATCGTGCATAAGATTTTGCCAAGCTTGGCAACGCTCTGCGCGGCTGTGGCCCGGATGGGTGTACAGCCAATGCTGAAAGGCGTCAATGCAGGCTATCCAAGGAAGCACCCCGACGGCGCGTTGGATTTGTTCCAAGCAGGCCCGGTGTCGATCTTCTTCCCGGTCAAAAAAATGATGGTAAGCCTTCATGCTTAGCAGTTCCATACTCATCGATGCCAATTCCGCGGTCTCCGATGGGGTTTGCCGAAAGACATTGAGGCGCAAGGGATGCACCAAAAAGGAATGCACCGCATGCCCGCCTTCGTGCATCATGGTTTCCAAATCTTCCATGGAACCGGTGGCATTCATAAAGACAAAGGGCGCCCCACTTTCCATCATGGGATAATTGTATCCACCGGGGGCTTTGCCTTTCCGGGAATCGAGATCAAAGCGTCCCATGCGCTCCATGGTGGCCAAGCAATCCCCAAAAAAGGGATGCAATTCGCCAAAGGCCGCCATGCTCTTTTGGATCAAATCCGAGGCTCCCTCAAAGGGTTTCAAGGGAGGTGTGCCTGCGGGGAGGGCTTTGAGATCCCAAGGGCGCAAATGATCCAGGCCGTTGATTTGGGCTTGTTGACGATCCAAGTGCTCTTTGAGAGGAACCAGATAATCGCGGACCAAGCGATGAAAAGAAAGGCATTCCTGAACCCCGTATTCAAAGCGTTGAAGTTCCCGAAAGCGGTAATCCCGGTAATTGGTAAATCCAGCGTTGAGGGCTACTTGATGACGCAATTCCAACATGCGATCCATAAGGGCCTGCAGTTTCTCGCTAATCCCGGCACGCTGCTCCATGATTAAACGGTAAACCATCTCTCGCTGGCTGCGGTCATGGGACTTTAGAAATTTCTGGGCTTGGGGTAGGGTGTATTCCTGCCCATCGTAGAGGATGCACAGGCTCCCGGTGAGGGCTGCGTATTGGCTTTCCAAGCCTTTGAGCTCCGTTTGAAGGGGGATGTTCTCTTCCCGGTAGAGTTCAAGTGCGTTTTGAACACTGCGAAGCAGGCGATCAAAGCCGGGTTCTTGGTAAGTGGTCAGCCCTGGATACGATAACATTTTACGATTCAAGGCGTCATCGAGCGGGGCGATTTGGGGATAGATTTCTTGGACAAAAAAATCATAGGCCGCTCGTTTGTCTGCGTTTTCGGTATCGCAGCTTAGGGCCACGTAGAGCCAGGCTTGGTGTTCATCCAAGCACGATTCCAGTTCCGAACGGTTAGCGAGCCAAGTTCCAAAGAAGGTGTTCGGATCATCGCTGGGCCAAACGGCGTTGAGCAAGGCCGCGTAATACGGCTCAATAACCTCAAAGGAACTGGGACGAAAATCCTCGCTAACGAAGGTGCGCTGCCGGATAAGATTATGCATGAAGGGGATCTGTACGCTTTAGGATGCGCGGTAGGCAAGTCTGGAAAGGCGACGGATGAACCAACGACGACGGATCGAATTGCGCTCGGCGGTATAATACATGGCCGGTAACAAAATCAACGTAATCAAGGTGGAGAATGTCAACCCAAAGATGATGGTCCAACTCAGGGGGCCAAAGAAGGCGACCTGATCACCTCCCAAATACAGGTGGGGCTCAAAGCGCGCAAAGAGTCCAGGAAAATCAATGTTAAGACCCATGGCCAAAGGAACCAACCCCAAGACGGTGGATGCTGCGGTCAAGAATACAGGAGCCAAGCGGATTTTACCCGCCTGAACAATGGCCTCGCGCAGGGGGAGGTTTTGTTCCTTGCGAATGAGGTCGATAAATTCCACAATCAAGATACCGTTTTTGACCACAATACCCGCTAAAGCCACAATTCCGATTCCGGTCATGATGATGGACATGGTCATACCGGTGATGACATAACCCAAAAGGACCCCAATCACCGAAAGAAGGATTTCGGAAAGAATCATCAGGGTACGGTTCATGGAATTGAATTGAAACATCAAAATCATGAAAATCAAACCAATGGAAATCATCAGAGCGTTGGACAAGAAATTTCCGGCTTCGGCTTGTTCTTCCTGCTCCCCGGTCATGCGGATGTCGGTTCCTTCGCTGGCGTCAAACCCGTTAAGGGACTCCTTGATCGAGGCCACTACCTGATTGGGGGTATATCCACTCAAGACGTTGGACGATAAGGTGATTACGCGTTTTTCGTTTTTGCGTTTGATGCTGCCAAGGGATGAAGTGTATTCAATGTTCGCAACGGCCGATACCGGCAGCTGGCGAACGGCTCCCCCGGCATTCATGTCCCGGAAGGTGATTTTGGCGTTGAGCAACCGGTTAAGATCTTCGCGGTCCACCCGGGAATACCGCAGCTGTATCGGGATTTCATCGTTGTTGCTTCTGAATTTACTGGCTTCCTTGCCGAAGACAGCGGCCCTTATCTCGGAGCCAATCTGTGCGGTACTGACCCCTTCGCGTTGGGCTCTCTCGCGGTCAATGCGCACCAGCAATTCGGGTTTACTTCTTTCCAAGTCGATTTTGAGTTCCTCGACCCCGGCAATATTGATGGAATCCAGGTAAGTTTTGAGCGCTTGCGCTGTCCGTCCCAAAATCGCAAAGTCCTGCCCGCTGACTTCGATGTTAATTGGCTTACCGGTGGGTGGGCCGCCTCGTTCTTGATCCACCGCGATTTCGACCCCGGGGATTCCTTTGATGCGTGCCCGGATCGAGTCCAGCAAGGGTAGGGTTCGCAGCCCATCCCGCTCGCCAAAAGCGATAAAAGCGACGGTGACCTTGCCTTTGTGCGGGGCAACAGATTGATCCCTTTCCATGGGATCCCCGGCCCCGATCGCAACGTTGGTGACGACAGACTCCACCAAAGGATTGCGCGGTCCAAGAACTTCCATCACCTTGGTTTCCACGACTTGGGTCAACGAATCGGTAACCTCAGCCCGTGTTCCGATGGGGGTATTCAAATAGACATAAACAAAATTAGGTTCACCGGTTGGAAAGAAGGCGATTTTGACGCGACCGCTGCTAACCGATAATCCGGTGAGGACAAAGCTCACCAAAAGCAAGACCACCGTACCGCCCATGAGCAAAGCGGGCCGACGACCTTGTAGGCACCAACGAAGCAATTGTTCATAGCGTTTTTGGACCGAAGGCCAGGTATGGTTTTGGAAGCGTTCAATCATCGGGCTTAATACCACGCGATTAATCCATAACAACGGAATTACAAAGTACACAAAATTCGCCAGGCCCGTGGAACCTGCCAGATGCAAAAGGGTTCCCAATACGCCCAAAACCGTGGAGGCGATCACCAAGGTACGGCGAGACCGAATCCTATCTTTTTGAATTTCCTCGGGGGTTTCGGGTTCCGGTTTCATAAACTGAACGGCAAAAACCGGGTTGATGATGTAGGCGACCAACAGCGATGAGAGTAGGGTCAAAATCAGCGTTACCGGCAAAAAGTACATGAACTTCCCGACAATCCCGTCCCAAAAGGCCAGCGGCATGAAGGGCGCTACGGTCGTCAAGGTCCCGGCCAACACCGGCATAAAGACCTCACCGGCAGCCATCTTTGCTGCGGTAACAATATTTCGACGACCACGGTCAAAGAGGCGGTGGGTGTTCTCAATGACCACAATCGCATCATCCACGATGACCCCCAGGGCCATCAGCAAGGCAAACAAAACAATCATGTTCATCGTAAAGCCCAGACTGGGCATGAACATAAAAGCCAGGAAGGATGACACCGGCACCGATAGTCCAACGAACATGGCGTTGGTGGTTCCCATGAAAAACATCAGGACCAGGGTCACCAATACAAAACCAATGATGATGGAATTCGTTAAGTCGTTGACGGTGGTCCGCGTAACCCGGCTTTGGTCGCCCGATACGGTGATTTTGAGGTTGCTGGGCAGGGCGGCTTTGGTTTCGGCAATCAAGGCATTGATATCGTCCGAGGCTTGAATCAAATTCTCGCCGGATCGCTTAATGACGTTTAGGGTGATGACCTTTTGGCCATTGAGGCGCGCATAGCTTTGCTTGTCCTTGTAACCGTCGGTGACCGTTGCGATATCCTTCAGAAAAACCGAGGAGCCGTTCATGGAGGTAACCACCAGATTACCCAATTCGCTCACGGATTGGAATTCGCCGAGGATACGGATGCTCCTTTGTTTGTCGCCGGTGTTGATGTTACCGCCGGACATGGTCATGTTCTCAAAGCGTACGGTGCGCTCGATATCGTCCATGGTCATCTTGGCGGCTTGTAACTTGAACATGTCCACGTCCACTTGGATTTCCCTATCCAAAGCCCCCACCATATCGACCCGGTTAATTCCACGGACATCTTCTATTTGGTCCTTGAGGTCGGTCGCGTATTTTTTGAGGCGGTCCAGGTCAAAAGGCCCCGAAATATTCACAAAAAGAATGGGAATTTCCGAAATATCCAGTTCCATGACCCGGGGATCCTGCGGCAGGTCTTTGGGTAAATCGGTCCTGGCCTTATCAACCGCGTCCTTGACTTTCTGTTTGGCTGCGGCGACCGAAACTTCGGTTCCAAACTCCACCACCACGTTGGCAAAGTCTTGTTGGGAATTGCTGGTCATTTTTTTGACCCCGGACAGGGTACCCAGCTGTTTTTCGAGGGGCTTGGTGACCAGATTCTCCATATCGGCGGGAGAAGTTCCTGGATAAACGGTGGTTACAAAAAAGGTTGGGACCACAACCTCCGGAAATTGTTCCTTGGGAATCGAGTTATAAACCGACAATCCAGCCAGTGTTATAATAACGGTCAGGATAAAAACCGTAATTCGGTTATCGATGGCCCAGCTCGTGGGCTTGAATTCTCTGAATGGGTTCATGGTAGGGTAATGGCTTGTCCGTCGTTGAGATCGTTATAACCGGTCGTAATGATGCGGTCTCCGGCTTTCAGGCCTTGGAGGATTTCGGTTTCTATTCCGTTGGAGCGACCCACTGTTACCGAAACACGGGTTGCCTTGAGGCTAGCGCCTTCTCCTTGGGCAATCATCACAAAAGGACCTTCTTCGGAGTTTTGCAAAAGGTTAACGGGGACTTTGATGGCCTTGTTGCTGTTGTAATCGTTGATTTTCATTCCGACGATCATGTTGGGGCGGTACAAGCCGTTGCGGTTGTTCAAGGGAACCTCGGCTCGGAACGTACGGTTCAGGGCACTAATCGAACGCGCAACGTACGCTATTCGGCCCTGGGTGCTCGTGTTGAGGTCTTTGAACTCGAGGTCCACGTTAGCCCCTTCGCGTACCCGGCTTACATAGCTCTCGGACAAATCGGTGATCACGCGCAGGTCGTCAAAATTAACAACCCGAACGGCCGGCATGCCCATGGCCGTTGATTGGCCTAGTTTGAGATAAACCTGGTCCACCGTCCCGCTGACAGGTGCTTTGATGCGGGTCATATCCAGTTGGGATTGCACCGTGGCCAAACGCCTTTCCAGGCTTTCCTTCTGGTTTTTGGCACTAAGGTATTGGACTTCGGAGCCGATATTCTGTTTCCAAAGATTGGCTTGTTTGGTGTACAACTGTTGAGCAAAATCCAATTGCCCTTTGATTTCTTCGATGCTTTGGAGGAGCACTGTTTGATCCAATTCGGCCAGAACTTGGCCTTTGGTGACTTTTTGCCCTTCTTTTACTTTGATGTTACGAACAACACCCATGCCTTCGGCCGTGACCTCGATGCTTTGACGGGCGTCCACGGTTCCCTGAATTTCAACCCAGGTGCGGAATGGGCCCTCTTCGAGGGTTAGGGCTTGAACCAATTTGGTTTTGACGTTCGCCGCCGCCGATTCAGGAGATTTGGAACCGCCTATGCGGAGTTCTTGCTGAAGCTTTTGAATTTCAGCGCCAATCCGGACTTGTTCGGCTTGGAGTTCTTGGAGGCGGGTAGCAGGGTCCTTGGTTTCTTGGCCACCGCAAGCGATGATTAAGGCGGACGTGAGTCCCAGGAATAAGCCCAGGAAGGGACGTTGGTTGCAAGTTGGAAACATAAATTTCATAAGGGTTGGGAGTAGGGTTTTATTCGTTGATGCCGGTTAGTTTGCCGCTGGCTTTGAGGTAATCAACCTTGGCGATATAGTATTCGTAAAGACTGTTGAAATAGGCGGCCTGCGCTTCGCGGTAGCCGGCCTCGGCTTGGATAACCTCCAGGTTGGAGCCAACCCCTTCGCGGTATTTGATGCGGGTGGTCTCCAAAATATCGCGGCTCAAATCCTGATTCTTTACCTGTTGCTTGAGCGAAGCGATTGCGTTTTGAACGCCCATCAAGGCCTGGTCTTGTTGCAACTTTGAGCTCTGCAAGAATTGGAAAAGCAGACGTTCGTTCTTGATTTTTTCGATACGCTTTTGTTGAATTTTGTATCTTTTGTTGAAAGAATCAAAGAGACTCCAATTGATTCCCAAACCAACTGATCCGTAAGCGAACCAATTACCGCCCGGATCAAGAACTTGGTTGAACTGACTCGCCCCTGCCAAGGCGCCTCGTTGCACCTGCAATCCGACGGAAGGTAGGTAACCAGCTTGTAAATTTTTGATTTCCAAGTCGTTGCCCTTTATTTGCAATTCCAGAAGCGAGGCCTCTGGCCTGGCTTTGAAGGATTCGAGATCGCGGTAAGACGGGGGGATGGCTTCGTTGGTGATGAGGGGGATGTCCACCAAACGTTCACTGAGCAGCAGGGTATCGCCTAAGGGATAGCCCATTTGGAATTTGAGCAATTGCAGAGCAAGGACTCTGAGCTGTGCGATTTTGGCAGTTTCGGTGAGCAATTGATTGCGTTGCAATTCAACACGCTGCACGTCCAATCGCTCAATGATTCCATTCTCCAACATGATTTTCATCTCCAACAACGCCGAGTCCAATCGAACCAGACTTGCTTCCAACAGGTCCTCCCGATGTTGACCAACCAAGACTCCATAATAGGCTTTTTGGATGTTTTCGGAGATTTGGGCATGGGTCATTTCTCGGCTCTTGATGGCGATTTGCGCAAAGGTTTGCGCTGCTTTGAGGCCGACCAGGTAAGAACCATCAAAGAGCAATTGACTCAAGGTAACATTCGTATTACCACCGTATTGGGGTTGAAACTCCAGGGCAAGGGGTCCCGGTGGGGCATTGGGGTTGAATAAGCGCCCGTCAGGAATGATTACCTTTTGGATGATGAAATTGTCAGTGACGCCGTATGAGCCGCGGACTTGGGGTAATCCAATGGAGGTGATTTCCCGAATGCGGGCTTTGGAGGACAGGATATCTTCGCTGGCGTTGAGCGAGGCCGTGTGATGATCGATCCCGTACTGGATGGCTTCGGAAAGCGTAAATGGTTTGGAACTTGGGGATTGTGCCCGGACTTCCATGCTGAGGAATCCAAGATGTACAATTATCCCTGCGATGCCCATCACCATGGGTGTAAAACTGCGTTTGGAGAAAAGTTGCATAGGGTAAGATTGCGTTGTGGGCAGATTTAAGGTTGCAGATTCATTTGAGCCTTGGTGTTGTTCCATACTTCCAGGCCTTGGGAAGTGGTAATGCCACCGACGAAAACTTCCATGATGTTGTGGAATACGGTCGCAAGAGGACGATCGAGGTGACTGAAAACCACAGGATCCAAGAGCAAGTTGGTATGCTGAAGGTGCATGATGCTGACCACGGAAGGGTCAATTTCTTGTCGAATCAGACCTTCGTGCTGACCCCTTTCGATAAGGCGTTTGAAAATCTCAACGATTTCCTCCTTCCGGTAACGTTCCAGCTCCATCCACAGTTCGGGATAGGATTTCTGGAGGTCGAACAAGATGGTTGGGGTAAGGTTACGCATTTTCTGAAAGCCAATGGCTGCCATTCGGATAAGCTTCGCGATGGCATTTTCGTGATTTCGATCCAAGGCCGCCATTTCGCTCCGATGCTCATCCAGGAACCCTCCCAGGACGGAGTGGACCAGGACCTTCTTGTCCGCATAATTCTCGTAGATGGTTTTCTTGGAGCAGCCTAATTGCTTGGCCAATTCGTCCATGGTCATGCTCTTGAGCCCGTATCGGAAAAACAATTCCCGGACGGTGTGGATGTGGGTAGGAGCTAAGGACATTGGTGGCGCGAAAGTATAGAAACTTTGAAAACAAAAAAAGTTTTCAAGATTAAATTTTTATAGCCCTTAAATTTGACCACTATGCGCAGCACTATCGAGGAAACCGCGCCAATTGGGGTGTGGCTGGACGTCCGTTCGCCTGCTGAATTTGCGCAAGGCCATATTCCGGGTGCCCTGTCCTTGCCCCTTTTTACCGATGCAGAAAGGCATCAGGTTGGCCTATGTTTCAAAGAAAAGGGTCCCCGTGAAGCGGTGGACCTTGCTTGGCTTTATGTCGGCCCCAAGGTTCCTGAATTGCTGAAAGCCATTCATGTCCTGTCGTCCAAGGTAGGTATCGAGCCTATCACCAAGGGAGATAACCTCGGAAAGGTTGCTCCAATCTGGAAGGTGTATTGCTGGCGTGGGGGTCAACGGTCGATGGGCATGGAGATGCTCCTCAAACAAGCCGGTTATCCGGTCTTTCGATACCCAGGGGGGTACAAGGCCTGGCGTCAACGCATGGAAACCCTTTGGGCCTTGCCTTGGCAATGGAGGGTGGTTGGTGGCAGCACGGGTTCCGGCAAAACGACGTTGTTGAAGGAGCTCAAGGAGGCCGGTGAACAGGTCTTGGATTTGGAAAATTTGGCATCGCATTTGGGCTCTGCCTTTGGCGAACTCGGGCAAAAGCCACAGCCCAGCCAGGAACATTTTATGAATCTTTTGGCGGAATCTTTGAGCCTACTGGACCTGAAGCGCCCGGTTTGGGTCGAAAGCGAAAGCCGACAAATCGGCAAGGTTCATATCCCTTCCGCACTTTATGAATCGCTGCACAAGGCGCCGTACTTTCGCCTTCAACGCAGCATGGACCTTCGAATGCAGAATTTGTTAAATTCCTATGGCCTTGAAGATAAAAATGCTTTACGATCTGCCTTTCTCAAAATCGAGCGTAAGATGGGCCCGCAGTATTGCCAACAGGCCTTGGCTTTCCTTGAGCAGGGTGACTTGAAATCTGCTGCGGAATTAGCGTTGAAGTATTATGACCGCACCTACCAGCATGCATTCATGCAAAGACCTTGTCCACAATGTGTTGCAAATTTGCAAACGGATGCCAAGGGCAGGCGTCTGCTTGATTTGCTTCTTCGAACCTCGGCCAGGCTGTTCCCATTGCCCTCAACTCCGCCCCCTGAAAATCGTATTTCATGAACCAAACCCCTAAGGATAAGGCTCGTTTGACCCAATGGGCTAAGGCATCGGGCTGCGGTTGCAAAATGCCTCCTGCTCAACTCAAGGCGTTGTTATCCGGCCTTGAACGAAGTCAATATTCGGAGTTAAGGGTGGGATTTGAGCATTCCGACGATGCTGCAGCTCTCAGAATTCCCGGCACCAATCAATTGTTGTTATCTACCGCAGATTTTTTCAGTCCTATCGTGGACAATCCCTATGATTTTGGTAGGGTGGCCGCTGCGAATGCCTTGAGTGACATTTATGCCATGGGCGGAAGGCCGTGCTTGGCCCTGGGATTGTTGGCATGGCCGGTACAGGAATTGGGCTTGGATTCCGCAGCCGAGGTGATGCGTGGTGCACAAGATCTTTGCAACGAGGAGCGTGTGCCGTTGGCAGGGGGGCATAGCATTGTCTCCGAAGAGCCGTTTTTTGGTTTGTCGGTCCAAGGTTTAGTGGCCGAGGAGCACCTCAAAACCAACCAAGGCGCAAGACCCGGGGACCTCTTGTACCTCACCAAGCCGTTGGGATCGGGGATTATGGCCGCCGCCTTGCGCAAAGGGCTTTTGGAGACCCCGGATTATTACGGTTTGTTGGAACAATTGTCGGTGGTCAATCGGTCCGGAGCCAGCTTGGCATGCTTGGAGGAGGTCCATGCGATGACAGATCTTACCGGTTTTGGGCTCTTGGGTCACGGGTTGGAAATGCTGGGACCTGCCAGCGGCTTGGATTTATGGACCGATCATGTACCCCTTTTGGTGGGGTTGGAGCATTATTTGGAACAAAATATTTTGCCGGATCAATGTTATCGCAACTGGAACCACGTGGAATCCCGGGTTTTTGGCATGGAAGGTCCTGATTTTGCTTGGCTCTGCGATCCCCAAACCAACGGAGGCCTGTTGATTGCCGTTCATCCTTCCGCCTCCCTTCGGGTGGAGATGGTTTTGGAGCAAGCAGGGGTTAAGGCCTATGCCATTGGAAGTTTTCAGAATGAAACGGAAGGTATTCGTTGCACACGGTCCGTACCTTCGGCCCCGTAATGAACGATGAAATTGGTTTTGACCGCTTTGGCCTGCATCCGGATGTGCTGGACGGCTTGGTAGCTATGGGTTTTCGAAAGCCCAGTCCTGTGCAGGAGCAGGCGATCCCCTTAATCCTGGACGGTCGTGACCTCATCGCCTGCGCTCAGACCGGGACGGGGAAAACGGCGGCCTTTGTCTTGCCGCTGATTGATCATCTCATCGATTTGGACGATAGGCATTTGAGCGCTCTGATTTTGACCCCAACCAGGGAATTGGCCTTGCAGATTGACCAGCAAATTGAAGGTTTATCGTATTACAGTCCGATTTCTTCCATTCCCATATACGGAGGCGGTGACGGAGCCTTATGGGATCAACAGCACAAAGCCCTTCGTCAAGGGGCGGATCTGGTCGTCGCTACCCCTGGCCGCTTGTGGTCCTTTATGGCTACCGGGAATTTTCAATTTGATCGCCTCCGTTACCTCATTTTGGACGAAGCGGATCGTATGCTCGATATGGGTTTTCTCGAAGATATCATGCGTATTGTGGCCAGGCTTCCCAAAGAACGTCAAACCCTGATGTTCTCGGCGACGATGCCGGATCGGATCCGGCAATTGGCCGGTTCAATCTTAAAGGATCCAGCGCAGGTGAGCATCGCGGTGTCCAGACCCGCGGATAAGATTGAACAAATGGCATTGCAGGTGATGGATGATCGCAAACTGGAGGTTTTGTTGGCGTTGCTGGCTGAATTCCCTTTTCGTTCAGCGCTCATCTTTTGTTCGTCCAAAGACAAAGTCAAACAGCTGCATCAAACGCTGCGCAAATCAGGAGTCGTGAACGAGGCTTTCCATTCCGATCTGGAGCAGCAGGTGAGAGAGGAGATCATGAGGGGATTCAAGGCGGGGAGGCTTCCCGTTCTGGTCGGTACCGATGTGTTATCCAGGGGAATCGACGTGGACAATATAGATTTGGTCATTAATTACGATGTGCCACCGGATCCAGAAGATTATGTTCATCGGATTGGTCGTACCGGGAGGGCAGAACGCAACGGACGTTCCATTACCATGGTCAATCCCATGGATCTTCGCCGATGGAAGCGTATCGAAGAGCTTGTGGGACGCGCTCTCCCTTGGACCGAAAGACCCTTGTCCGGGTGGATTGGTCCTCCACAACAGAAATCAAGCCGGCAACGCGCTCCAAAAAGAAAGAAAAAATAGGGGTTCCATTTCGAATAGCCATTATTTATAATAGCTGTTTGGCCTGCAGAAACTCTCCATGATTTTTGTTCAATTTGGGCAATGAATTTATATTTGTAACGTAACTTAGAACGGATGACGCACTGTTTCAATTACTTTGACAAATACCCTCTCAAAGGCATGGGTTTAGTTCATTCCAAGTTTTTGGTATTATGGGCATTTGGCTTTTTTTTGCAGCCTTGGAATTTATGGGTTTGGGCTAGTAAACCCGATCAATGTTCCATAAATACTTTTTCGGTTTCGCCAAGCGATTCAAGCATGGGTAATTCGAAATTTCGCTCATCGGCCGTTTTTATTCAAAAAACAAATCCAAACCTCCCATTACCAAAGGGTGAGCCTCAGATTAGCACCCAATCGACCCCATCATTGGGGGTAAAGGGAGAACAGGCTATGGAGGGTCAGAAGAAAGGTAAGGTTGAATGTCCGGATAA
Organism: Sphingobacteriia bacterium; assembly: GCA_009927485.1. Lineage (GTDB taxonomy): Bacteria > Bacteroidota > Bacteroidia > UBA7662 > UBA7662 > SYHX01. The sequence goes on from RFMW01000189.1 coordinate 15,585, forward strand.
TTTAGAAGAAAAGTCCACACCATCAGGACTTAAAAGAACCCCAGGGTCACCTTCATTAAAGATAATTAGTGTTATTCTCAAAGATGAAAATGACGATGGTATTTTAAGTGCTTTGGAAAAAGCGGAAATTGTTTTTGAGATTCAAAACAAGGGCAATGAAAACGCCTACCGGGTTTATCCAAAGGTTATTCCGACAGGGATTGTAAAATATTTGAACATCGAAAATGTGGATGATTCAAGACACCAAATCGGAATAAACTATATTCCTTCTCTTGCGCCTGATGCCAAGGCCCAACTTAGAATCAGTATTGTAGGCCTTAACACCCTTGGTGTATTTAAGGCGAATATGGCCTTTGTGATTGTAGAATGTAACGAGAAAAACAATTCAAGCCCATTTTTAATTGAATTCTCAACAGACACCCTTCGTGAACCACTTTTGGTTTATGATTCCTTGGTTTTGGCGAAAACCAGTGATAATTTCATTTACCGAGAAAAACCAGTTACAGTCTCATCCAAGATAAGTAATAAAAATAACGGGCAAGCATGGGGCATCAACCCCCATTTGCTTTTCAACGAAAAGGAAAAACAATACATTTCTCTGCTAATTGATAGCACTGCAAATGCAGGTTTTCAATTCCTTGGCCCCCAAGAAAGCAGGATTTTCACCAAAATGTTTTTGGTTTCGGAGGCCTATCCTTTTGACTCTTTGACTTTTGATTTTTGTATTTCGCACAACTCCTCAGATGCGCCGTTGTGTCGAAGCTTGACCATAAATGTCAAGTCTGTCGAGGTAGTCAAGCCCAGTTCAACGATGACAGCTGACGACCTTGAACAACCAATGAATTTGGCGGATAGTGTTTGGATAACAGATAGCCTGCAATTGCCTTCCCGCACGATTAACGCGCAATCTATTGTTTCAAATTCGTTAAATGATCAGAGTTCTTCAACGCCTCCAAGCAGTTTATCAGACCCGGCTTTGACACTTAGACCCCTTCAGAGCCAACTTCGATATTCGGATGTTGATACCGGAATTCCATTTCGTGTTGGTGAGGGTAGGCCCTATAATTATGCTTTAATTATTGGAAATGAAGATTATGCTTCTTTTCAATCGGATGTTAGTGCCGAATCAAATGTACATTTTGCTATCCATGACGCCGAAGTATTTAAAGAATATTGCCATCGTACTTTCCAAGTCCCTGCGGAAAACATTTTTTACTATACCAATGCGACTGCTGGAATCATGAGACAAGCCGTCAATAAAATAAGCCGTCTTATCGAAGCAGAGAAAGGTCAGGCCAATGTATTTGTTTATTACTCAGGTCATGGCTTGCCTTCAGAAACCACCAAAAAGCCATATTTGATGCCTGTTGACATATCAGGGTCTAATGTTGAAGAGGGGTTAGCGTTGGATTGGTTCTACGAGAAACTCACCAAATTCCCCACTCAAAGGGTATTAGTCTTTTTGGACGCTTGCTTCAGCGGGGGATCACGAAGTGATCAATTGTTAGCCTTGAGGGGTGTAAGAATAGTGCCTGAAGAGACAAATCTACAGGGCAATCTGGTTGTCTTGAGTTCCAGTAGCGCGGAACAATCTTCTTTGGTTTGGAAGGATAAACAACATGGGTTGTTCACCTACTACCTACTCAAAAAGTTAAAAGCAACCGAGGGAGATGTGAAGATTCCTGAATTACTTGATTATTTAGAGCGAGAGGTGAATCTCCAAGCCATTAAAAAATTCAACAAAGTTCAAACCCCCAAAATGAGTTTCTCTCCTTCGATTAGTACAGAGAAATTATACCAATGGAAAGTATATGAATAAGATCAGGTTTGTTTTATTGCTAATTTGCTTTGTTGGGTTTTGTGGAAATTCTGCATTAGCCCAATCTTTCAAGAATGTCTCTCTGGTTGTTGAAAACTCCAAGGTTATTGTGTATTATGACCTAGTGGATACAGGCTCACCTTTGGAGGGTAGTTTCTACACCATCAAAGCCACTTTTATCAGTGATAACAAAGGAGCAATGAGTCCGTCAGCTTTGACTGGCGATTTGACCAATGTTTCAGCGGGTGTCAATAAAACAATCGTTTGGAGTGATTCTGCCCTAATTGCACAGTTACAAGGCAATCTTTCTGTTGAACTGGAGTACACCCTCTTTAGAAAAAATTTATTAACATCAACGAAGATTGATAAACCCAAAAAGAAACCCTCAAAAAATAATACGATACATTATTTTAAGAACTTTCCCATTCAAGGTACCTCTTTGCAAGACACTGTTTTTAGTGGTATTTCAGTTGACGGCTTCACCTCATCCTATTTTTCCTTAGGTATTAGATTTTTGCCCGAATCTGATAATGCTGTTTTGCTAGGCGGAAAATTATACCTTTTGGGCAAAAAAGAGACCGCCCTGAAGTGTTATTTAGGGGGCGGTTTTGGGTCTGGGATTTTAACTTGGAAGACAGTCTCTTATGTGAATACCGGGTTAAATATTTCTATCGGCCCAATCTCTTTGCTAGGGGAGTATTTTCTTCTACCAACACAATTTGTGGTGGTTGGTGCTGGTTTTAATTTTTAAACTTACGAACCGCAGGCCTCGCATGCATCCGGGTTATCCAGGGAGCAGGCTACTTGGGCAAGGGCTTCGTCTTTGCTGAGGATGGCTTGGGTGATCGGAGTGGATGCCGGTGCAGCAGGCGATTGCATGGCAAAAGTCGCCGGAGTTGAGGCCGCGATGCCTTGGTTGGTGGCATTTTGATCCAAGGTGAATTTCACGGCATTCACTGCCGCCTTGGTCCTTAGGTAATACATCCCTGTTTTGAGTCCCGCCTTCCAGGCATAAAAATGCATGGAGGTTAACTTGGCGAAATTCGCATTGGGCATGAAAATGTTCATGGACTGGCTTTGGCAAATGTAGGCTCCACGATCTGCGGCCATGTCGATGATGGCCTTCTGGCTTATTTCCCAGGCAGTTTTGTACAGGGATTTCAAGCCATCAGGGATTTCAGGGATATTCTGAATGGACCCGTTCTGGGCAATGATTTTGTTCTTGAGTTCCAAGGACCAAATTCCGGCCTCGATAAGATCCCGTAACAAATGCTTGTTAACAACTACGAATTCACCGCTCAAAACCCTGCGGCTGTAGAGGTTGGAAGTGTAGGGCTCAAAACATTCGTTGTTGCCGAGAATTTGACTGGTGGACGCCGTAGGCATTGGAGCAAGCAGGAGGCTGTTTCGAACGCCATGCTGTGCTACTTTGGCTTTGAGTTCAGTCCAATTCCAACGTGGACCGGGTTGCACATTCCACATGTCGAATTGAAAGATCCCTTGGGATACCGGCGAGCCCGGGTAGGTTTCGTAAGGACCAAGTTCGCTCGCCAATTCCATGGAGGCCGTCATGGCCCCGAAATAAATGGTCTCAAAAATTTCCTTGTTGAGTTGGGCGGCCTGCGGTGAATCAAAGGGGTAACGCATCAAAATAAAGGCATCGGCCAAACCCTGAATTCCGATCCCGATAGGCCTATGCCGGAAATTGGACTTTTGGGCCTCGGGAACCGGATAATAGTTCACGTCAATAATTCGGTTCAGATTTCGGGTGATGGTTTTGGTGATTTCGAAGAGCCTTTGGTGATCGAATGTCAAGTCTGCTTGGACAAACCTGGGGAGGGCAATGGAGGCCAAGTTGCACACTGCGATTTCATCAGGCGAGGTGTATTCCACGATTTCGGTGCAGAGGTTACTGGACCGAATGGTACCCAAGTTTTGTTGGTTGCTCTTGCGATTGCATGCGTCTTTGTAGAGCATGTACGGGGTTCCGGTTTCGATTTGGGATTCCAAAATGGCAAACCAGAGGTCTTGGGCTTTGATGGTTTTGCGGGCTCTTTCTTCTTGTTCGTAACGGAGGTAGAGTTTCTCAAAGTCATCACCCCAGGTATCGTGCAATCCGGGAGCTTCGTTCGGGCAGAACAAGGACCATTCCGCGTTTTCTTCTACGCGTTTCATGAACAAATCCGGAATCCACAGGGCATAGAACAAATCCCTGGCCCTTAGTTCTTCTTTGCCATGGTTTTTCTTGAGTTCAAGGAAATCGAAAATATCCGCATGCCATGGCTCGAGGTAGATGGCAAAAGAACCTTTGCGCTTTCCGCCCCCTTGGTCCACATAGCGTGCGGTATCGTTGAAGACCCGAAGCATAGGCACAATCCCGTTGGAGGTTCCGTTGGTTCCTTTGATGTAGGAACCGGTGGCCCGAAGGTTATGGATGCTTAAACCGATTCCGCCTGCACTCTGGGAGATTTTGGCGGTTTGTTTGAGGGTATTGTAGATACCGTCAATGGAATCTTCCTGCAGTGTGAGGAGGAAGCAGCTTGAAAGCTGAGGTTTGGGCGTTCCTGCATTGAAGAGGGTGGGCGTTGCGTGGGTGAACCAACGTTCGCTGAGCAATTCGTAGGTTTCCAGAACCGAGGCAATATTCTCTTTGTGGATCCCTACGGAAACCCTCATCAACATATGCTGCGGTCTTTCGACGACTTTGCCATCGATTTTGAGGAGGTAAGAGCGCTCCAAAGTCTTGAAGCCAAAATAATCGTATTCAAAATCACGTGAATAGATGATGGCAGAATCCAAAGCCTCGGCATGGTTTTCAATGACTTCCATGACATCGTCGGCAATCAAGGCGGCCGGTGCTGAGGTGACGGGATCGATATAACGGTGAAGATCCCGCATGGTTTCGCTAAAGGACTTCTTGGTCTCCTTGTGCAAATTGGAAATGGCAATCCTCGCGGCCAGTACCGCATAATCCGGATGGGCAGCGGTTAAGGCCGCCGCAGTTTCGGCCGCCAAGTCGTCCAATTGCACGGTACTGACTCCGTCGTACAAACCGTTAATGACCTTTTTGGCCACTTCAACAGGCTGAACGTGCCGAGGATCCAATCCGTAGCAAAGTCGTTCAATACGGGTCGTGATTTTGTCGAATTTGACTTCTTCGCTGCGACCGTCGCGTTTGATGACTTGCATGGGCTGATGATTTGGTGGTGAAGTGGGTAATCGGTAAGGGTAAGGAAAATAGCGTGGGGTAGCCTGTTGGTAGGGCGTTCGTTGCTCCTAGAAATCGGCATCCGTGATGAATCCGCTTTGACCGCGGTCTCCGGAGACCCCTGCTTTCTGGTATTCACCGACGCGTTTTTCGAAAAAGTTGGTTTTGCCTTCCATCGAAATAAGCTCCATGAAGTCAAAAGGATTGGTGGCGTTGTAAAGTTTGGGCAATTCCAAGGCTCCCAGGAGGTGATCAGCCACGTATTCGATGTATTGGCACATCAGATCGGCATTCATGCCAATAAGCCGAACGGGCAAGGCATCGGTGACAAATTCCTTCTCGATGGCGACCGCATCCGCGATGATTTGGTGAACATGGGCCGCATCCAGTCGGTTGTCCAGATGTTTGGTGTAGAGCAACGCGGCAAAATCACGGTGCAACCCCTCGTCCCGGCTAATGAGCTCGTTCGAAAAGCTAAGACCGGGCATGAGTCCCCGCTTTTTGAGCCAAAAAATGCTGCAAAATGAGCCCGAGAAGAAAATTCCTTCCACCGCCGCAAAGGCGATGAGGCGCTCGGCGAAACTGCCTTGGCTGATCCATCGCAGGGCCCAATCCGCTTTCTTGCGCACACAGTCCATATGGTCAATGGCGTGAAAGAGGTAGTTTTTTTCGGCGGCATCCTTGATATAGGTATCAATGAGCAGGGAATAGGTCTCGGAGTGGATGTTCTCGATCATGATCTGGTACCCGTAGAAGCACCTGGCTTCGGGATACTGGACTTCGTTCAGGAAATTGATGGCCAAATTCTCGTTGACAATCCCGTCACTGGCCGCGAAGAAGGCGAGAACATGCTTGATGAAATGCTTTTCGTCGGCGTTAAGCTTGTGCTCCCAGTCAGTCAGGTCCTGGGCCAAGTCAATTTCTTCGGCAGTCCAGAAGCTGGCCTCGGATTTCTTGTAAAAGGACCAGATATCGCTATGCTGGATAGGGAAAAGGACAAAGCGGTCTTTGTTCTCAACGAGAATGGGTTCGGTCATGAGCTGAAATTAGGTCGTTTAAGCCAACAAAACCGGACCACAGGGACCGGTTTTTTGACTACCCAAAAATTGAGAATTTTTGGCCGCAATTATTCACAAAGTGCGTGAGTTTTTACACAAAGTTCAAGAAAGCTGAGAACGCTTCCCAAAGGGCAAGTCCTGAAATTTTCCAGGAAATATCTTGCCTCAAAAGTCCAAACTTGGAGCGCAAGGAGGCCTCATGCTTTGTATTTTGAGGTCGTTTTGTTCACAAAACTATACAAAGAAAACACGCTCAACGGAACCCTCCCCTAGAACCCGCTAATTTTAAGGCATGAAGTTCTCCAAACTCCAGGATAGATCCTTCGACAACGAAGGTACAAGCCCATCCCCTTTTCGATACGAACGCATGCGTCTGCTTTGGATACCATGCCTGCTTATGCTGTGGCTTGCTGGATACCAAGCCCAGGCCATTTCGTCGCACAACGCAACGCTCAAAAACCCACCAAGCGCAGGCAAGGCTGCCAAGCCTCGTTATTCCAAGGATTTGTTATTGCTCACCCAGTGGTTCGTCGGGGATTTTGATAACACCAAACAATGCAGGGTCGATACCGGAGCCCAACCCGTGGAAAGCCATGTGGTGAAAATTTGGGACAATTATTTCACCGACGCAGTTTGGATTTACGAAGAATTCCAATCCCCACCCGGCCAGGTAACCTCCCAGCGAATCTACAAGTTTATGGATTACACGAGTGGGCGCTTTGAGTCCAAGGTCTACACGTTGGAGAATTTCTCTGAATTGGCGGGTGAATACAAGAATCTCAGACCCTTCGAGCAATTTACCCCGGAGAATTTGGAAGACCATCCCTACTGTGTCGTGTATTGGACTCGCAAAGGCGAAACCAGGTTTACCGGCTCCACGGTAGGCACGGATTGCCATTTGTTACGCGGGCGTCACCAATACGTCACCAACCAAATCGATGTCTATCCCACCAGGGTTTCCAGAATCCACAAGGTTTTTGGTTGGGAAAATGAACAAGTCAGCGGACCGAAGGCTGATGAGAAAGGTTCGGAACTGCGTCGCATCGTTCCTCCCAAACCCAAAAAAGTCAAGCCCGTCAAAAAGCCTACCGCCAAAAAGGGTGTAAAATCAAGTTCTTCCAAAAAGTCCTCCGCCAAGAAAGGCAGCAACGTCAAAGGCAAAGGCAAGAAGAGCAAGACCCAAGCAACAACACCCGAGGAGAATCCAGAGACGCTGAATCCCGCAGTGGAAGAAACGGGTGATGCCCCAGCGCCCCCCAAGAAAAGTTTCTGGGACCGATTCAGGCGCCCATAACGTCAAGAAGCGGAAACGCCAGGGGAGACCGAGGATGGAGCGTATCGTTGCCCCAGCATGCGGTGAATGCCGTAAAATAACACAAAGTGCAGCAGGGCTGCAAATTCGAGGCCCACAATGTACCAGGGCCATTCCCCAATCAGGAAGGGATTGTCGATAAGGGGACGGCTTGCGATGTACATGTAATTGGAACCAAGGGCATAGTTCACCAGACCGATAACGGGGAGGACGAGTTGGGTAATTCCAAGAACGCGGAGCCAGCTCCAAGGTCTCGGCACCATGCCCATGCGCATGGTCGCGTAAAGGCCGGATACCAAAATGCCGGCGTGACTCACCGTATATTCCACATGGTTATAAAGGGAATTGCCATCGTCCAATTCAGGGGTCAAGAAGGAGTGCAAAGCCCCGGCCCCCCAGAACAACAGGAGTTCGTAAGTCAGTTGATGCCCTTTCCACAGGGTAATGGCGGCCCAAATGACCGAGAAGGAACACATTTGCAAAGGCAGGCTGTAAGCTGCTGACCACTCGCCGCTCAGCAGGAGGACAACTTGTCGAAGCAACATGTTGAGGATCAGCAGGATGGCCATCCCTTTGCCGAAACGATGGACCCTGTCCTTCTCCCAACGACGACTGATCCATACGATGCCGGATACAATGAACAGCATGCCAAGGTTGAGGCCTATCCATGAAGGGGATCCCAGGGGGACTGCATAATGAGGGTTCATGACCTGTAGGAACGATTGGTTACGAAAGTTAACCATGCGAGGACGATAAATGACCCTGACACCAGCAAGGGCGCTCGAATATCCATGGCCACAATGAAGCCTCCGATCAGCGGTGGCAGCAACTGTGCAAAAGAATTTACCGATTGATTGATGCCCAAAATTTCTCCTTGCATCGATGAATCCGCTTTGTTGGATATCAAAGAAAGCAAATTGGGGGAACTAAAGCCCTGTCCAAGGCTAACCAAGGGCAAGACCGCGTAGAGCAAACCCGATTGGTCAGGCAACAAAATCCCCATGACCGCCAAGCCCATCAACAACAGGCTCACCTTGAGAATGGGAGCGGGGGAAATCCTCGCCGAAACCGGTCTAAGCAGCAATCCTTGCGTCAAAGCAATCCACAGGCCCAGGTATCCGAACAGGGTTCCAATTTCGCCCTGACCATAATCGAATCGCTTGATCAAATAAACCTGTATGAACTGCGTGAAAAAATTAAAACCGAAGACCATCAGGAAAGAAACCGCAAACAGCCCCCTAAGCTCCGGTCTGCCAAATGCCTTGGCAATCTGTCGTACACCGCTTGCAGGATGCAAGGGACTCATGCGGGGGGTGACCAGGGTTTCGGTGAAATACCGTTGCAGAACCCACAGGTTAACAGCACTCAGCAGAGCAGCCGCCCAAAACGGGGTATCGTAACCCAAGGCAGGATGCCATGATGAGTCGGATAGCAGCCCTCCCAAAAAGGGCCCTAACACAAAACCAATCCCAAAGGCAGCCCCCACCATTCCGAAATTCCGACTTTTGTGTTCAGCGCTGCTCAAGTCCGCAATCGCAGAGAAGGTGACCGCCAGATTCCCCGAACAAAAGCCCAGCATCAACCTCCCCAAAAAGAGCAAGGGCAACGATGCTTGAACAATGCCCATGCCAAAAATTAAGTAGGACAACAAAGTCCCGGCCACGGTGTACCGAAGGATGGGTTTGCGGCCATGCCGATCCGAAAGAGCGCCCAACAAACTGGAACCCACAAATTGAGCCAGACTAAAGGAGGCCAACAGAAAACCAATCATCATGGTTCGGTCCGCAAAGGTGGACTCTGCGCTCATGAAGGGCAATTTTGGATCGAGGAGCAAAGGGGTCACCACCGGGATAATTAACCCAATCCCCAGCATGTCAATCAGGGTAGTCAAGAAGATGACCCTGAGGAGAGATTTGTTGTTATTCATTCAGGAGTTTGGCGATGCAGGTCTCGCCGCCCCGTACGTTCTGTCCAATTTGAACACGGGGTACTGCATTGAGGGGGAGGTACAAGTCCACCCGACTACCGAATTTAATAAATCCAAATTCCTCGCCTTGTCGCACCTTGTCGCCCTTGCCGATATACCAACGAATTCTGCGAGCCAATGCCCCGGCAATTTGCCGGAACAAAACCTCATGACCCTCAGGAGTCCGCACAACGACGGTAGTCCTTTCGTTCAAGGTGGAAGATTTGGGGTGCCAGGCCACCAAATAATCCCCGGGATGGTATTTGAAAAATGCAACCTCACCGCTCACCGGATTTCGATTGACATGCACGTTGAAGGGGGACATGAAAATGGAAATCTGTAAGCGCTCTCCTTGGAAATATTCCGGTTCGAAGACCTTTTCGATGATCACGACTTTGCCATCGGCGGGCGCAATTACACCGTCTTCTTGAAGGACGGTATGCCGAGAGGGATTTCGAAAAAATTGCAGCACCAGGGCCACAAGGACCATCAGTATACCGTAGGCGAGCCAGGCACCCCAAGAGGCTGATCCCAACCATCGATACACCGCCCATGCGGCAAGGCCGGAACCGACCAGCGTCCCTGCAATAATGGTGTAGCCCTCGCGGTGAAACATTATGTTGCGGGAATTAAATGCCCCCTCTGAGCTGGGTTACCTGAGCCACTTTGTCGATGGCCACGACGTAAGCCGCAATCCGCATGGAGCATCCGTGATGCAGGCTGGTTTGGTACACTTGCTCGAATGCTTCTTTCATGTTCCGGTCTGCCCTGCGGTTGACCCGCTCCTCGGTCCAGAAATACCCCATCCTGTTCTGCACCCACTCAAAATAGGAAACCGTTACACCGCCCGCATTGGCCAGAATATCCGGGACGACCATGACCCCTTTGTCGTTCAGGGTTTGATCCGCGCTGGCTGCGATGGGACCGTTGGCCCCTTCGACAATCAATTTCGCTTGGATATTGGCTGCGTTGTGTGCGGTGATTTGGTCTTCCATGGCCGCGGGAATCAAAACATCCACCGGAAGTTCCAACAAGGCCTCGTTCGTGATCGGCTCGGCACCGGTGAATCCCGTAAGTTGATTTCCGTGCGCGGCACTGTAGGCCAGGGCCTCTTTGATATTGATTCCATCGGCATTGTAATAGCCCCCGGTGATGTCCGAAATGGCCAGGACTTTGAGACCTTGCTGTTCCATCAATTTGGCCGAAATAGATCCCACATTGCCGAAGCCTTGCACGGCACAAGTGGATTTGAACGGATTCAATCCCATCTTGAGCATGGCAGAGCGGGCTGCCACCATCACGCCACGACCTGTGGCTTCGACACGGCCCTTGGAGCCCCCCATGACCAGGGGTTTACCGGTGACCACCGATGGGGAAGAATAGCCGACCAACCGGGAATACTGGTCCATAATCCAGGCCATTTCGCGTGGTCCTGTACCCATGTCCGGAGCAGGGATATCCTTTTCAGGACCAAAAACATCGATCATAGCCCGGGTATAGGCTCGCGTGAGGCGCTCCAATTCACCGGCGGACATGGAACGAGGGTCGCATTTAATGCCCCCTTTGCCGCCGCCAAACGGAATATTCGAAACCGCACATTTCCAAGTCATCCAAGCCGCAAGGGCCTTGACCTCATCCAAATTGACATCCAAGGAATAACGTATCCCACCTTTGGCAGGGCCGAGGTTGATGTTATGAACCACCCGAATTCCCTCAAAAATCTGAATGCTGCCGTCGTCCATCGAAACGGGGAGATTCACAATGACCTGCTTGGCAGGGGATTTGAGCACGTTATAGAGGCCTTGGTCCAAATTGAGAATTTTTGCCGCCACATCAAAGCGGGACATCATGGACTCGAATGGATTCTCGTGGGCAGGGATGAGGGTGGATTCGGGGTTCATAAAAGGATTTAAAGATGAAGGGACAAAGTCGCAAAGAGAAGGCCAAAAATAAGAACCGAAATCCCGAATGGAGGCCAGGACAGGAGAATCATCGCCCTAAACCGACCCACAAGCCCAGGAGGGCGGCAAGGGCCAACAGCGAATCAAAGCGATCCAGCCAGCCTCCGTGCCCAGGGATCCATGAACCGCTGTCTTTAACCCCGGCATTGCGCTTGAGGGCAGATTGCATCAGATCACCAGCTATGCCAACAGGCCCAGCCAACAAAGAGAACCAACCCCATCCCTGGGTAGGTTCGATCCCAAAAATCAGGGGGTACAGGATCCAGCCGGCCAGGATGCACAATGCCCAGCCACCCAGGCTGCCCTCCAGGGTCTTGGAAGGAGAAATTCTGGAATGCAGGGGATGCCTCCCCCAGCGTTTGCCAACCAGAAGGGCCCCACTATCCAACAACCACAAGAGCCCAAAGGTGGCCATGAAGACCTCCGGTCCTTCCATCCCGCCCAGCAAACTCGTCTCTTGGGTCACCAAGTCGCGGAAGATGACCATGGGGAACACCGCATAAAAGAGCAGCGCGATCGCCAAGGCAAGTTCACGTCCCCATTGGCGGGGTCCTTGGTGCATGAGGAGGGCATGCAGGACCCGCCATCCCGGCACAAAGGCCACGCTTGCCCAGACCCACCCGCAAGGCATCGTGGGAAACAGCGCCACCATTCCCAAACCCGCGAAGCCTGCGATTCCGGCCCCGCTGTGCCATGCCCCTAAGTTGCCCGGCCAGCGAAGTCGCAAATAAACCTCCCAACAGGCACCTCCAGCCACCAGGGCCATCAAGGCCTGCATAGCCCAAGGTCCGAGCCACCAAATCCCTAGGATGGCGACTCCAATACCCAAGGCACTCCAAGTTCTGGCTTTGGATCGGGCAGGTCGAGTGGCCATCATGCTTGATCCTTGTTGCTCCGGGAGAACGTTTTGCGGTAAAAGAATAGGCCTGTGGCTGCTAATCCCATCAAAATCAAGGCGATATACCAAGGAAAGGGGTTATCCTCCCATCGAAAGGTGGCTTCGGATAACGCCGGGACGTCACGCAAATCCCACCAATTCAACTTGTAGGCCAAGAAAGACAGCAAATTGTTACAGAAATGCGCCATCATTGCTGGCCACACAGACCCTGACCATAACACCAGGTATCCAAAGAGCGCCCCCAGTAAACAACGCGGTACGAAACCAAGCCATTGCCCGTGGATCGCTGAGAACAAGAGGGCCGAAACCCAAACCCCTGCATGCGGATTGCGAAGCTGCTGCTGCAAGATTGGCTGCAGCGACCCTCTGAACACCAGCTCTTCGCCGAAGGCGGGTAACAATGCCAACACCACCACGCCAAGCAGCCCGTAAAGAACCCCATCGGGTTTCATCAACACCGTCAAGAGCTGTTGAGAACTTTGCTCGGCGGCTTGCCAATCCAGGGTGACCCTCTTGATCGCGGGGTAGGCCTCTGCAAGCCCAGAATAGGGTAAACCTTGGTTAAGGTGAAAGAGGTTGTACACCAAGGGCAGGCAGAGAATTGTGAGGACCACCCCTCCCAACCCAGCATAAACGCTCAATCCGAAACGATCCTGCCTAGGTTCCTTGTGTTTTTCCTCCAAAAGTTCCCTGTGGTTTTGGAAAAACCACCAACCGGGCAACACAAAAAAGCCCAAAGTGCTCAACCCCTGAACCAGCAAAAGAGCCATCGCTTGGCGAGTGGATTCGGTGACAGGGCTACCTGCTTCAACTTGGTCCAACAATTCGGCCAGATTTACATCAAACCAAGCAGGAAGCAAGGCCATGGCCAGGTAACTGAAGACCAGCCCGGTCATCAGACATACCATCACCAGGGTCAACAGGGGTCTCATTGTCATCCTTCCTCAAATGTAGAATCAAGAGGCGTCTTCAAGGCTTCTTACCTTTGCGCCGTCATGGAGATCCCCGCAGCCCCATCCAAAACGTCCGGTGTTCGCATTGGCACCTTGGATTTAGGAGAATTTCCCTTGTTGCTGGCTCCGATGGAGGATGTCAGCGATCCCCCATTCCGGGCGGTCTGTAAACAAGGAGGAGCCGACTTGATGTACACCGAATTCATTTCTTCGGAGGGCTTGGTCCGGGATGCTGTCAAGAGCCGGCAGAAGTTGGACATCTACCAGCATGAGCGTCCCATGGGGATACAGATTTTTGGAGGAGAATTGGAGCCCATGTTGGGCGCAGTGGACAAGGTTTCGGAGGTGTCCCCCGATATCATTGACCTCAACTTTGGCTGCCCTGTCAAAAATGTGGTTTGCAAAGATGCGGGCTCAGGAATGTTACGGAACCTGCCCAAGCTTATCCAGATTACCGCCGAGCTTGTCAAGCGAAGCCCCATGCCCTTGACGGTCAAAACCCGTCTGGGTTGGGACGAACAGTCCAAACATATCGTTTACCTTGCCGAAGCTCTTCAGGATGTGGGCGTTGCAGCCATCGCCGTGCATGGCCGCACCAGGGTCCAGATGTACAAGGGCTCTGCAGATTGGACCCTGATCGGTGAGGTCAAGAACAACCCGCGCATGCACATTCCCGTTTTTGGGAACGGGGATATTGACAGCCCCATCAAGGCAGCGGAATACCGTGAGCGCTACGGGGTGGATGGTATCATGATCGGCAGAGCAGCGATAGGGTACCCCTGGATTTTTAGGGAAATCAAAGCGTACCTGCGTAGCGGTGATGTCCATGCACCACCTACGGTCGAAGAGCGCTTAGCTGCATGCAGCGAGCACCTGGAGCGATCCCTTGAATGGAAGGGCCCCAAACTAGGCCTCCTGGAAATGAGAAGGCATTATGCCCCTTATTTCAAAGGCTTCGAAAACATCAAAGAAATCCGCAGTCGCCTGGTTCAATCCATGGAGCCCGATGAAGTTCGGGGCCTCTTGGAACAAATCAGGTTGCAATACGCGACAGGCGCGTCCCGCCCTAGTGCTTGATGAAGCGCAGCGTCCGGCTGAAACGACCGTCGTTCACCTGGAGGTGATACATGCCGGGCTCCAAGCCTGCCACACCAATCTGCAACGGCGCAATACCGTCCAAAACTTCGTGGCCCTGCGTTATCAAACGGCCGGACAGATCCACAATGCTGTAACGCACGTTGCCAACACGGTAGGCAGCCCTGACCAAAACATGGAGGCGGTCTGAAACCGGATTGGGGAAGGCCCTTAATTCCAAGGTATTTTGTTCGAGAGAACGCACCGAAGAGGACGGGCTGCTGGTCACTGCGGAAACCGCTGCGACGCTGTTGGCCCCGAAACCATTGGGGTTCCATGTGCCGCTGTAAACCGGGCTGATGTACTGCTCGTAAATATCGCTGGTCAAGGTATAGTCCACATTTGGGTCCACGTTCGTGAAAACGGTGGTTTGAGCGCCGGAATAATAGGCGGAGAACAAATACACCGTGGAGTCACGCAAGACCACCCCCGGGGTGTTGTTGATGATGTCGGTAATCTGGACCGAGCGCTGGGAATTGCTGCCCAACGTATCCCCGTAGGTGTAGATTCCGTCACCAAGGTCCACGATTTCACCGGCATCAATCAAGCCGTCTGAATTCAAATCCTGCCATTCGCTTACCTTCCCGATGATGGATTCTCCGAAGAGATTGGACCCGGGATTGGTCACAAAGGAGAAACGAATGGAATCCACCTTGAGGCGCGATCCCTTGTTGGCATAATACCAAATCCCGAAATCGTAGGAACCGGAAGTGGCCGCCGATGGTCGGACACCGCCCGAATACACCATGTTGCGAAGGGAGTCCAATCGAACTTTGGAGATGATGTTCGAATTAATCACAAATCCTTGATTGACAGTATTGTCTGCAGGAAATTGGTCCGTCGTTCCGGAGGGCATGGAGATTGTGTACGCAATGTTATATTTACCCGTACCGTAAGCCGAAGGATCAAAATCCGGAGTGCGCAAGGTGTCTGTCGAATCGCTGGGTAAGGCTGCAATGGATGCATTTTGGTTGTAAACGGTGTTGGTTAATCCTGCAGGATTGGTGAAATCAATTTTCACGTTGAGCCCAACATTGCTCTGTGCATTTTGGCCATAATTCTTGACCGCCGCCCCAAGTTTGAAAATGTACTCGCCTGCATTCAAGGCCTGGCTGCTGGGGATGCTGAATTCGGTAGGGCGAAGCACCGAGCCGTTACCAATGCCCAGGTCATTTTGGAAAAACCCTGTTTTGTCCCCCATGAACACCACCACTGAATCTCCACCGTTCATCCTGGCGCGGATAAGTGCGCCGTCCGAATTGGAAACCAACATGACCGGAATACGGACATTGGCCCCCGCACCTCCCGCACCCATGTTGATTACGCCTGCGCTATGGTTAATGATGATGCATCCCACGGCACCTGCCCTTTGGGCAGCCAGGGCCTTGACCCCAAACTCACAAGAGCCTCGGTACAAGACGCAGATTTTGCCTGCCACGGCCGAGGCATTGATCAGGGTGGTGTCGCAAGCCAAGGAGTCCCCGCCTGCATTGGACGAGAAACCCCGCACCAACGGGGCCTGTACTTGAATTGTATCGTAGCTGTAGCCCCAACCTTGGGCCGCATCCCCGGGACCGTAGTTGTACGAACCCGCAATGGACGATGGTTGCGATACAAAAAGGATGACCTGGCCCATGGCCACCGAAGAAATGGCCGAAACGGAGAAAACAAGGAGGGCTGTCACCAGCAGGCGATGGAAAGTCTTGGGTAAGTTCATAGGGTAACGGATTAAATTTTTGTTTCCACGAATTTAGGTATGGAAATGGGGAATGAGTCAGCCCTTGTGGCGCTTATTGACCAAGGTTATTCCCCCAACGATGGCAAGCAAACCGGTCAGGTGATAGGCATTCAAGGTTTCTCCGTCCCAATAAGCCCATAACAAGGCGACCACCGGCATCATGTAGGTGGTGGTGGAGGCAAAGAGGGGACCTGCCAACTGGATCAAGTAATTGAAAGCCACCAAGCTGAACGCCGAATTCACCAAGGAGAGAAAAAAAAGCAGGTAGAGGGCATTCCATGCCCCCTCTTGTTGCATCGGCGTAACCGGATCACCCCACCACCACAGGGCCAAAAGCGCGGGAATGGAGGCGATAACCAAAGGGAGGGAGGCGGTGAGCCATGGAGTTATTCCCTTAAGCCGATGTCCTACAGTGTTCACCGATATGCCGTAAAAAAAAGTCGCCAAAACAAGCAACAATGCCAGGTTGGGATTCGAGGCGCTTTGAATACGATGCTGGGAGAGAATGAGCAGGACAGCCCCCACAAGGCCCAGGCACAATCCCAACAACTGGCTCTTTTGGGTATTTTTTCCAAAAAAAGCCCAGCCCACTACCAGCGTGAACATCGGGGTAAGGGCATTGAGTACCCCCGCGGCTCCGCTGTCGATCCCTGTTTGTGCAGTCGCAAAGAGCAGGGCAGGTATGCCGTTCCCCACCAGACCAACTACCGCAAACCAGGGCAGTAACCGCCAATGCTCGCGCTTCATGTGCCAGAGCCAAAGGGGGATCATGGCCAAACCGGCCATGCCAATGCGCAGGGTGGCCAATTCCAAAGGGGGGAAAACCGGCAGAATTCGCTTCATCAAAATGAACGAAGAACCCCAGAGCAGGGACAAGATGCCCAAGATCAAAAAGGCCAATGGCCCGGCGGCTACCTCGGAATGGTTGGGATGTGGGGTTTTCGGTACGCTCATGTGGCCACAAAAGTCGCTACAGACCCGCCTCCCATGGTGAACGCCTTGTAAGTTTGTCCTTTAAATTTTTGCTAAACCTATGCGCGTTCGCTTTGCTCCCAGTCCCACCGGCCCACTCCATCCCGGAGGGGTTCGTACCGCTTTGTTCAATTATCTCCTGGTCCGCAAAATGGGCGGGCAGATGGTGTTACGGATCGAAGACACCGACCAAACCCGTTTTGTGCCCGGTGCCGAAGAATTTATTATCGAATCGTTGAGCTGGTGCGGGATTGAATTTGACGAAGGTGTACACAAAGGTGGGCCCTACGGTCCGTACCGTCAAAGCGAACGCAAAGCCATGTACCGTCAATACGCGATGCAATTGGTGGAATCGGGCCATGCCTACTACGCTTTTGATACCGAAGAGGAGCTGGATACCATGCGGGAGCAATTCAAGGCTTCCGGGGTTGCCTCACCGCAATACAATGCGATCAGCAGGGTCCGGATGAAAAATTCGTTGAGTCTTCCTTCGGACGAGGTGGCCCGACGCCTGGAGGCTGGCGAACCCTACGTCATTCGTTTCAAAATGCCCCGGGGTCGCGAGGTCCGGGTGCAGGACCGAATCCGGGGTTTGGTTGTGGTGCAGACCGCCCAATTGGATGACAAGGTTTTGTTCAAAAGCGACGGCATGCCAACCTACCATTTGGCGAACGTAGTGGATGATCGTTTGATGCAAATAACTCATGTTATACGGGGCGAAGAGTGGTTGCCAAGCACTCCACTTCATGTATTGTTATACGAGGCCTTTGGTTGGTTGGATAAGATGCCGGAATTTGCTCATCTTCCGTTGTTATTGAAGCCTGACGGTGACGGCAAATTATCCAAGAGGG
This sequence comes from Sphingobacteriia bacterium, assembly GCA_009927485.1. Taxonomy (GTDB): domain Bacteria; phylum Bacteroidota; class Bacteroidia; order UBA7662; family UBA7662; genus SYHX01. Next base: position 33,455 of record RFMW01000189.1, read on the forward strand.
ACGGTGATCGATTGGGCTTGCCCTTTTATGCCACCGAGTGGACCAATCCCGAAACGGGGGAGAAAACACCCGGCTACCGGGAGGCCGGATATTTCCCTGAGGCTTATGTTAATTTTTTGGCACTCTTGGGCTGGAATCCCGGGGATAACCGAGAAATTTTTGGGATGGAAGAATTGATTCAAGCCTTTGGTTTGGAAAGGGTTAATAAGCATGGAGCTCGATACGATTTTACCAAGTTGCAGTGGTTCAACCAACAATACCTGCGCAGCCAATCGGTGGATTCGTTGGTGGGGCCTTGCCGAAAATTGTTGGCCCAACAAGGCTGGGAACTGGACGATGCAACCCTTCACGCCTTGATTCCTTTGGTCATGGAGCGGATGGTCTTGGTGTCGGATTTTGTAACGGAGGTAAAGTCTTTTTTTGAGGACCCTGTATCCTACGATGAAGGCGTTGTGGCCAAAAAATGGGGGGGTGCATTTCCCGCTGTTTTGGGTGATTTGATAGATTGTTACGAATCCGGTCAGGACGAGTGGGGGGCGGCGGCCGCGGAGGCCTTGTTCAAGGAGGTGGCCGCCAAGCACGGGGTTGCTCCGGGCAGCCTGCTCCAAGGCCTGCGA
>RFMW01000064.1 GCA_009927485.1 Sphingobacteriia bacterium
GGCAAAATGAAGGCCCAAGACGCGAATCTCGGTAACGAGACCGCGCCTTATGCCCCCGAATACGCCCATATTTTGGCCGCCGAGTTGGAGGTGAATCCTGATTTTGGTCAGGAAACAACGTCCGAATTGGCTGAATCCCTTGAGGAAATCCTTCCAACCGATGAGGAATTGCTTCCAAATGATCCGCAAATCCTCCCAAATGAACCGGATTCTTCCTCAGCATTGGAGGTGGGAATGGACGTTCAAACGGTCTTTGAAGGCGTTCAGGACATGGCTCATCAAATCGAGGCTCTCCTTTTTGCCAGCGAAAAACCTCTGGATACACGTCAGGTTGCTGCCCTTCTTTCTTCGTTGCTTCCCGAGGCGGTCAAGGTGAACCAGGTTCAACAGGTGCTGGATGATTTGGTCCATGAATGGCAACAACGACCTGGGGGATTCGAATTGGTGCAAAGCGGAGGTGGATATTGCTTCTTGACCCGCAGCGCTTTTCTTCCTATCGTTCAAAAGGCAGTTTTGGAGCAATCCAAACGAAAATTGTCGGTTGCTTCTTTGGAAACTCTTTCCATAGTCGCGTACAAACAACCGGTATCCAAATCTGAAGTTGAACAAATCCGTGGCGTCAATTGCGATTTTTCAATTCAAAAATTACTCGAAAAAAATCTGATCAAGATTAGTGGCAAAGGCGATGGCCCGGGTCGGCCTACATTGTACGCGACTACCGAACTTTTCATGGACTATTTCGGCATCAACAATATCAAGCAACTTCCTCAACTTAAGGAACTTGAGCAAGAAGGTCATGAAATTGGTCGTGACGACGATGATGACCTTCCCTATTCGGAAATGCCGCACGGAAATGCCGCAGCGGATGAATCCCTGGAATCCGAACACAATTCTTCCCAAGACTCCGAGGAATCGGAACTCCATGTCGAAGAACATTCCGTTCAGGATGATCAACAAGAAAATGAAAACACAACAGACAGCAGGGATGCTGACTAACCATTATCCTGATACGCCTTTTAAATTTTATTTGTGAAAAAGAAATCCGAAGATTATTCGGGTCCAGCACCTCGTCAAGAGAGGGATGGATCAATGCGCCCCAGGGCTGCCAGAACCAGCAACAACCGGCCCTCGTCGGACTTTGTTCCACCGGGTCGTGCATCCCAAGCAGGACAGTCAGAGCGTCCATCCTACGGGGATCGCCCGGCTCGCTCGGAGCGTCCATCCTACGGGGATAGGCCCGCTCGCTCGGAGCGTCCGTCTTACGGGGATAGGCCA
>RFMW01000118.1 GCA_009927485.1 Sphingobacteriia bacterium
CCCGAACGCGGACTGGATTCGCAAAATGCACGGATCCAAATCGGTGGCCTTGGGTAACATTGTTTACGCATACAATGAAATGGGCGCCAAAGGAAGCTCCATTCAAGAATTTGCCTGGGATCAGGCCGAAATCGATCGTTCGCGTCAATTCGGTCCTCTGGCCGGTGATCTCCACACCGACCTCCACGAAGTTATTGGACATGCCTCGGGTCAGTTAAACCCCGGCATAGGAACCCCCAAAGAGACCCTCAAACAATACGCCTCCACCCTCGAAGAAGCCCGTGCTGATTTGGTGGCCTTGTATTATATCATGGACCCCAAACTCATTGAATTGGGTGTGATGCCCAGCCTCGAAGTGGGCAAAGCCGAATACGATGGGTACATTCGTAACGGGTTGATGCTGCAATTGCGTCGATTGGAAGCTGGCGAAAACCTCGAGGAATCCCATATGCGCAATCGTCAACTGAATGCAGGATGGGCCTACCAGAAAGGCCTGGCCAACAAGGTTATTGAGCGCAGACAACGGGACGGCAAAACCTATTTTGTGGTGAACGACTACCAGGCTCTTCGCGAATTGTTTGGTCAGTTGTTACGGGAAATTCAACGCATCAAAAGCGAAGGCGATTTCAAAGCCGGCCAAGCCTTGGTGGAAACCTACGGGGTAAAGGTCGACCAGGCCTTGGTTGCCGAGGTCAAAAAGCGTTTTGAATCCATCCAATCCAAGCCTTATTCCGGTTTTATTCAACCACGCCTGGTCCCTATCATGGTCAATGGCCAAATCAAAGATGTCAAAGTAGAATACCCTGACAATTTTGTGGAACAGATGATGGAATTCGGCCGTGAATACGCAACCCTTCCGGTGATCAACTGAAGATCCCTACCTTCAGGGGCCCTGCCTCCAGGGGCTCATACCGCCAGAGGCTCTCCTCCCTAACCCCGGATTAAATCCCTGGAGATCACAATTCGCTGAACTTCCGAGGTTCCTTCGTAGATCTGGGTGATTTTGGCATCACGCATCATGCGCTCTACGTGGTATTCTTTGACATACCCGTAGCCCCCGTGCACCTGGACTGCTTCGGTCGTCACTTTCATGGCCACCGTGGAGGCGAACAATTTGGCCTGAGCTGAAGCAATATCATAATTCATGTGCTGATCCTTGAGCCAAGCGGCTTTGAGGCAAAGCAAACGAGCCGCTTCAATTTCGGTCGCCATATCGGCCAATTTGAATTGAATCGCCTGGTGGTTCATGATTTCGGTCCCAAAGGCTTTGCGTTCTTTGGCGTACTGGACACTGAGCTCCATAGCACCGCTGGCTATGCCAAGCGCTTGGGCGGCAATACCAATGCGGCCACCCGAAAGGACCTTCATGGCAAATTTGAATCCAAAACCATCCTCGCCAATACGGTGGGATTTGGGGACTTTGACATCGGTGAACATGATGCTGTGGGTATCGCTACCCCGTATGCCCATTTTATCTTCTTTTTTGCCCACCTGTACACCGGGCCAGGCTTTCTCGACCAAAAAAGCGTTGATGCCTTTGTGCCCTTTGGCCACATCCGTCTGGGCGATTACAATGTAATACGATGCTGAATTTCCGTTGGTTATCCAATTTTTGGTCCCGTTCAAAAGGTAATGATCCCCTTGGTCCAGGGCCGTCGTCCTCTGCGAGGTAGCATCGGATCCGGCCTCCGGTTCGGACAAACAAAATGCTCCGATTTTTTGACCACTGGCCAAGGAGGGTAGATACATTTGCTTGAGTTCTTCCGAACCAAAGGTCTCCAAGCCCCAACAAACCAACGAATTATTCACCGACATACAAACGGATGCGGAGGCATCCACTTTGGAGATTTCTTCCATTGCCAAAACATAGGATACCGTATCCATACCGCCACCCCCGTATTGCGGGCTCACCATCATTCCCATCAATCCCAGTTCACCCATTTTGGCAATTTGGGCCGCAGGAAACTCTTGACGGTTGTCACGCTCAATAACACCGGGTAATAATTCGGCCTGCGCAAAATCACGGGCAGCCTGTCGAATCATTTGGTGTTCTTCGGATAATTCAAATAACATAAGGTCAATGGTTAAAAAAGCTAATCTTAAAATTTTTTAGAAAAAAAAGGCCTGTGCCAAAGGTAAAATCAAAGGGGTTTGAATTGTTCAAAGGCCTCCAGGCAATCAAAACAATAATGCAAGGAACGACAGAGCGTCGGGCCAAATGGGGATTTCATGGAGGTGTTTTGGGAACCACAGCGAGGGCATGCAGCTTGGGCCAAGGCCTCCAAATCAGGACCCGCACAGCCTGGTCGACGACGAGGTGGGGGGGCTAATCCAAAATTTCGGATCTTTTCTCTTCCGGCTTCGCTAATTCGATCCGAAGTCCAGGGATTCTCAAAGGTGGTTTGCACGTCCACGCTTGGGGCGCCCGCCTCAAGCAAAGCCTTTTGAACGGTTTTTTCCATCCAACGAAGGGCGGGGCATCCCGCAAAAGTGGGGGTCAACACAACCCGGACCCCGCCATCTTCCTCCACCGTCAGCCGGGTGACAATGCCCAAATCCACCACCGAAATGGCCGGAATTTCGGGATCGGGAACCTGGTCCAGGACCTCCCAATAGCGTTGCAATACAGGGCTGAGGCCCTGCGGAATATTCCCTTGGAGGCCCAGAGCGGTATCCGGGCTTGTTGGCTCGAGATTTACCATTCGGCTTGGGGATCCAGGCGAAAAACCGCCGTCATTTCTTCCAAAAGAGGGGCCAAATGTTCGGAATGGTAGCCTTGACGACCACCCAAAACGGGCTCCATACGCTGCAAACCCAAGGCCTCCACCTCAACCCCCCAGGATGCCAGCGATTCCAAGGCCCTTGTTTGCCAGAGGTCCTGAAGATTTTTCTCCCCTGGATACCAAGGATGGCCCTGCGAGCCTGGCTCTCGCATCAAATCGGTCTCGCCAGGCCACGCCTCAAACATGCCAAGAGCCAGAGGCCAAACCTCTTTGAGAGCCGATAGCATGCGAAGGCGGCTTTCTTCACTCCCTTGAAGCAAGGATTTCATCCAGGTTTGGGCGTGGAAAGTATGGTACTTCACCTCGCCACGCAATTTGATGGCCAAGGCCTGCAGATTGGAGTCTTGAATTTGGGCCAAGGACTCGTAACGCAAAGCCACGGCTTGGTCATAACACCAATGACGCACCAAGCTAAACGCATAATCGCCAATGGTCTGCTCCACCAACCACGAAGAAAGCATCCCATTTTCGGGACGATTAAACGCCGTTTGATCCGGATTATCCAAGCCGTACGTTTGATGCAAGATCTCGTAAAAGGCCAGCGAATGACCCACCTGATCCTGGGCAATGGACGAAAACGCGATATCTTCTTCCAAAATAGGCCCCAAACCGGTCCATTCCGAATTGCGGTGACCCATAACAAGTTGATCATCTGCTATTTGCAACAAATAGCGGGGCAAGGGGTTGCTTGGGATGCTGAAGGTCATCGTAGGGTGGTTTGTTGGGCTTTGTAGGCCTCGATTTTGTCGTTGACTTTGTAACCGGCAGGATCCCGGTAGCTTTTGGCAGGCGTTGTTCGAAAAACATCTTCGTCCGCATAATCCATTTCCAAGACATCTGCAGTACACACCACCCAAAGGTTGGAGGTCTCTCCACGTCGGGCAAACTGTTCTTTGGCCATCGCCATCGCGATTTCCAAACTGGGAGCATGGACGATCCCCACACTGCTGTGCTTCTCGCCTCGGCGGCGTTGATGAAAGACTTGGTAACTGGGCCAATGATCCCCGGGAACCAAGACAGGTGCTTGATCAGCGGGGACCTCTTCGGCCTGCAGGCGATTGACCCTAGGGTCTAAGGATAAAATAGGCATCAGCGGTGGGTTAAGCCAACGGGGTTGCGTAGCGGGCGTCAGCACGTCGAAGGGCGGCCCTAACCCAGGCACCCCGCTCCTCGGCGACCTTGCGTACAGCCAATCGCTCCCGGTTGCATGGACCGTTCCCGTTAATCACCTGAAAGAACGTATCCCAATTAGGCTCGGTAAACAACCATTGACCGGTGGATTCATCTTTGCGCAGTTCAGGGTCCGGGAGGCTTAGGCCCAACTCCCAAATTTTGGGAACGTACATGTTGAGGAACTGCTGACGCATCACATCATTGGATGCCATTTTGACCTTCCATCGCATCAAGGTTTCGGTATGCTGCGACATGGTATCCGAGGGCCCAAAAAAATGCATGATGGGCTCCCACCAACGGTTCAA
>RFMW01000145.1 GCA_009927485.1 Sphingobacteriia bacterium
CAAGGAGGCCGGCTTGCCCGATGGCGTTATTAACATGGTGCCTGTGCCCGGTCCGGTGGCCGGCGAGGTCATTTTCCGTCATCCGGATTTTGCGGGGATACACTTCACCGGATCCTCCGGGGTCTTTAACCAGATTTGGGAACAAATCGGCCGTAACATTGGCTTGTACAAATCCTACCCTCGCATTGTGGGGGAGACCGGCGGTAAAGATTTTGTGGTGGCCCATGCCTCGGCCCCTGCCGACGTGGTGGCCACCGCCTTGTCGCGGGGTGCCTTTGAGTACCAAGGCCAAAAATGCTCTGCAGCATCGCGGGCTTATATTCCGGATGTGTTATGGCCCGAGGTATTGCAGCGTATGCGGGCCGACCTATCGCATATGAAAATGGGCGGGGTCGAAGATTTTGGGAATTTTATCAACGCGGTCATCGACGAAAAGTCCTTTGACAAGCTCCAGGCTGCCATCGAGGAAGCCCGCCAGCATCCCGATTGCGAAATCGTGTGGGGTGGGAATTGCGACAAGTCACTGGGTTATTTTGTAGAGCCTACCCTCATACAAACCACCAATCCCAAATACAGGACCATGTGCGAAGAGTTGTTTGGCCCGGTATTGACAGTCTATGTTTATCCGGCGGATCGGTTCGAAGAGGTATTGGACTTATGCAATACGACCTCACCCTACGCCTTGACCGGAGCGGTATTGGCCACCGATCGCTACGCCTTGGATTTGGCGACAACGCGTCTACGGCATGCCGCGGGTAATTTTTATTTGAACGATAAACCGACCGGGGCGGTGGTTGGGCAGCAGCCTTTTGGCGGAGCCAGGGCAAGTGGAACCAACGACAAAGCCGGTTCATCCCTCAATTTGTTGCGTTGGGTTTCGGCCCGTACCATCAAAGAAAACCTCTTGCCGCCAACGACCTATCCTTACCCCTTTCAGGGCTAAAGAGCGGTGGAGGATAGCAAGCGGTCTTCGATCTAGCGAAATTCCGGTGCGACGATCTAGCGAAATTCCGGGGCGACCAGCAGGTCCTTGGAGCCCGCTTGGTAGGCATAAAATCCTTTGCCGGTTTTGACGCCCAGGTTACCTGAAGAAACCATTTTGACCAAGAGGGGGCAGGGGGCGTATTTGGCCTGGCCAAAGCCGTCATGCAGCACACGAAGAATGGCCAAGCAAACATCCAAGCCGATAAAATCCGCCAATTGCAGGGGCCCCATCGGATGGGCCATGCCCAATTTCATAACCGTGTCAATTTCGGCAACACCGGCAACGCCCTCGTAGAGGGTATGGATCGCCTCGTTAATCATGGGCATCAGGATGCGGTTGGCCACAAATCCAGGGTAATCGTTGGCCTCCACCGGGATTTTGCCCAGGCGATGACTCAATTCCACAATGGTGGCCGTCACTACCGGATCGGTGTTATAACCCTTGATAATTTCGACCAATTTCATGACCGGTACCGGGTTCATGAAGTGCATGCCGATGACCTGGGCGGGGCGCCGGGTTGCGCCGGCAATATCGGTGATCGAGATGGAAGAGGTGTTGGTGGCCAGGATGCAGGAGGCGGGGCTTAACTGGTCCAATTGCCGGAAGAGTTCCAGCTTAATTTGTCGGTTTTCGGTGGCGGCTTCCACCACCAGATCCGCTTGGTGAGTGGCTTCGGCCAGAGAGGTTCCGCAGTGAATACGGGCCAAGGCGGCATCCCTGGACTCATGGTCCAAGCCTCCTTTGGCGACCACCCGATCCAAATTGCGGGCGATGGTGCTCATGGCTTTTTCCAAAGCCGGGGCGGAGAGGTCCACCAATTCGACCGCAAAACCGCAGGTGGCAAAAACTTGGGCAATTCCGTTGCCCATGGTACCGCAGCCCACCACGGTCACGTGTTGGATATGGAGGGGGGATCTTGGGGTCGAAGAGGCAGTATCCATACGGGAAGGTTTTGATTTTATGGGTTAAAATTACACGTAGCGCCCCTAATTTGGAGGTTGAAATCCATCCTGCAATCCATGTTTTCTTCCTCTTCCACGAATCAATCGGGTCAGGGACGGCCCTTGACCGTAACCGGCCTCAATGAATGGATCCGGAATTATGTGGAAGGATACCCGGATTTCAAAAATTTGGTGGTCGAGGGAGAAATATCGGGCATGACCAAAGCCCGAAGCGGGCATTGGTACTTCACTCTCAAGGATGCCTACAGTCAAATTTCTTGTGTTATGTTTCAAAGCCAGCGACGGCTATTGGACATGGATCCCGTGGACGGTGATCGCGTGCAGGTTGCAGGAGAATTGAGGCATTATGCGCCCAGGGGATCGTTGCAATTGCAGGTCATGAGCCTATCGGGTTCAGGACAAGGGGATTTGTACCGGCGATACCTGGAACTCAAAGCCCGCTTACAAGCCGAGGGTTTGTTGGAGGCTGTTCACAAGAAAGCAATCCCCGCTTATCCTGCAACGGTAGGCGTGGTGACCTCCCCGGATGGTGCGGTGATTCATGATATACAGCGTACGGTGGAGCGGCGCTTTCCGGGGCTTCCTATTCTACTTGCACCCAGTTTGGTCCAAGGAGAAGCCGCAGTCAGCTCACTCATCAAGGCCTTGAGGTCTTTGGATCAACGGCCTGACGTGGAAGTCATTATCCTTGCCCGCGGTGGTGGTTCCATGGAAGATTTGTGGTGTTTCAACAACGAGACGTTGGTTCGTGCTGTGTTTGCCTTGGAGACCCCTGTGATCACGGCTATAGGCCACGAAACGGATTTGACTTTGGTGGATTTTGTAGCTGACCTTAGGGCGCCAACCCCTACGGCGGCGGCTGAATTGGTGACCCCTGATCAGGAGGATTTGATTAGGCAAATTCATGTTGCTCAACAATCGGCAGGAAATAGTTTGCAACGTCAATGCTTGGTTTTGGAGCAAGGCCTTGACGGTATGGAACAAAGCCTTGAGCGGAATTTCGGTTACCTTATCGATCATTGCGATACGACCATGATGGATTTGGAACAGCGCACCCAAAGGGGATTGTCGCAGAAACTACTTAACCAAGAACAGGCAGTGCATGATTTGACCCACAGGCTTGTTCGGGGAATGGAACAGCAATTGGATTCGATGGAACAAACCTGCTTCGCCCTCATGCGTCAGGCCTCCGCCCTGGACATTCAATCGGTTCTTCAGCGCGGCTTTTCGGTGGCCATGATGAACGGTAAGGTGTTACGAAGCATCCAAGACGCCCAGCCCGGGGCCAGGTTGGAAACCCGATTCGTGGACGGCAAGGTTCATTCCAAAATTGAGGACAGCGAGAACTATTTGCGGCCCTAGACCGGATATGCTAAACGTGAATTGATTTTGAATCCAACCTTGAAAAGATTTCGATTGTTCTACGCCCAAAGATCTCGATTGCTCTACACTCAAAGAATTCCATTCTTCAACAGGAATAGCGTTTTGTTATGGATTTGAATGGATTCAAAGCCTTGGAATATTCTATTCCCGAAACACCCGGGGTATATCGCTATTACGACAGGCGCGAACGTTTGCTCTATGTTGGCAAAGCCAAAAATCTTCGCAAACGAGTTGCCCAATACTTTGCAAATCGGGTGGATACTCATCGGATACGGCTGATGGTTCGCCTGATCGAACGTATTGAATTTACGGTTGTTGACACGGAGCATGATGCCCTGCTTCTCGAAAATGTATTGATCAAGAAACACCAACCTCGGTATAATATTCGCCTCAAAGATGACAAGACCTATCCCTTTTTGGTCTTGCGCAACGAACCCTTTCCAAGGCTTGAGGTCACAAGGCAAATTCGACGCGATGGCTCGCGGTACTACGGTCCCTATTCTTCGCCGACGACCATGTACACGTTGTTGGATTTAATTCGGAAAATCTATCCATTGCGCACCTGTGCTCTCAACCTCAGTGATGAGCGCATCTCCAAAGCCGGGTATCGTCCTTGTTTGGAGCATCAACTCGGGAATTGCATGGCGCCCTGTGCAGGACTGCAAAGCGCGGAGGAATACGCAAGGTATACGGATGCGGTGCATCTCTTGCTCAAAGGGAATCTTGGTGGATTGTTGATCAATCTTCGTAAACAGATCAAAGAATGTGTTGCACGTTTGGATTTTGAGCAAGCCCATACCCTCAAAGGCCAGGTGGAATTGTTGGAGCGGTACGAGGCCCGATCGACCGTGGTAAGCACCACCGTGAAGGAACTGGATTCCTTTGCTTTGGCCCAGCACCAAGACAGGGCGGTAGTCAATCATCTGCATGTGCGCAACGGTGCGGTCATGCGTTCCTTCAATTTGGAAATACAATTGGGTGTAGAGGAGGATCCATCCGCCGTTATGGCCCAGGCGATGTTGGAGATCTGCCATCGTTATGAGCACCAGCCAGTGGAAATTGTCTGCAACATTATGCCGGAAAGCCTGCCTTTTGTGCGGATCCCTTGCCGGGTTCCATCCGACGGCGATAAACGTAAATTGGTGGATTTAAGCCTCAAAAACGCTTTCTTTTGTTTGCAGGAGTTGTTACGAAAACCGGAAGAAAGGCAATTCGCTTCCCGATCGGATCGTCTTTTGCAGCAGGTCCAGAAGGATTTGCAAATCCCTCAATTGCCGCAGCATATCGAGTGTTTTGATAATTCCCACACTCAAGGTAGCCAGACCGTATCGGCCTGTGTTGTTTTTCGAAACGGTAGACCTGCCAAACGCGATTATCGTCTGTTCAATCTACGGGATGTGGAAGGCATCGATGATTTTGCGGGGATGGAGGAGGTCATCACCAGGCGCTACCAAAGGATGCTTACCGAAGGACAGGCCTTACCGGATCTTGTGATTGTGGATGGGGGTAAGGGTCAGTTGAGCTCGGCCCATTCGGCCTTGGTTGCTTTGGATTTGGGTCATTTGCCCTTGATGGGGATTGCCAAACGCCTGGAGGCTTTGTTTAAGGTAGGGGATCCGCACCCCTTGATGCTGGACAAAAAGAGTCCCACCTTGAGGCTCATTCAACAAATGCGGGACGAGGCACATCGATTTGGTTTGCAACATCACCGCAACCGCCGACACAAAGCGGGCATGCAGTCTGCCCTCGATAACCTCAAAGGAATTGGCCCTGAAACCCGTAGAAAATTGTTATCTGCCTTTGGTTCCGCAGAAAGAGTCTTTGCTGCCGATATTGATCAGCTAAGGTCGGTGGTAGGTGCCGCCAAAGCCGAGCTTATCGTCAACCAAAGTCCTCGGAAAACAACCTAAAGGGTCAAATTCTTGAAGAAGGTTTCTTGACGGAAGGAAGCAAATTCAGGATCCGTCCGAAGGGAACTTTTGACTTTAGGATCGCTCGCCACCAAGGCTTCAAGATCGCGTTGAACGCCAGATGAATTCTTGCTCCGGGCGGCGACAACTGCGCTTAAATATAACACATCAGGATTTTGACGATCAAGACCTTTCAAGGCTTTGGCGGCGGCATCATAATCGCGGTTAAGGCAATGAGCCAGGGCCAAAAGGAGGTCTTGGTTTTTGTTAGGGAGGGCCGATACCGCATCCGCGTATTTACCCGACCGTATGGCCATGATGGCTTCAAATTCCGGTAGGCTTTGGCCAATGTTCTGGGCACGCTTGACCACCAAGTTTAATTTGGACCAGTCTTTCTGGAGGTAGGCCACCCATCCTTGGTTATGCAGGACCTCTGGGGAGCCTGGGGCTGCTTCCGCGGCAGCATCCAAGTTTCTTGCAGCGGTTTCCAACCGGCCCGCTTCCATATCCAATACGGCCAAATTGTTGTAGGCACGATGATCGGAAGGGTAAAGGCCTTTGGCGAGCTCCAATATTTCGGCTTGACGGGTGGCGTCTTTGGCTTGTTCGGCGGTAGCGAGCATTTCGGATGCGCTTAATTCCGGGGATTTCATTCGAATGAGCTGCATTCTCTCCTCAAAGGTTCTGGGGGGGACTTTGGTATTGATGACCATATTGGCTCTGCGGAGGGGGGGTAGGTAATCTTCGGTGATAATATCCCAGGATTCTCGCATTCCTTTGAGTTTGCTTTGTTTTTCGGCACTGCTCAAATTGGAATTTTCAATGATGCTACGCACTTGATCCTTCTGCGGAATCCGGGCAAATTCAATTCCACGCAAAAGGCCTTTCCAATCTTCCGTGCCTTTGTTTTGGACGTAAAGCTTGGAATTATCTAAATCGTATTGAATGTCCTTAAGACCTTGGCTTGAACGCAAGGCATTGATCACAAATTTTCCCGCTTCGGTGGCCCTTTCATCGGCCAACTCGTTGTTGAATTGAATTTCACCATCGGGAGAGGCGTATCCGTTGACTTCTATTTTAAGAATTTCTTTGGTTTTGCTCAAAAAATCAACGAGCTGAAGAATTTCTTTCTTCTTACGCTCACTTTCTCGAATGACCGATTTGTTGAGTTCAAAATAGATGGTAGCCTCAAAGGGTTCAATGGTATCGGCGATGAAGCCCGATGCAACGGGCCTGGTCGTGCTGATCACTCGACCAGTTCTCGATAACAAACTAATACCCTCAGAGATTTTGACACGAAATTGATGCGCTTTTTCGGGCGCTTTATGGTAGGACTTTTCTTCCAAGAATCCTTTAGCCTTTTTGATTTGAGAGGAAGACCCGGTGAAGGAGACCAATTCCAGCCAATATTCGGTTGAGGCAGGAACCTCCTTGGTGGGCTGTTTAAACCCAAGTTCACCCTCGCCACCTTTAGCGGGTTCTATGGAACGCCCTTTCACGCCTTTGACCTTGGGTCCAACCCAGGTATCCCTGCCAATCTCTGAGGTCTCGTTGTTTTGGATTTGGATTAACCTGACGACAGCAACACCTTTGGGAACAAAGGCTTTCGGCGCGACTTTGTAGGCAACTTGAAGTTCGGTATGGTCGCCGTGCAATGTCACGGGCTCTGTGGGCATCTGAAGGGTAACCGCGCTTTGTTCCAGATGAAAGGGTTTAGCGCAACTTGCCAAAACCACCAAGGCCAAGAACCAAAAGGGGGATTGCACTTTGTTCAACATGTTTGGACGCATCATTTATTTTTTTTGCAAAAGTAAGTCAATAAAGGACAACAAGGAATTTCGTAAAGCCTAATCCCTAATACGTGGCTAGGCCTTGAATCGTATGCGTTAAAACATTTTGAGCACCTTTGTTCGATTCAATTTTCATGGAGATGCCCTTTTCATCCAAAAAATCTATACGAACCTTTCCTGAGGAGTGGATAATGGAATTCGGCCCCAAGACAAGCCCGACGTGGTTTATTCTATCATAAGAAGGCCCAAAAAAGGCAAGTTGGCCAGCCTCGAAGGATGAATTCGTCGGATTGCCATGACGATGTCGCGCCTTTGCCCATTGATCTTTAGCGTCTCTGGGTATGGCATGACCCAATCGGTTCATGATAATTTGCGTAAAGCCGGAGCAATCGATACCAAAGCGGCTTCGACCACCCCATAGGTACGGTGTGCCTAACCAAGGCCTGGTTAACGATTCCAAGTCGAGGATTTGATTTTGGGAATAGGCATCCTGGGGTAAGGCCGAACCCGATACAAGGCGAAAACCTTGGGGCATTAACACCGAACGAAGCCGACTGCCCATGCTCAGTGGATAGATGGAGCCCTCAAGGAGGTCCTGTACCAGGGCGAAGTCTGTGGAAACCGTCAATGCACTTTCTTCCAAGGCCTCACAAGTCAACAAGGCCTTGTGAGGTACCCAGCCCAAGTAATGATCCCAGGAGCATTGTACTCGAGCCCAGTCGTTGGAAACTTCCAAAACGTGCAAGGCTTCACCCCATAAGGATTGGCTGATTTGTTCGGCTTGATGACGTGGCTCAGCTCGAACAGGGACCGAGGCAACGCAACATAAATGCAGCAAAAAAGGCGTAATTATGGATTGGATCGGAGGGAACCCGATGGCAATTTCATAGCCTCCCTAAATTGTGGATTCCTGCGATAGGCGTTGAATTCAGCTTCTGTTTTGGCTGCTTCCCTGAACTGTAGGTCTTTGGAAATGGCGGATTTGAGGCTTTCGCAAACCAAGGCGATATCGTTGATATGGGCCCCAGCAATGGCAGTCAAATACAAGGAGGCAGCGGTTGAGGTTTCTTGTTCTTGGAGTACACGAACTGCTTCCAGACCTTGTTCCAGACCCAGATGGCAAACTGCCCTGTTCATCGCGGCATCCTTGCCGTACCAGGCCAAGGCTTCTTGAAAGCGACCCATCTGAGAGGCGGCATAGGCCTTGTTGGGCAAACTCTGACGTTGAAGTCCTTCGGCTTTTTCAAAATTTTGGAGAGCAGCAGCATACTTTCTCAACATGGCTTGGCTGGCACCAAGGTTATTGTAAGATTCAGCCGATTTGGGATTCAGCAATGCGGCTTGCTGAAAAGCTTGTTCAGCTTCCGCATAGTTATTTTCTTGAAAATGAATCATCCCCAATTTGAAATGGGCGCGATAATCTTCAGGAAAGGATGCAATGGCTTTTTGATAAATACGAACGCTCAAAGCCGTCGATTCAGCGGCGAGGGCCATCTGAATAAGCCGTGTGCAAGAGGTGTTCTTTGGGAGCTTTCCTTTGTTAAATTGCTCTAAGTCTGAAACAATGGTTTGGTCGGATGGGGTGCTGAGGATTTCGACTGTACAATTCCTCAGCATAGGGAAATAGGTATCCCGAAGAGCCGGGTAATCCCTCAGGATTTTTTCTAACTTTTCCTTTTTGGATGCAATGGTATCATTCTCTGTTAAAACTTCTTTGAGTTTGGCATATCCTTTAAATTGTTTGGGGGATAGGATATGGAGCAAAGAATCCCATGGTTGTTCATTCCATCGCGAACTGATGAATCCTTGCGCAAATACCTCGGAGGAGGTCATTGGATTAACTGCTCTAGTCATGAGTTCCCTGACCACCAATTTGTGAATAGACTCCATTCTTTTGAAGGCTAGGTTTTCGTTATCCTTGGATTCGCCATCCGGGGAGGCGCTGCTGGTGATTTGGATTTCCAAAATTCTTTGGAACTACGCAGCGACGCCATTAGATTAGAAATCGCCTTGGTTCAATCCGTAACTCAAATCAAATTGGTTGGCGGGGTACAGGATTCGATAGGTTTCTTTGACACACAATTTTTCTTTCTCGTAATCCAGGTCCATGATTTCGAGGGTGGGCTCCAGCAATCGACTAAAGCTGGAAAAGCCTCGGTTGCTAATTCTAATCAGCGGCAATTCTTGGCTAATCGAACCCTCGATGATGGTGACTCTGGCTTCTAAGGTGGCTGCTTCGACACCGGGCTCGTAGGCAAAGACAACTTCATGTTCGAAATTGTAGTCACCTCGACGGGTTAGCAAAGCCATGTTTTCTTGGTCTGGAATTTCCGAAACGCTACGTTCATCGGTAACAGCCAGAAACCTCATGGTGGCTAGCGGTACGACCCGCTTCTCAAAATGCACCTCGGGACTGATAATGAGTTGGGTGTTCTTCTGGTAGGGGAAATTGCGGAATTGGATCTGAATTCTGAAGGGGATGCTGTCTCCAATTCGAAAAGGACGTTCGGGAATGGTTTTGAAAATTGAATTTTGGCACGTTTCAATCACAGCCTTCGAAACTGATTTGTTGGGCTGCGAGATCCCAAATTTGGGCGTTAGAAAGCAGGCTAAGCCGACAGAGAGCCAAAAACAGGGAATACGGGTAAATTTCATGACAAAAAGATCCTGGATGGAGGTTTGAAAAAGTTATCGAAGAAGTTCAAAAATAAACTAGATTCTGACTCTTCAGGTGGTTTTTGATAGAAATTTGAGGGCATGAATGCTTTGGAACTCCATAAGGTAGGTATCGCATACGGCACAACCACGGTACTGAATCAAATTGATTTAACCCTCAGGAGTGCCGAGATGCTGTACCTGGTTGGCAAAAGCGGCGAAGGGAAATCCACCCTCATCAAGGCTCTCATTGGGGAAATTCCACTGACAGGGCTCAAGGCTGAGGTTCAAGGGGTAGATCTTTTGACCTTGGAGCGAAGCCAAAGGGCAGGATTCCGAAGACGCCTTGGGGTCATCTTCCAGGATTTTCAGTTGCTCAGCGATCGAACGGTGGAGGGAAACTTGGATTTCGTGCTGACCGCCACGGGGTGGAAGGAAGGGGGGGCCAAAGCCCAGCGCATCGAAGAGGTCCTGGCCCAGGTTGGATTGGAGGGCAAACAAAAAGAGTGGCCCCATCGGCTTTCGGGGGGTGAACAACAAAGACTCTCGGTAGGGCGAGCCCTCTTGAATAAACCCGGTTTGCTCCTTGCGGATGAGCCCACCGGGCAATTGGACCCCGATAGTTCCGAAGAAATTTTGGGGCTCTTGGTTGAAATCAATCAAAGGGGTACGGCCTTGATCATGTCAACCCACGATTATCTCACAATTGACCGTTTTCCGGCTAGGGTGGTCCGCTGTGCGGGGGGGTCATTGACGGACTTGGGAGGTATTTTGTTTGATGCAGGTGGTCAAGGTCAAAACCAAAATTCAAGGACCTCGGAGGCAGAACATGCGTCGGACCTTTCACCCGACATTACCCCTGGGAATTGAATGCAGCCTGCCCCAGTCCTGCATCTGCTTTGTTTTGACCTTCCTGTTCCACCCTTGTACGGGGGTACCGAAGAGCTCGATACCAAAATAAGGATACTCTTGGATTTGGGAGTGGCCTTGCATGTTCATGCCTTCGTTTGGCCCAAGGACCTGCATTCTGGTAAAATGCCGGATTGGCATCAGCGGGTGGCCTCCCTCCGTTGTTACCCAAGGAGATGGATGGTGGAGCCCTACGATGCCAGACCTTGGGCGCTGATTTCGAGAACCTCTTCGGAACTTATTCATAACCTTGCATCCGAGCCTGGTCCTGTTCTGGTGGAAGGCTGGCAATGCGCGGATTTATTGCGTGCACCTGCCCTAAAAAACCGGGTCATCTGGATTCGTTCCCATAACATTGAGTCGAACTATTACCGCATGCAGGCTGAATCAGCCAGGGGATGGGTATATAAGGCCCATTACAGACTAGAATCCTGGCGTTGGATCTTGTACGAAGGGCTCTTGCCTCAACGATTGCGCCAAAGGCAGAACGCGGGGATTCTAAGCATTTGCCCTTCAGAGACTTCGAGGTGGTCAAGCCTAAAGCTTCCAGCGCATTATGTTCCGGCTTTTGTGAATTTGAGTCCAAAGGTTCAGCCACCCAACGAGGAAAGGTCAGTACTGCCGATGCAGGCTCCGTATGCTTTGTACCACGGCCGATTGGATATTGCAGAAAACATTCGGGCAGTTCGTTTTTTGTTATTGGAAGCCGCCATCCCCAAACAAGTCCCGTTGGTAATTGCCGGATCGCGAATCCCAGATTCTTTGCGCAAGACTATTTTGCTCCAAGAGGACTGTCATCTGGTGGACACGCCCAGCCCAAGTGAAATGCAGCGATGGATACAGCATGCGGCGGTTCACTGTATTCCGTGTTACGGAATGGCTGGCCTTCGCTTGAAAATTATTCATGCCATGATGGGGGATGGCCATGTGTTGGTAAGCCGCGAGGGGGTCCAAGGAATGCCATGGGCCGCTTGGCTTACCGTGGTCCAATCCGAGCAAGATTGGGAAGATCAGGTACAGAAGGCCTTGGAGAAACCCCTAAATGCGGACGAAGTAGCGGCGCGGCATGCCTGGGTTCTTCAGCATTTTGATCAGCGAGCGAATGCGCTTAAAATGCTTGATTTAATGGGAATTATCCCCTCATGATTGGTTGGAGCAAAGCTCGCCATTCCATCAGCTTGACTTTCAATGCAGCAGATTCATGCTCCCAATTCCATTCCATTGCGGCACGGTGACAATTTTCGCGCATGATTTGGTAGCTTTCAGGATCCTCCGCGATACGCCGGCAACATTGGACAATTAACGAGGGTTCGGTATTTTGGATAAGCCATCCCACCCGGTGCAAGGCCATGTGGTGTCGGTATTCCGGGTAATCCATGCATACCTGCGGTAAGCCGGCTTGGACATAATCAAAAAATTTATTCGCCAAGGAATAGTAGTACGATTGCGATCGTGTTTCAAGCAAATTGAAACCCAGAAAGGCATTCTTGGTTAAATGCAGGAGTTTTGACGGATCAAGGGGCCCGGTGAACCGTACCATTTTTTCTAAACTTCGGTCTTTCACCCATGCTCGCAAGTTTTCTTCTAGGTCACCTGAGCCGGCAATCACCAAGGGGTATGGGAGTCCAAGGGCAGCGGCTTCCAGCAAGGATTCCAGGCCTCGGCCCATGTTCAAGGCCCCTTGGTAGAGGAGGTACGGGCCTTCCAATCCGGGGACAATCGAATTCAAAGTCTTGTCGGATTCAATGGCTTCGGCATGGGATTTCTCCGTGCTTGGGAGGGGGAGGTTTGGCATGTTTCGAAGCACCTCGAAGGGTTTCCCCCAAGTCTTGGTGAGGATGGTAGCAAGTTCAGAACCCACGGTAAAGCATTGAATTTTTCCATTTAGGAAAAGATGCACCATTAACCTCCAGATGTTTCTGGTGACAGGCCGGTTCAATAGTTCGGGGACCTCGGTGAACCATTCATGGGCATCGAACCACAAGGATTTCCCTAAGAACATGGATGCCAGACGAAAGGCCGGTAGGGTATCCACATCCACCGAGAGCAAGGCATGAGGCCGTAAGGTCAATGCCCTGAGCAACAGACGGCAATTGAATATTGCATAAAACAAGGGTCCTGATCCCGGCACAATCCTCCATCGCTCATAGACCACTCGATCGGTGTTTGCCAACGGAACAGGTCTTCCACGGTCGACACCAAGCCAATGCACGTTCCACCCGCATTCCACCAAGGTCCTGCACCATCGTTGCATCCGTTGATCCTGCCACTGATCGTTGGTGGTTGCGATCACCATGATAGGGTTCATGGCTTGATCCATAACAACGTGTCGTTCATTTGCCTTTGGATGATTCCCTGGTCAACAAGCCATTGCAAGGCGTAGGTTCTTCGCTGAATTTCGCTTGGAGCGCTTTGATGAGGGCCTGGGTCCAATTGGCGCATTAATTCCAAAACATGGGTTGGTTCCTGCAACAAGGGACGTATTTTGTTTTGGAAATCCTGCATTTCTTGGCCATTGAATTCGCCTTTGGGGGCCTGATTTTCAAGGCAAAGATCGCAAATTCCGCAAGGAGCGGATTGCTTTTCGCCAAAGTAATGCAAAAGTCTTTGGCTTCGACAAGCCTGGTGCAAGTCCACCACCGTACCGGGTGGGTTCTCCAAGGTCATCATGGACTCCAAGGCTTGAAGTCGGTTTAACCGTGCTTCTTTGAGCAGCCTATAGGCCGAAGCCGGGATATGGATATGCGTCAAGGGCAACCTTTCGGTAATCCATACAATGCCCTGCTTGTCTGAACGGGGGACGAAGTCCAGGACCTGCAAAGCTTCCAATCGCCGAATGGCTTGAAGAATCGAAACGGCTGTGATCCCACTTTGACGAGCAAGGGCCCGTTCATCAAAGCGAACACCACGGTCGAGTATGCCGGGATAATTCCGTAACAATATATCGATATAGGGATCCAAGACCGGCTCTTGGACGCGCAGTTCATAGAGTCTTCGCGCCGAAACCACAAACCGTATCCGAGCGGGTAACATGAGTTCTTCTTGAATTCGAATGATTTCTGCACGATGCAAGATTTGCATGGCGTGGTAAACTTCTTTCTCGGGTAAATCAAAGCGATGACAGAAGGCAGAAGCATCAAAATCAAAGCGTTGATCCAGGCCAGCCCCCACTGCCAAATTGCACCATAACCCCAAGGCCTGGTAAACTCGGTGAATGCGTTCGATGGGAGGAAAGGCCTCTTCAATCCGGCCCTTGGCCTCCTTGAGGTCCTCCGGGGTCCAGGGCATGATGCAAACCCCGTGGCCGCCGTCCCTGCCTGCTCTTCCGGCCTCTTGGTAATAGGCTTCAGGCGATTCAGGGACATTCCAATGAAAAACCAAGCGAACATCGGGTTGATCGATGCCCATGCCAAAGGCCGAGGTGCAGACCATGATGGGAAATTCATGGCTCATCCATGATTTCTGACGTAAGTCGCGCAATTCCGGGGATAGACCTGCATGGTAGGCTTGGGCCGGATACCCGTGTTTGGTCAGCCATAGGGCAACTTGCTCGCTTTGAGAACGGGAACGGGTATAGACCAAGGCCTTTCCTTGCAAGGTGGCCAAAGAGTCCACAAGAATTTTGTGTTTGGAATGAGTTTGTGGCCAAGAATACTGCAACCTCGGCCTTGCAAAAGTTTGCCTGAAAACCACAGGCCTGTGCATCCCTAAACGCTCGCAAATTTCGTCACAAACTGCAGGGGTTGCGGAGGCGGTGAGGGCCAGGGTTGTAAGGCCTTTGTTGTTGGGAAGATTTGGAGCGGACAGGCTCGCTTTGAATTCACCAATGCGCTGATATTCAGGTCGGAAATCATGCCCCCACTGGGCAATGCAGTGCGCCTCATCGACCGCCAGCAAGGTTAGGTTCCAGGGCCTGCAACGGGTCAGAAAATCTTGATTGCCAAGGCGTTCCGGAGAAAGATACAGAAACTGCAATTGTCCGGTATCGGCTTTGCTAAGGATCTCCTCGGATTCCTCTCGAGTGAGTCCGGAGATCAAGGCCTCTGCCGAGATGCCCAAGCGGTGCAGGGCACGGACTTGATCTTTCATCAAGGCAATAAGGGGAGTGACCACAATGCACAGTCCTCCCAGGGCTAAGGCTGGAATTTGGTAACACAATGATTTACCGCCTCCTGTGGCAAGCAATGCCAGGGTATCCCTTCCCTGAAGAACCGATTCGATGATCTCTTCCTGCCCTGGCCTGAATGCTTCGTATCCCCAATAGTGGCGAAGAATTTTCCGGGGCTCAGGGATTGGGCGGTTCATGCTGCAAATCGGATGAAGAGATTTCACTCAAGGTGCCTCCCTGCAGGCGAAACACGCGATCAGCTTTGGCGGCCAGTCCAGGGTTATGGGTCACCACCAACAAGGTTTGTTGAAATTTGGAGCGGAGCTCGCCGAACAACTGATGCAAATCGTGGGCCTGATTTTGATCCAAATTACCCGAAGGCTCGTCGGCCAGGATCAAATCGGGACGGTTCATCAAGGCCCTTGCCACGGCAAATCGCTGTTGTTCTCCCCCGGAGAGGGTGGAGGGCTTGTGTTTCAATCGCTCTGCAACACCCAGAATTTCCGCTAATTCGTGGGCTCTGGCGACTGCGGTTTCATGGTTAAAGCCCGCGATAAGGGCGGGGATTAATAAATTCTCTTCAGCAGTAAATTCAGGCAGCAACAGGGCTTGTTGGAAAACAAATCCCAATTTGCGATTACGGAAATCAGCCAAAGCATTGCCGCTTAAGCCGCTAAGCAAGTGACCGCCCAAGCGAATTTCGCCTGAATTGGCTGGTTGCAGACCTCCTAACACATGCAACAAGGTGCTCTTGCCTGCTCCGGATGGCCCTACAACGGCGATAAGTTCCCCAATCCGGATTTCGAAAGAAACATTGCGAAGCAAATGAAGCTCTCCATACGCTTTGGAGACATGCTTAACCTCAACGGCCAAGGGGGCATGGGCTTGCATGGGCTGTTCAATCAAATATCCAGTTTGGCGTAGCGAGCATTTTGTTCTATGAATTCTCTGCGTGGTGGGACTTCGTCTCCCATCAGCATGGAGAATACCCTGTCCGCTTCGGCGGCACTTTCGATGGTGACTTTGCGCAGGGTACGGGTATCGGGGTTCATGGTGGTATCCCACAGCTGTTCCGCGTTCATTTCACCCAAACCCTTGTAGCGCTGAATATTCACGCTGCTTTCGGAACCGCCTTTGGCCACTTCTTGAACCGCTTGAACGCGGTCCTCTTCGTTCCAAGCGTAGCGTTGTTGGTTTCCTTTTTTGACCAAATACAAAGGAGGCGTAGCAATGTAGATATGCGATGACTCAATGAGCGTCTTCATGTAACGGAAGAAGAACGTGAGAATCAGGGTGGTGATATGGGATCCATCCACATCGGCATCCGTCATGATGATGATTTTGTGGTAACGGAGTTTGGAGATGTTCAAGGCCTTTTGGTCGTCTTCGGTACCCACGGTAACGCCCAATGCGGTGAAGATGTTACGGATTTCTTCGTTCTCGTAAATCTTGTGTTCCATGGCTTTCTCCACATTCAAGATTTTGCCTCGAAGGGGTAGGATGGCCTGAAAGGCCCGGTTACGGCCTTGCTTGGCGGTGCCACCCGCCGAGTCTCCTTCGACCAGGAAGATCTCGCAAAGGGAGGCATCGCGTTCGGAGCAGTCTGCGAGCTTGCCGGGCATGGAATTGCCTGACAGGACATTTTTGCGTTGAACAAGTTCTCTGGCTTTGCGCGCGGCATGTCTTGCGGTGGCCGCAAGGATGACCTTGGCAATGATTTGCTTGGCTTCGCGGGGGTTCTCCTCCAGATAATGGGATAGGGCTTCCGAAACAGCGGAATTCACAGCGCCCATCACTTCATTGTTCCCAAGTTTGGTTTTGGTTTGACCTTCGAATTGAGGTTCGGCCACTTTCACGGAAATAACGGCGGTTAATCCTTCGCGGAAATCATCCCCTGCGATATCAAATTTTAGCTTGCTGGTCATCCCTTCTTTGTCGGCATAGCTCTTGAGGGTCCGCGTTAAGGCTTGTCGAAAACCGGCAATATGGGTTCCTCCTTCGTGGGTGTTGATGTTGTTCACGTAGGAATGCACGTTCTCGGTGAAGGATGTGTTGTATTGCAAAGCCACTTCCACCGGGACAGGTCCTTTGGGGTTTTCGATGTAGATGGGTTGGGCAAGCAGGGATTCACGGGTTTGATCCAGGTAGGCGACAAATTCCTGCAGACCTCCTTGGGAGTAAAAGTCTTCTTGTCGGAACGAACCGTCCTCGAGCCTTTGACGCTCATCGGTGAGGCTAAGATGGATACCCTTGTTAAGGTACGATAATTCGCGGAGACGGGCAGCCAGCGTGCTGTAATGGTATTCGGTATGTTGGAAAATCTCAGCATCGGGTTTGAATTCCACGATGGTCCCTCTGTAATCGGTGTTACCTGCTTCGCGGACGGTATACAGGGGTTTCCCGCAGCTGTATTCCTGCTCGTAAACGGTTCCATTGCGGTGCACGATGGCATGCAGATGGACGCTTAGGGCATTGACACAGGATACACCGACGCCGTGCAGACCACCGGATACTTTGTAGCTGTCTTTGTCGAATTTACCGCCGGCATGCAAGACGGTCATCACGACCTCCAAAGCGGAGCGTTTTTCTTTGGGGTGAATGTCGGTGGGGATACCACGACCGTTGTCCTTGACACGGATGCGGTTCCCTTCCAGAATGCTTACTTCGATACGGTTACAGTGACCCGCCAAGGCTTCGT
Source organism: Sphingobacteriia bacterium (assembly GCA_009927485.1). Classification (GTDB taxonomy): domain Bacteria; phylum Bacteroidota; class Bacteroidia; order UBA7662; family UBA7662; genus SYHX01. The sequence continues at coordinate 17,401 of RFMW01000145.1, forward strand.
CAATGGAATTGTCCACGACCTCGTAAACGAGGTGATGCAAGCCTTTGACACCAATATCGCCAATGTACATGGCCGGCCTTTTGCGGACGGCTTCCAGCCCTTCGAGGACCTGTATATTTTCTGCGGAATATTGGGCGTTGGATGGGGAATTCATGGAGGGGTTTGGGATTGGTTGCCGGTGCGATCGAAGGCCTAGGACCTAGGCGTTCAAACCTTAAAAATACAACCAAAAAGCCCCTCAAAAAAGGGTAAAAATCACGTAGGTCTGTGGCGCCCTCCAGGCTATTTCCGGAGGTACATGACCTCTTTCACGGCTTTCACCACTTTGTCCACCGAAGGCAGGTAGGCGGCCACCAACGGCATGGAATAGGACATGGGAACATCGGCACCGTTCACGCGCACCACGGGTGCATCGAGATGGTCGAAGGCGTCTTTCTGAATTCGATAGGCTATTTCGGACGAAACAGAAGCGAAAGGCCAGCTTTCATCAATCACCACCATTCGGTTGGTCTTGCGGACACTTCGAAGCAAGGTCTCGTGATCCAGGGGTCGGATGCTCCGTAAATCGATGACTTCGGCATCGATACCTTCCTGCGCCAAGGCTTCGGCAGCGGCGAGGGTAACCTTCATCATTTTGTTGTACGATACCAGGGTAACCTGGGTCCCAGGTCGTTTGATATCGGCCTTCCCGATAGGAATGAGGTACTCTTCCTCGGGGACTTCGCCTTTATCCCCGTACATCTGCTCGGATTCCATGAAGATTACCGGATCTTCATCGCGGATGGCGCTTTTGAGGAGTCCTTTGGCATCGTAGGGGTTGGATGGGGAAACGACTTTCAGCCCTGGGACATTGGCATACCAGCTTTCGAAGACCTGGGAATGTTGGGCGCCCAAGGAACCCGCTGAGCCCGAAGGTCCTCGAAAAACAATGGGTACCGTGAATTGGCCTCCGGACATGTTGAGCATTTTGGCGGCAGAGTTCACAATTTGGTCAATGGCCACCAACGAAAAATTAAAAGTCATGAATTCAATAACCGGACGCAAGCCGTTCATGGCGGCCCCTACCCCAATGCCCGCAAAACCGAGCTCAGCTATGGGGGTGTCAATGATTCTTTTGGGACCAAATTCGTCCAAGAGCCCTTGGCTGACCTTGTAAGCCCCGTTGTACTCGGCAACCTCTTCTCCCATCAGGAAAACCCTGTGGTCGCGAATCATTTCTTCTCGCAGAGCTTCTCGTAGCGCCTCTCTAAATGCAATTTCCCTCATCTTTGGTTTTTAGCGAGGCAAAAATAAACTTCTTTGGGAACGGAAAGGGGGAATACGGGATTTTTTTGCATTGCTCAGGGTCACTCAGGCTAATTTTGCAAGGTGAATTCCATGCTGCGTGCTGTTGTTCTGGTTCTGCTCTTGGCGGCTGGAGGGGTCTTGACGTTCATGGCCCAGCGATACGAAGCACAAAACCCCATGGCTTCCGTTCGCTTGCTCACTCCAAGGCAATGGTCCAAAGCCCCTGATTTGCCCACGCGTAGGACCTGGCGCTCACCTGCCCTCCTCCAAGAATTCTCATTGGATTCGACGCTTCGATGCTCGGATTCGCTGCTTTTGGCATTTCGCAAAATTCCGGTACTGCCTGTGGATACCCTGCGCTGGCGTTTGAGGAATGAATGCTGTGGCTTTGATCTGCAATACCCGGTAAGCCTCCAAATCGGAGCCCTTCTTCAAACCATAGCCCGCCAGGGGGGAGAAGAATGGACCGTAATGGTCCCCGAGGATCATTTGAGCATGTGGAAGCGTATTTTGAAGAACAATCCACGGGTAGAATTGTATCCTAAAATGTAACTTCGTGCGTTGTTGATCGGGTGCATTCCTTGTTCAGACGTCGTTAACCCTCCCAGACCTTGCCTCAGCCTCCTTCCTTTACGTTTCGCTTGCCGTGGCTGTTGGCATTTTTGCTGATGACCGCATGGCAGGCGTCCTATGCCGCGTCAAATTCCCAAGGCTTTGTCGCCAACCGTGGACAATGGCCGGATCAAGTCATTGCTCGGGCCGATTTGCCGGGGCTCAGGTTGTTTGTGGAACGAGATGCTTTGGTTTGGGTCGCCTATCAATCGGAGGGTTGCCACGGGTCGCCCAAAGGAGAGGAAAGGCATTTGGAGGGTCATGCCTGGAGAAGCAAATTTTTGGGTGCGCAGTGGACGGGCCAAGGCCTTCAGTGGACCGATAGTTTGCCCTATACGGTCAATATCCTGTACGGTAACGATCCAAAGCAATGGGGGAGCAACATTGTCCCGGTTCGTGAGCTTCGGGTGCCTGATTTTTATCCCGGCATCGATTGGGTATTGAAGGTGGGGGAGACTTTTAAGTACGAGTTTCATGTCAGGCCAGGGGCAGACCCCGGCCGAATTCGCATGGCCGTAGAGGGTGTTCGTACCTCCAAAACAGCAGATGGGCGGCTGGTTTATGCAAGCTCCGTGGGGAAATTCCACGAAGATGCGCCTGTGTCATGGACTCTGAGCAGAGATGCATCCCAAACCAAGGCCCCAGTCTTGTCAAAGTGGCAGAAACACCTCGGAACATGGGGGTATGCGTTGGATCCTTACCCTGCAGAGGAACTTTTGGTGATTGATCCTCGCATGGTCGGGGCAACCTACAGCGGTTCCCAGGTGGATAATTGGGGTTATACTGCAACCTACGATAATGCGGGTAACATGTATTTGGGGGGCATTGCCTTTGGCCCGGGCTATCCAACCAGCATGGGTGCTTTTCAGGCAACCTATGCGCCTGGTCAACCTTCCGGAAGCACCTCCCATTACGATATAGCCATCAGCAAATTCTCGGCCAACGGTGGCCAACAACTGTACGCCACCTACCTCGGGGGTTCGGGTCAAGAGAAACCCTCCAGCATGGTCTTCGACGAAAACAGCCAATCCTTGTTGGTCTTTGGAAGGACCAATTCCACCAATTTTCCAACGACTGCGGCAGCCTATCAACGCTTTGTGAGTGGAGGTTACGATTTGTTGGTGACTCGATTATCGAGTAGCGGGGGAATGTTGGCCTCAACCCTCTTGGGCGGAACAGGTAACGAAGGAGTAAACCAAGTCGGAACACATTACACCACAAGTTCCTTGCATTTCAATTACGGAGACGATGCCCGCGGTGAAATTGCCTTGACTTCATCCGGTGAGGTTTTGTTGGCTTCCAACACCGAATCCAGTAATTTTCCGGTCAGTACGACCACGGGCACCGTGCAGGCCACTTTGGGGGGCTCGCAAGACGGTCTTATCGCCAAACTTTCTCCCAATTTCAATCAACTTTTGTTTTCAAGCTATCTCGGGGGGGGGAGCATGGATGCCGCTTATGCAGTGAAAGCAGGTGAGGGAGATACTGTTTTTGTCTTAGGATCCACCTTTTCAGCAACCACTTTTTTTCCATCCATCAACAGAGGTTTCGATCCCAGCCATAACGGTTCGTCGGACGGTTTTGTGATGGCCTTGAAAACGGGGACTCCACCCTTTAGCAGTCCCGGAATTATTTCCAAAACCTTCTGTGGAACAAGTGCTTACGATCAGAATTTCTTGTTGGAGCGGGATTTTTCAGGATATATTTATGTGAGCGGTGTCTCCACGGGCAATATTTTGCGCTTTGGTACCCGGTATTTTCAAGCAGGGGCCAAACACTATGTTCAGAAATTCAGTCCTTTATTGGATACCATGTTATGGTCGGCTCCATTGATCTTGCCAGTCATCAACGGGATTCCTCAAACTGCGGGACCCACCTTATCCCCCACTGCTTTCTTGGTGGATCGTTGCGGCAAAATCTACCTATGTGGTTGGGGGGGTAACGTGAATCAAGCCTTCAATACCAATATTCAATCCATGAGCGGGCTTCCGGTGACGTCCAATGCCTTTCAGTCCGGTACCACCGGGAGTGATTTCTATTTGATGGTACTGGGTCCTGATGCAGATACCTTGGTTTATGCAACCTACATGGGGGGATCCATTTCCACCGAACATGTGGACGGGGGAACCAGCCGTTTTTCGCCTGAGGGCATCGTTTATCACGCGGTTTGCGCAGGTTGTGGTGGGAATTCGGATTTTCCGGTAACCTCCACAGCGGTGTACCCCTTCAACCAATCCAACAATTGCAATGCCTTGGTTTTCAAGTTGGACTTGGAGCTTGTTCGTCCCCGAGCTGTATTAAGAATAACCCCGGGAGACACCAATGTCTGCGTTGGTTCCCCCATCCTCTTCGAAAATCGAGGCACCGTAGGCAATTCGCAGCAATGGCAAATTGCCCAAACAGGGCAGGCCCCTGTTCACACGGCCCAATCCACGAACACATCCTTCACCTTTACATCACCCGGTGTTTATAATGTACGGTTGATTGTGGAGGGTTGCCAACGGTACGATACCGCGTATCGAACGGTGGTGGTTTCCAATCCGCCTGTTCTACGGAAATTTTCACCACCCCCTGCATGTCCTGGCGATACCGTATGGTTGAGGGTTGATTCTTTGGATGCTATTGGAAACCCATTGACAATTAACTGGTTATCAAATCAACCTTTGTTACCGCCATCAGGATCTTCGTATCGACGTCAGGCTGTCATTGCCGGGACGCGTTGGTTTTATTTCGATGTTTATTCATCCTCAGGATGTGTTTTGAGGGACAGTATTCAAGCCTTGACCGCACCTCCTAAACCGGTATTTGCTCAAGATACGTTGCGTTGGTGTTGGGGGTCCTCTGCAAGTTTGAGTGCATTGCCGGGATACGCATCGTATCGTTGGTCAAATGACCTTGAAATCACCAACATCAACCAAGCGAATCAGAATTTCAATCTTTTGCAACCTCGTTGGGTTACCTGCAGGATCTATGATGATACTTGTTTTCATGTGGATTCGGTTTACCTCCTTCCGGAAATCACCTTGGCTGTAAGCTTGGGGCCTGATATTTATTTCTGTGGTCAAGTGTCACGTACAATTGTTCCTGTTGGCGGAACCGCTTTTGAATGGTCGGACGGCAGCACCGGGCAGACCTATGCCCTCAATGCTGGTGGAAGTGGTTTGATCTGGGTGATTGCGACCGATGCCAACGGATGCAGAAGCCTTCCGGATACTTTACGATATTTTGATGACCCAGTGTCAGCCACCATTAATTTAGAACCTGCAGATACGGCCTATGCCCCGCAATCGGTTTCCTTTAGTTCAACGCTAACAAGCAATGTAGATTCGGTTTATTGGTTTTTTGGAGATGGGAATTATAGCTTAAATCCAAATGTTGTTCACATTTACACCGATACAGGAACTTTTGATGGGTATATGGTGGCCATTTCACGGAGGTCCGGGTGTAAAGACAGTATTCCATTCAGAATGGTGGTGGACACGGTGATTTTGGACTATCCTGATGCTTTTCTCCCAGGGAGTATGGGGGTAAATGCGCTTTTTCGCTCTTTTTACCGAAATCTACGGGAAGTTGAATTCACCGTTTTTGACCGTTGGGGGCAGGTACTGTTCGAGACCAAGGATCCTGAGGTCAATTGGGATGGTAAATCCAAGGGGCAGGATGTAATGGCGGGTACCTATGTCTATTTGGCCAAAGGAACAGGCAAGAATGGGGCGGAATACCTTCGAAAAGGTCTTTTGCATCTTATTCGGTAGGGTTTTTTGAGCCCTTGCAGGGCCTATATTTGCGACGCCTTGGCCAAGCGATGCTGGTTATGGCCAGCTCCCTTGGTTTCATAGGGGTCTGAAA
>RFMW01000121.1 GCA_009927485.1 Sphingobacteriia bacterium
AAGCCCTCCCCCCTCAGCCCATCGCCGCCATGAACCTTGAAAGCCTCCGCGATCTCTGCCTAAGTCTCCCGGACTGTACCGAGGATCTGCCTTTTGATCAAAATACCCTGGCCTTTCGAGCCCTGGGTAAGATTTTTGTGCTCACCGATTTGGTGGAATCGGATCGATTCAACGCCAAATGCAATCCAGAATGGGCCTTGACCCTCCGGGAACAGTACCCCGATGCCATTCTCCCGGGGTATCATATGAACAAAAAGCATTGGAATACCGTTCGCCTGGATGCCAGACTCCCCGAAACCTTGTTGCAAGACCTGGTCCGTCATGCCCATGCTTTGGTTCACCCCGATTGGCGTCCATCGGCTGCCCACTATATTCAGGAATGGTGAAACCAGAACCCATTTCGTCGCTGAGCCTCATCGTTCCCGTTTATAACGAAGCGGAACGGGTACCGGCCTTGTTGGAGGCTTTGAGCAAGGTCCGCTGGCCGGCTGAACTAACCCATGTGGAATTCCTTTTGGTGGATGACGGGTCCACGGATGGCACCTCAGCAATCCTTGAGGCTTGGTGCCAACAGCACCCCCCATTTCATTGGATACGGCAAGAAACCAACCGCGGCAAAGGTGCAGCCATCCACCGCGGACTTGAATTGGCGGTTGGGGATGCCGTTGGAATTCAAGACGCCGATATGGAGCTCTTGCCTTCGGATTGGCCGGCCATGCTGGAGGCCTTGGCATTGCCCGGCATGGGGATGGTTAACGGATCCCGTTACTTACCCGGTCTTTACCGGCCTTTGCACAGTTACCGCAGGTATGTTGCCAACAAAATTTTTAGTTGGTTGACCTCGTTGCTCATCGATATCCGCATCACCGATATGGCCTGCGGGCACAAATTGTTACGAAGAGACTTGATTCTTAGCCTGGATTTACGGGAAGAGCGCTTTGGGGTGGAATCCGAGATTTTAATCAAAAGCGCCCGTATTCGGCGCAACCATATTGTGGAAATACCGGTTCATTATTTTGCAAGGCATCAGGGTGAAGGCAAAAAGTTCCGGACCCTGGACGGCCTTGGAATCCTTTGGAAGATCATTCGCTACAGCTTGGCGCCCCTACCCCCTTCGGCCTTGCGGTACCAAAAACAGTTCCAGGTTTAGTGCGGTCCTTAGGCCGTCCTAAGGCGACCAAATTTCGGCATCACGGTCCAACCCAAGGCGGGCCCTTGCTCCGTCCGGTGGCCTTGCCATGCGGTCCAAACCTCCAGGGAAGGTGCTTTGCCACCAAACGGCCTTGAACCAATCCTTCCCGGTGGCATCCCAATGCAGCATGGCAATTCGGTATTGCCAATTTTGGTGGTATTGAAGGGCCAAGGTGTAACCCATAACATAGACCAAAGCCAAGGACAAGGACCAACGGCGCAAGGAGTCCAACATGCGAGGAAGCCCTGTCAACGTACGATGCAACCATCCCATGAGGGCCTGCAACACAGCAATCCCCGCGCTCATCAAGGCAGGATACCATTCCACCATCGCACGACCACCCAGCGATCCCCCAAACCACCACGACCACCACGAAGCGTAAACGTAAATCACCAGCGGCAAGAGAAAGACCACCGCCGTAGCCAGTGGGTAGGGTTCCGGGTCTAGGGAACCCGACTTGGTGATCCCCAAAAATCGAAGTACCGCCCAGAACCAACCCAGCACCACGGCAAGCATGATGGGATTGTACAGCAACCACCCTTTGCGGTAACTAAGCAAAAATTCCAGGATTCGAGGATCCTTCCAAAAAAACCGTTCGCCTTGGTAGGAATAAAATATCCATTGCCCCGTAACATAATTCCAATAAAGTGCCTGCAAAACAAGGGGGGCCATGAAAACCAAAAAGGCGAGAAGTAGGAACATCGTTTGCGTTGATAATTTCCGAATCTTCGCCACCAAACCCGGCCACCCCCCGTAGCATAGCGGCAAAAGACCCGCCATCAACATGGTCGGCCGAATCAAAACCAACATCCCATAGGCCAAAGACAGGCCCAAGAACCAAGGCAACGCGATGGTAGGGGAACTAAAGGTGCGATGAGTACACCATAGCAATACCGACATCCAAAAAAAGGAAAAACTATGCGACATGGCCGGTTCGTAAACCAAATAATTCCCCAGGTTGGTCGCGCCCACCAAGAGCAACAAGGCGAGGGCAACGGTCCACGCTCCCCAAAAAGCCCTTAACCAGGATCGGAGCACCCATAGCCCCAAGGAGCCCCAAAAGAAACCCGCCAAGGCCACCGCAAATTGGTAAGGCCTGCTGAAACCATCCGCCGGATAACCCAACCCAGGAGCCAAAACATGGGCAACCCCAAAAAAGGGAGCCATCATCAGCGCCACCCCCATGGTGGTTTTGATCACCTTGTGACCGTTGGGCGTGGTTTCGGGCCAATAGCGATGGCGGTGCTCCTGCACATCGTATCGCTTCGAGTCCTCCACAAACGACAGGGTCAAATCCCCCTCAATGCATAGCGCAGGCAAATACGCGTAATACGAAATAACATCCCAATAAATGGGTCGCAGGTTGGGCTTGACTTCATCCGAACGATCCAGACCAAGAAACTGCAACCCCAACAGCAATTGCAACCCCACCAAGAACAGCAACGAGGGGTCGCGTTTCATCAAAACAATTTTTGCTGTTCCCCTCCGCTTCGGGTTCCCGATTTCCCTTGGCCACCCCCCCGTTTGGATGAAGATCCGCCTTTAGCGGACTTGGTAGGTTCAGGCACTTCATGTTCTTGCCAAATATCTTCCTGCAAATTTTCGACGCGGCCCTTTTCTTCGTCGGTTAATTCTTCTCCTAACAACGGATTTAACAATTCCGCCCCAAGCAGGGGTTGGGTGGTGAGACGATTCCCCATGGCCTTCCAACCTTTTACCTCCATGAACTGATCCAACTCGAGGACCTTACGGTCCTTTTTGCGGGTGGTTCCCCATTCGAAGGCCACCTTTGGGGAGGGGTGTTGCCAAGAAAAAGCCGCCTTGGCCCCCTTCTCATCCACTACAAACGAAAATCGCTTCTGCAAGGTGGTGGTTTCGATCCGAAAACGCTTGATGTACCAGGCCTTGGCCGAGGGAATATAATGGCATACATTCAAAGGCATTTCCGGATTCCACTTGTTCAGCAACAACAATTCTTCGGTGTCAAAACGGTACTGCACTCCGGGCTCCAGCAACTCGTAAGCTCCCTCCTCGTACACCGCAATCAACAAATCCCCGGTGTTGAAATGCCCCAGAAATACCCCTCGTCCATCGCGGTTTAAGCGACCCACCGCAGGTTCGAACCAGAACGGCCTACCCCCGAGTTCTGAATTCCCTTTCTCTTTGAAAACGACTTTCTTGATGGGGTACTTGGTCACCGTATTTCCCTGCGCCGAACGATTCTTGATGGCTATTTCAGCAAAATCAAAATCGATGTTTTTATGATGCGCCCTGCACCCGGGATGCAATTGAATCTGCACGCGTTCAGATTCTGCATTGGCATTGGACGAAAAATATTGAACGCGGGTATGGGGTGTACCCTTGGTCAATTCATATTCTTTGTCACGAATTACGCCGCTGATTTGAAAACGTTTCGCCAAACTAACACCCGATGCGCCATCGGTGTAGATCATGTTGTAAGCAATTCTATCATCCTGTCTGCGGAAGATATCGATCCACACAATGTCCTTCCCTACATAAGCCTTATCCGATACCTTAGTGATCAAACATTTGCCATCCCTTCGGAACACAATAATTTCATCGAGGGTCGAGCAATCTCCAACCAATTCTTCTTTGCGCAAACCCGTCCCCACAAAGCCCGTTTGACGATTCACATACAACTTCTCGCTGGCCAAAGCAACCTGATTGGCCTGTATGGTATCAAAGGCCCTGATTTCGGTCTTGCGTTCCCGACCCTTTCCAAATTGTTGCAATAATTTTTGATAAAAATCAATGGCATAGGCCGTCAAATTCGCCAAATGATGATCCGTTTCTGCAATTTGCTCCTGAAGGGCTTTGAGTTGTTCGGTGGCCTTGAAGGTATCGAATTTGCTGATGCGCTTGATTTTGATTTCGGTCAACTTGGCAAGGTCATCGCGGGTGATTTCTCGACGAAAGCGTTTCTTGAAAGGCTTGAGGCCCAAATCGATCGCTGCCAAGACCGCTTCCCAGGTTTCGCACTCTTCAATCTTTCGGTAAATACGCTCTTCAATAAAGATCTGTTCCAACGAACCCATATGCCATTGTTCAGCAAGATCGGCTTTTCGTAACAACAATTCTTGCTGAAGCAAATCCACCGTCTGTGCGGTATTACGGCGCAGAATATCGGATACCCCCATGAAGATGGGACGATGTCCTTCGATAACGCAGGCATTGGGCGATATGGAAACTTCGCAATCCGTAAACGCATAGAGGGCATCAACGGTCTGGTCTGCCGAAACACCCGGAGGCAATTGAATTTCAATTTCCACCTTTTCGGCGGTGTTGTCGATTACTTTCTTTACCTTAAGCTTACCGCTGTCGTTGGCTTTCAGAATAGAATCAATCAAACCACCGGTGGTGGTGCCGTAAGGAATCTCCCGAATAATCAAGGCCTTCTTATCGTTTTCTTCGATCCTTGCCCTGCAACGGATTTTTCCTCCACGATTACCGTCCTGGTAAAGACTAACATCGACCATGCCCCCGGTTGCAAAATCCGGGTACAAGGTGAACGATTGCTTGCGCAATATTTTAATGGAAGCCTCGATCAGCTCCACGAAATTATGCGGCAGTATTTTGGTCGCTAAACCTACGGCGATGCCCTCTACGCCTTGGGCCAAAAGCAACGGAAACTTAGCGGGTAAGGTTACCGGTTCCTTTTTGCGACCATCGTAGGTCATCTGCCATACCGTGGTCCGCGCATTAAACAAAATAGCGTGGGCGAATTTGCTTAAGCGGGCCTCGATATAACGCGAAGCCGCAGCGGCATCGCCGGTGCGAACATCGCCCCAATTTCCTTGGGTATCGATGAGCAAATCCTTTTGGCCTAGACCAACCAAGGCATCCCCTATCGCCGCATCACCGTGCGGGTGATACTGCATGGTTTGTCCGATAAGGTTAGCGACCTTGTTGAAACGACCATCGTCAATCACCTCCATGGCATGAAGGATCCTGCGTTGTACCGGTTTCAAGCCATCGCCCAAGGCCGGAACGGCACGCTCAAGGATAACATAGGATGCATACTCCAGGAACCAGTTTTCGTACATGCCGGAAACCGGAAGATAGGCTTCCGGATCCATGGCAGCTGGTGGCGCAGTGTACGCCGGGATCGAATCAGTTTTCTTACGGGCCAAGGTTTGGTTTACTTTTGGATGGACTGCGTTTTGGATGAGGTGCGTGAAGATACCTGCAACGTCCAAAATTCCCAAACCAGGGAAAGGATAGGAACGGCCAAGGCCCCTACCATATTGAGCCATAGGTACGGCACTTCCAACCCCCAGAACAAAAAAAGAACCAGCAATTCCGTAACCAAGGCGGCAAGGAGTACAGCCTTGGAACCAACCCTTTGGGTGAAGAAAGCCGACAGGAAGATGCCCAATATAGTCCCGTAAACCAAGGAACCGAGCACATTGACGGCCTCGATCAAGGTCCCCAAATGCTGGGCCACCATAGCAAACCCAATGGCGTAGAAACCCCATGCCAAGGTGAACCACCTTCCCATACCCATTGCCTTGGGGCTTTCGATGAAGTCCTTGGTTGCAGCATTGCGGGCGTAGAAGTCCACCAGCGTTGTGGTGGATAAAGCACTCAATTCTGCCGAAGTTGAGGACATGGAAGCGCAGAAAACCATGGAAATCAACAAGCCTACCAGGCCTACCGGTAAGTGGTTCAGAACATAACGAATAAAAATGAAATTGGTATCGTTGAAATCTTCTTGAGGAGAGGCCTTGGCCCTTAACGCCTGCGATGCAAGGCGTATCGAATCCAAGCGATGGTTGCTGACGGACAAGGCCCTGGCCAGGCTATCCTTGAGGGTACCTTCCGGCGAGCTTTGCCAAGCCATGGCCAGGGTACGGCGCTGCAACGCCTCGCTGCGGTGTTCGACGGATTCAAGTTCCGGGTATTTGAAATTTACCGGCGGTAACTCAATGACGTAGAATGCAAACATCAATACGCCTATCATCAAGATAAGCAACTGCATCGGCAATTTAAACACCGCATTGAGCGCCAAACCTCGTCGACTCTCCTCCAAAGATTGCCCTCCCAAATAACGTTGAACCTGACTTTGGTCAGTCCCAAAATAGGATAACATCAGAAATCCGCCCCCCAACAAGCCCGTCCATAGACTGTACTTGTCTTCCCAATTCCAACGCCATACCAAGGCCTCTGTTCTGCCACCTATGGCCGCCAAATCCCAGGCATCCTTGATGGACCACGGTTCTGGCAGGCCACGAATCATCCACCATGCAGCCAATCCCATGCCCATGAGGATGATTCCCATTTGCAGAACCTGGGTTCTGGCCACCGCCTTGGATCCACCGCTTAAGGTATAGGCCAGGACCACCAATCCTGTCAAAAGATTCGTCCAAATCAAATTCCAATTCAAAACCGTGCTCAAAATCAGAGCCGGGGCATAGATGGTCAACCCTGCCGCTAAACCCCTTTGGGTGAGAAACAAGAAGGCCGCCAAACGCCGAACACGCCCGTCAAATCGAGACTCCAGGAACTCATACGCCGTGTACACATTCAATCGGTAATACTTGGGAAGGATGAAGGCCGAAATCAAAATCATGGCCAAAGGCAATCCCAAATAAAATTGTACAAATCCCAATCCTTGGGTATAGGCCAAGCCTGGGGCCGAAAGAAAGGTAATCGCACTGGCTTGGGTTGCCATGATGCTCAATCCCACCATCCATCCACTTTGGGTCCTTGCCCTCAGGTAATTCTCCGAACCGGATTGGTGACCCATGGACCAAAGTCCGTAAACCAAAATAAGAGCCTGAGTTCCCAGTAGGACTCCCCAATCCATGCCATTCATGATGTTAAGGTGTTAGCGCATAAAGCAGCACGATAAAGGCAGCCCAATAGAGCAACATGGCCAAGTATCTGCGTGACCAAGAGCGATAAGCCTGTAAATCAGGGCCTTGGGGCATAGGATACCAAATTTTGAAGCAAGCGGTAGGATCCCCTGACTCCCTCGCCACATTGCCTAAAAAGGGCCAAACCGCAATAGGTCACCGCACCACGTCCATAACGGGCGGTTAGCAAGGCCCCATCCTGATCCGGTTCGGTGTTGCCGCTATCGCGCATTCGTAACAATGGCTTCCAACGCGGGTCCCATGACTCGCCGAAATACAAACCCCTCTCTTGGACCCAATCCTCAAAGTCCCGCGAAGTAATTGGATTGGGATTGCTCAACAACGGATGTTTTTCGTCCAGAAATTCCACCGCGGCATGCTCCTCGGTCACGCGTCCCCTGCCAATCTTGAGGGGAAAGGGACCCATTTGTTTCCATAACAAATTGGCGGTGGTTTGATATTGCACAATCACATGACCGCCTAAACGGGCATACTCCATCAACAAGGGGTGAAGATTCCCTGCATGGGCATAGGTATTGTAAAAACGAACCCCTATCAGCACCGATTGGCATGCCTTCAATTGCTCAAGAGTCACCGAACCTGGATCCAAATCCGTCACCTTGTACCCCATCACCCTCAGCGCTTGAGGTAAGGCATCCCCCGCCCCTCGCAGATAGCCCACAGTTCCTGTGGGCTTGGCCACTTGGAGGCGAATCAAAGAGGCGCTAACCTCCTCGGTTCTGGTCAAGACAGGAAGATGGTTGTATTCAATTTGCTGAATACCATGAACAGGAATTGGCCACCACGAACCTTGCTCTGCACGCCAAAGTCCGGGAAGCAGGGGGCCTTCTTCGCCTTTGCCTTTGGAAACATCGCGAAGGATCACCTCCAAGGTGTAGAGGGTGTCGGTTTGAGGGGATTCCAGGATCATGGGCTTGGACAGGACCACCCAACCGGCCGGCCAGGCCCACAGGTCCAATTTGATCGTATCCGGATAACGTTGCCGAAGCGGTCCGGGTTCGATTCGAAGGGCAAGCTGCATTCGAATTTCAGAGCGAGCATCCGTTGCATAATACCGAGGCGCATCCAAACGTATTTGATACGCTGGGACCGTCTCCACCGGTCTGTAACGTTCGCCCAAGACCGGATCGGTCCATTTATAATGCAAGGGCAATTTGCTAACAATATCCACAGAATTACCTTCGTGGACCAAGGTTCTCACCGTTTCCAACACGAAGGAAGGTGGAGTTTCGTTGCGATGAGCCATGGTATCATGGGCCGCATAAAATGCTGTTTCATTGGGACTTGCCTTCCAAAATGGGCCCGCATATCGCAAAGTGTTTGGCAAGTACGCTTTGAACTTATTTTTCGCTAAGGAATCTTCCACTTGGAACTCCAAATACCCCAATTTCAAGGAATCCGCCTTGGAGTACAAAGAATCCACCTTGGAGAACTCGGAAAATTCCGTATCCCACTCCTTCAGGACACGGTACTGAAAATTCGAATCCAAGCCCCATAATTTCAAAGAGCGAAGCGAACAGCCTACATCGTGAACAGGCAATCGTCGCAAACGATGCAATTCAAAATCCAAACTATCCCCTGGAACCGCCTTGGCGTTCGAGGCCACCGCCTCTTCCCATATCCCCAGCGTCTCCAACAGGATTTGGTTTATGTGCACCCTGCGCTCATTCACCCAAAGGGAATCTTCCGCATTCAACGCGTTGATCTTGGACATCGAATCCAACAACAAACGCATTTGGATTAAGGAATGAGCCCATCGGGTGGACCATGCACCTTGGCTCAGGACATTCAATTTTTCCCATTCGCTTCGGTAAGCCGACCACAGCGCCGTGGGGGAATCCGTTTCCACCGAGCCTAGGCAACCTTCCAACGGACTAACCTTGGCCGTATCCCCCGCCAGCAACTGGAAATATTCCCATTCACTGCCCCGCTGCCTGGCGGAACCGAAGCCCTGGCTTTGATGCATGGAACGGCTATCGGCGGCCATCTCTCCATAGGATAAGCCCAATCGTGGATTATATCCCCCCACGTTGAGGCGTAGTAATTGACTTTTGTCGTAGTCCTGGCGGCCGTAAAACCACCAGCTGGTATTCCAAACCACCCTTTTGGCCTGCCAAACCGTCACGCTTTTGAGTTGATCCGGGAATCGACTGCTATCAGCTGCTGCGAAGAAGGCCTCCACGGCCAATTGTGCCGAGGCCGTATGATGGCCATGCGTGGCTGCCGGCAGGGGGCTGAATCGCGTCACGATCAAGTCGGGTTTGAAGAGGCGAATCGCCCAGACCACATCCTTCAAAATTTGTTCCTTGTCCCAATGGGTGTACGTTTCTTCAGGACTTTTGGAATAACCAAAGTCATTGGCTCTGGTAAAAAACTGTTTTGCCCCATCCACCCTTCGAGCCGCTAACAATTCTTGGGTTCTTACCTGGCCAAGGTCATAGCCGGTATGTTCTCCTAACAAATTTTGTCCCCCATCACCGCGGGTCAAGGAAAGGTACGCCGTTCGGCATCGGACCTCGTTGGCCAGCCAAGACAATAAACGAGTATTCTCGTCATCGGGGTGGGCCGCCACGTACAGAACCGAGCCCGTAACACCCAATCCACGGATCTCTTCCCGGATGCGATCCTGGGTCCACCCTGGGCGGTAACCGTATCCTCCTTGCGCCAAAGCGCTACCCAAACACCCGAACAGCGCGATGAGCCCCAGGGAAAATACCCTCATGATCTGCCCCGCGATCTTTACTTTCCTTTCTTCTTTCCGGATGTCGGTACCGGTGCCGCCTTGGCCGACCATTCGGCTTTGCGAGCAGCAATGTCCGCCGCGTTGACTTGGTACCAATCGGAATTCTCAGCCTCGCCTTTGAGCCGGGCTTGTTCGGCCTGCTCCGCGGCCTCACGGTATTCTCCTTTGGCCGCATGCACTCTGGCTAGCGTCCAACGCGGATAGAAATGCTCCCCGTTCAAGCGAACCGCTTTGAGCGCCAAATCCATGGCATAGGCCTGATCGTTCCCTTGCTCCAAGGCAAAGATGGCGGCATTGGCGCAGGGGTACCAATCACCGGGGCGATCGGCGAAAAATTTACGCACGTTGTTCATTCCCAGGGTTTTGGAATCGGCACTGATGGGAATCACCAACTGCATGTTTTCCCAATGCAAACGAAGATTGGCTGATGAGGCGTTGATAAATTCCAATTCAAAGGCAAGACGTTCCCTGAAGGAAGCCGCTTTGGAAGGGGAAATCTCAACCCGAACGATATCGAGGTTTTCTTTAAAAGAGGTGGAACCCCATTGGCCTTCGTTCGAATTCAAGGCGACCGTCCAGGCTTTGCCGGCTCTGGGAATCATGTACAAGGCGTATTTGCCCGCCTTCACGGTTTGTCCTCCGAAGCTTACCTCTGTGCTGAATGAAAGCCAGGTTGCGGCGTTAGCCCCGCTTCGCCAAATTTCATCGTAAGGGACCAGTCCCCCCCAAATTACACGGCCATTCACTGCCGGTGATCCAAAGTCGATTTCCAAATCAGTCACTCCCATGGTGAGCCTGCTTCCACACGTGGGGAAGGTTGAGGCAGGACCAATTGAGCCCAGGTATGGATGCTCCAAAAAGAAAAGAACGCGGTAAGGAGGATGCTTGGTCGTAATAATTTGCTGGTCATACGGTAATGGGGTTAATGCTTACAAAACTAACTCGCGTGTCCGCTAATAGGCTAACCTTCGTGCAATCCTCCTAATTTTGAGTATGAAAAATCACTTAGTTCTGGTTGAAAATCAAGTACGGCCCGGGGTGGCGCTGTTGCGGCTTAACCGACCCAAGGAGCTTAATGCTCTTAATTTGGAGCTCATGGCCGAATTACGGGACGCTTTGCAGGCCCTTGACCAAGACCCCACGGTCCGAGTCATGGTCCTCACGGGCAATGACAAAGCCTTTGCCGCCGGAGCTGATATCCACCAGATGAGCGACAAATCGGCCATTGACATGCTGCGCATCGATCAATTCAGCACATGGGAACAGATTCGTCGCCTCAAAAAGCCTTTGATTGCCGCTGTTTCGGGGTTTGTTTTGGGAGGGGGCCACGAGCTGGTGATGCATTGCGATATGGTCATCGCTTCCGAAAGCACCCGCATTGGGCAGCCTGAAATCATGTTGGGCATCATGCCCGGTGCTGGAGGCACCCAACGATTAACTCGGCAGATTGGTAAAATCGCGGCCATGGAAATGGTCCTCACGGGTAAACCTATCGGGGCAGGAAGGGCCTACGAACTTGGCTTGGTCAACAAGGTGGTCCCCGTGGAAATCTACTTGGAAGAAGCCCTTAAATTGGCTGCCGAAATCGCCGAAAAAGCGCCGCTTGCCGTTCGCCTTGCCAAAGAGGCGGTCCTCAAAGCCCAAGACTTTGGCCTTAGTGAAGGTCTGGAATTTGAACGCAAAAATTTCTATCTGCTCTTTGCGACCCAAGACCAAAAGGAAGGAATGGACGCCTTTGTGAACAAGCGCCCTCCAAGTTTCCAAGGGCAATAAAAAGGAAGGGCTAATTCAAAGAAATTAATGGAAAGCCCCCATGAATTTACCCAACAGCAAGATACCAAAATACAGCATCATACAGGTTGTATAAAAAATGGCGGTTCTCGAGGGCATAACAACAGGTACTCCCGATGATTTCCTTCCCAAAATCCGAATCATCACCCAGGCCAAGATTCCCCAAGCGGCATAATTACGAAGCGGCGCAACCAAAAGCGTGGACCATGGTTGGCCCAAAACCGGAAGGTGCTGCCAGGTCCAAAACCCCAAGGCGGTAGCCCCGGGCTCCAGGATCACGTCCATGAAAACCACCCCCAATGCGGCTAACCACGCATGGGCAGTCGATGGCCACACCGAGTATGCAGCCCAAACCAAGATCACCCAATTAAGGCCTATCAAAGGCGGAACCCCCATGAGTTTAGGGCCAAGCAAGTTGCCGTACCCGTAGGGCCCAAAAATTTGACCCGTAGCTACACCCAGCCATTCGCTTGTAAATCCTATGATATAACAGATTATCAATGCAGTCCAAGCTTGAGGGTTGGTCTGCTTGCGCGATGACCACAGAACCCACAAAGCGCCTGTCAATAACACCGGAAAAGTAAAACCTACAAAAAAAACACGGGTATTTTGAAAGAGTCCGCCTAAGCCCCCTGTCACAAAGACCAAAGGCCATATCCACCAAAGCACCGGAATGGATTTACCCCATTCCAAGACCCGTAAGCCTGCCTTATTCTCCATCCCTGGAGCTGCGCTTGGAACTCCTGCGCGACCGATTACGGGATTCACGAAGACCATCCAACAACCATCGTGTACTAATGTTGGCTGAATGCAAACAAATGGGAATACCTCCCCCGGGATGCACAGAACCCCCACAGAAATAAAGGCCGTGAATACGGGGGTGTTTGTTGGGGTAACGGCGAAACGCCGAAAAAACTGAATTCGAATGCTGCCCATACAAGGCCCCCGCATAGGTACGGGTTGCTTTTTCGAAATGCAGTGGGGTCATCACGTTTTCGTTCACGATCAACGATTCAACATCACAACCCAAATCCGAAGAAAGACGTTGCAAAACAGACTTGCGGGTGAAATCGCGAATTTTATCCCAATCCTGCTTTTGATCGCAAGGAACATTTACCATCACAAACCAATTTTCATGACCTGGAGGGGCATCATCGGCCTTACGCTTGGAGCTCACGTACACATACAGGGTAAGATCGTGGTAAGGTTGCTTGCGGGTCATGCTATCAAATTCCTTGCGGTACTTCTTGGAAAAGAAAACATTGTGCAAATCCAATTGCGGGAAATTTCCCTTGATCCCCCATTGAAAAACCATGGCGGACATCCCCAAACTCTTGGACCGCATTTTGGGCTCCATCAAATCCCTGGAAAACAGATACTCTTTGGCATACGCAATATCCAATGCCGACACCACCCGGTCAAAAGGAATTTTCTCATCCTTGACTTTAACCCCAAGGACTCTGTTTTGAAAAACATGAAATTTATCCACTTTGGTAGTTAGCCGCACCTCCACACCCAAGTCATTGAGAAGTGCTGCCAAGGCATCCCGAATCGCGATCATCCCGCCATGGGGATAATAGGCCCCTATGCCATATTCTACATGGTTGATCAAGGCCAAGGTGCCTGGAGCCTGGTAGGGATTGGAGCCGTTGTAGGTCGCCACTCGGGAGAACATTTGAGCAGTCCGCTCCTTATCAAAATGACTTTTGTTAAAACGATACAAACTTTGGAAAGCCCCGATAAAAGGCAAAGCCATCACCTTGATGAGATTTGCAAAAGTCCAAAGTTCAGACCGGCGGTGTATGGACCTCTCCAAGAAAACAGGGGCCGTCAATTCGTACAACCACTTGACACGCTTGAGGTAACGCAAGACTTTGGAAGGATCTTCGTTAAACTTATCGTAAAGTTCTTGGCTAAATTTTTCTTGATCAACCCAAGCATCAACCCAAGCATTGTGCGCGTAATGGTACCTCGTCAGAAGATCCAAGCGATCATACTGCATATACTTGGAGAGCTCTTGGCCACAGTCCTCGAACAATGCCTCCAAGGTTTGGGGCAACGTGAAAAGCGAGGGCCCGCAATCAAAGCGAAATCCATCGCTCCTCCGCTCACTAAGCTTTCCGCCCAACTCGGCATTGGCCTCAAAAAGCACCACCTTGCAACCCGCGTAGGCTAATCGGGCTGCAGCGGCCATTCCCGCAATTCCCCCACCCACCACAGCAACCCGTACTTTGCTTCCAAAACCCTCTTTAGTCCTGGATCCCCTCTTGTGTTCCGACATAATTAAAAATTTCGAATAATCAAGAATTAAGAAACCTCAACGGATTGGACATCGTGAGCAAAAAACCTTGAAGAGATGACCTTTACAAAATGGGTTGTAGAATACTATTCCGAAGATAAAGCATCAAAAATCTAAAATTGTAATTTTTTATAAAATTTTGGCCAATCCTCGGAACTGCTTGGAACCGTCTGGAGCCTACCCTCGTTGCTCCTCTTGGACAAAAGACGATTCAGGAAGGCTTTATCCTGCTGAACATGCGACGACAAGCCCAGCCAACCAGGCATTTCAGTCTCAAGGGTTAGCCTCAACAGCCTCCACCGGGGATCGGACTCATCCTGCCTTACCGCTTGATTCAAGAGCGCGGAGGCGGCTTTGGCGTTTTCTAAGCGCGAAAGCGGAGAGCGCCCATCCCGGGCCAAGAGGCCACGGTAAGCTCCTGCAAAACCTGGATTCGATAGCTCAGAATGCCTGCCCTCACCGAAAATCGCCTGGAAATGAGATGCGGTGAAAGGGTGTTGAGCCGCCTCAAAATAAGCCTCCAAGGTCAACGGGCCCTTCGTCGGACCTGCCCCCCATGCCCATGAGAGAAAAGACAAACAAAGCAGCGCCTTCAAAAAAACCTAGGTAAGCTTATGTTGCAACACCGAATAGCACAACAACGCAGCTTTCTCTGCATTGGAGATCCGAATGCGCTCCATGAGAATTTGTTCGGACGAGGCCTGTTGGATTTTACGAAACAAATTTTTGTAAAAACGAAAAGCGGTAAGGACCCCAATTCGAGCCCCGCGAGGCAAGCGCATAATGGCCGCATAGGCTTGGTCAAAATCGTTTTGGATATCCCTCTCGATTTCTTTTTTCGAATGGCTATCCAATTGAACACCAAGGTTGAGGTTTGGGAAATAGGTTCGTCCACGGCCTTGGTAGTCATCCTTCAAATCCCGCAAAAAATTAACCTTCTGAAATGCGGCACCCAAAGCCCTGGCGCCTTCCTGCAATTCTTCGTAAAGCCCTGCTTGTTCGTAACAAAAAACACGCAAGCACATCAAGCCCACCACCTCAGCGGAACCGTAAATGTAAGTCTCGTAAGAGTCTTGGGCATAGGTCACCTGACGCAGGTCCATGGCCATACTGTCCAGAAATGCATCAATCAAATCCGTACCGATTTCGTATTGACGCACGGTCTGCACGAAAGCATCCAAGACAGGATTCAGACTAATTCCTCTTTCCAAGGCCAAGTACGTATCCCTGCGGAATTCATCCAGCAACAAGGCTTTGTCGTAATCGTGAAAGGTGTCCACGATTTCATCTGCATACCGTACAAATCCGTAAATAGAATAAATCGGAGCTCTGAAAGAGGGCTGAAAGGCCAAAATACCCAGTGAAAACGAGGTGCTGTATTTCCGGGTGATTAGGCGGGAAATCGCAAAATTGGTATCGCGGTAAAGACTAAGCATAGGGAACTTTGGTGAAGCTAAGCAATTTTATCGAATAAACAAACCAAAGCCCCTATTGGTTTGGCCATTCTTTGATCAACTCTTTGGCAACAACCCTCCCGGAGATCAGGGAGGGGGGAACGCCCGGACCAGGCACCGTCAGTTGACCACAGAAATACAGATTGCTAAGGCTGCGGTGTTTGAGCGAGGGTTTGAGAATGGCGGTCTGCCTGAGGGTATTGGCTAGTCCGTAGGCATTGCCTTTGAAGGAATGGTAGTCCTTGATAAAATCGTTATGGGCATAGGATTTCTTGTACACCACCCAATCCCGAATAGGCTGCCCAGTCAAACGCTCAAAGCGATCCATGATCAAGGCGTAGTACCGTTCTCGGGTATCTTCGCTGTCTTGAAGCCCTGGGGCCAAAGGGACCAAAATAACCAGATTTTCCATGCCCTCAGGGGCCACCGTGGGGTCGGTCTTGGAGGCGAGGGAGGTGTAAAACAAGGGCTTGCTGGGCCATTGGGGACGGGCATAGATTTCCTCGGCATGCAATCCAAAGTCTTCGTCAAAGAAGAGGGTATGATGCGTCAGTCCGGGAATTTGCTGGGAAAGACCGATATAAAAAAGGAGGCTGGAAGGCGCCAAGGTCCTTTGCTCCCAATAGCGGTGGCTGTAATTACGGTGTTGAACAGGGAGGATTTCCTGGTCAAAGTGTCGGTAATCCGACCCTACCACCACCGCATCGGCATGGAATACTCCGTCATTGGTTTCAACCGTTTGGACCCGGTTACCCTGGCATCCTACCGACAGGGCCTCCTTGCCGTAGAGAATTTCAACGCCAAGTTCTTGGGCAAGGGAAACCATGGCATCCACGATTTTGCCCATGCCGCCCATGGGGTACCAGGTCCCCAAGCCCAAATCTGCATAATTCATTAGGCTGTACAAAGCAGGTGTATTCTGTGGGGTAGCTCCCAAAAAAAGCACCGGAAACTCCATCATTTTGACCAGATGGGGGTGTTTGAAATGCGATCGAACATGCGAGGCGATGGAACTGAAAACATCCATTCGCAACACATCCCATAAGAGCTTGGGGCTCAGAAACTCTGTGATAGACCTGCCCGGTTTGAAAACCAAATCTTTGACGCCCACTTCGTATTTGTAAGCGGCCTGTTGGAGGAATGACCTCAATTTGAGGGCCGCTCCCTTCTCGTAGGACTCGAAGAGTTCCTCCAAAGCCTGGAGATCCGCAGGGACAACCAATTGATCGTCAGGACCATAAACGATGGTATACGCAGGGTCCAATCGAACCAAATCGTAGTAATCGGAAACCTTCTTCCCAAAGAGTGCAAAGAAATCTTCAAAAACATCGGGCATCCAATACCATGAGGGACCCATATCAAAGCGAAAACCCTCGGCTTCCAAGACCCGGGCTCTTCCGCCGGGCTCTTGGTTTTTTTCTAAAATCTGAACCTGATAGCCTTCAGCGGCTAAAACACAGGCAGCGGATAGGCCCGCAAAACCGGATCCTATAACAATTATTTTGGTAGCAGTGGGCATTGGGCGATGACATGCAGAATTACGCTGCATTTAGCCCATAAAGGTCCCCATAAACCGACAGTTTTCGCTTCAATGCTTTGCGCGCCAAATGAATCCGGGTTTTGACCGTGCCTATTGGAATTCCAAACTGGTCGGCAATGTCTTGGTATTTGTGTCCACGGAAATTTAGCATGAAGGCCTCCCTCAACTCAAAGGGCAGCACGGCTATGGCGGCATTCAAATCTTCCATAACCATCCTGGACTCGGCTTGGTTGGGGATATGCTGACTGGGTTGATTGATATAATAGTCCTGCTCGGTATGGTCCGAGAAGGTATTACGCTTGACCTTGCGACGGTAATTGTTAATGAAGGTGTTCTTCATGATGGTGTATAACCACCCCTTGAGGTTGGTATCCGGGGCAAAGCGTTCGCGGTTGGAGAAGGCTTTGAGGTAGGTTTCTTGCAACAAATCGTGGGCATCGTCCCTGTTTTGAGTCAAAAACAAGGCATAACCCTTGAGCGCGAGAGCGTGCGCGGCAACTTGATCGGTGAAGGAATTTTCCATTTGTTTAACCTTTGAGGGTGATTCGTTAAACAAAAGTAAGGGGGAATTTGGTATTTCCAAATTCTTGTGGAACTTTTTTCAAAAAAAGTTAAACAGGATGGGGATTTTTTCTAAAAAACCGCAAAACGCGCTTTCTTCTGGGTGAGGATTACATGCCGGAACCCATCAAGGTCTCCAAATGGGTCCAAGGCATACGGTAGGTCTCCCCCAAATGCCGTTGGGTAAGGTGGCCTTGGTGGCAATACACCCCTGCCCTCAAGCCCTGTTCGAGCCAAAGCAAGGCCTCAGCCCCACCCCGCTGGCCCGCTTCCAATAAAATTGGGGTCAAAATATTGCTAAGGGACTCGGAAGCCGTTTGCGAAACCCGTGAGGGGATATTGGGAACCCCGTAATGCACCACCCCGTGCTGTTCAAAGACCGGTTGGGTATGGTTGGTTAGCCTGGAAGTCTCAAAACAGCCACCCTGATCAATGCTCACATCGACAATGACCGCACCGGCCTTCATTCCCATGACCATGGCTTCGGTGACCACCATAGGAGTTCGACCATTCCGTGCACCCATGGCTCCGACCACCACATCAGCCGTCGAAAGTTGACTTGCAAGTACCGAAGGGTGAATCACCGATGTGTAGACCGGCCTCCCCAAAAGCAATTGGAGTCGCCTAAGCCTGCGAATGGAATTGTCGAATAAGGCCACTTCGCTGCCCAAGCCCAGAGCCGCTTTGGCCGCATGCTCAGCCACGGTACCTGCTCCCAAGATGACCACCCTGGTCGGAGGAACCCCGGTCACGGAGCCAAGCAAACGACCTCGGCCCTGAAATTGATTGCTCATGTATTCCGAGGCAATGAGAATGGCCATCGTGCCCGCGATTTCACTCATGGATCGGACCACCGGCTGGAAACCACTGCGGTCCGTGAGGTATTCGTAAGCAATACCGGTAATTCTACGGCCTATAATTTCTTTGAGATCCCCGGATTTCATGCTGGGCAAATGCAATGCGGAGAAAACCATTTGACCCTGACGCAAATAATGCAATTCTTCCGCAGGAACCGGCCCAACCTTCACCACCAACGGGCACTGATACACTTCGGAAGGACCATCGACCAGCAAGGCTCCCGCTTCGGCATAATCCTGATCCGTGAAAAAGCTGTGGATTCCCGCATCCCTTTCCACGACCACTTCATGGCCGTTGTGCACCAACAAGGCAACCCCTTGAGGCGTTATGGCGACTCGATTTTCTTGAAAGCCCCGCTCGCAGGGTATTCCAATTTTCAAACCAACCTGTTTGCGATCAACTTTAATTCGGGCAACCAATGGGGCGGCTTGGACCATGGAGTTCAATATTGGGAATCAACGAATATAACCCAAAAAATCGCTAAACGCTACTTCAGATTACGACGCCCAACCCTGAAAGCGCAAACGACGCTGTAGTGTTAAAGTTGTCTGCGGAATGCTATCTGTACAGGTCTCCAGCTCAAAATGAGCCATACCTTCCGGCATAAAATCCATGGCTTTCTCGGGCCACTCTACCCACAGCCATTCTGCCCCGGCCACGAGAATTTCAAGATCCAAGGCAAGCCATTCTTGAGGATTCCGCAAGCGAAACAAATCTGCGTGCACCACTTGTCCACCATTGGCCGTCATGTAGGTTTGTATCAAGCTGAACGTAGGCGAGGTGGGCAGCGGGTTACAGCCTAAGTGTTTCCCCATAGCGCGAATCAAGGTTGTTTTGCCACTACCCATGGGGCCGCTCAATGAAATGGCGAAAGGGCCTGACCATGGAATCCTTCTCTGACCCTGTTGATGCTTCACCCAATCAAGCACCTGAACGGCCACCTCATCAACCTCATCCAGGCCAAAGATTAAATCAAGCATAAGGTAAGTGAAACCGCCAACCCCTGGAGGAGTCGCAAACAGATCATGAAAACAAATTAACCCGCAAGGGCCGCAGCACCGCCGACAATTTCCGTGATTTCAGTCGTGATCGCGGCCTGACGAGCGCGATTGTACTGCAAGCGAAGTTCCCGCAACAAATCTCCTGCATTTTCGGTGGCCTTGTCCATGGCCGTCATGCGGGCGCCATGTTCAGAGGCCTGGGTATCCAACATCGCTTTGTGAAGCTCGATGGCCAGCGAAAACGGTAACAAATCCCGCACAATCGCTTCCCGACCGGGCTCGTACAAATAATCCGCCTGAGCTTCTTGGTTCGCCGAAACAGATGCGCTTGATGTATCCGAGTCCGCCTGAAGGGGAAGCCAAGGCATTACCTTAAAATACTGAACCACAGGATTCTTGAACTCGCTGTAGATCACCACAACTTTATCGTATTCCCCGGCCACAAAGGCTTTGCTGATTTCTTCGGCCATTTCGGCGGTGGCTTGGTAGCGGATTTTGAGCATGAGATCCTTGAAGCGCAAATCCTTGGGCAAATCCGACCGTTTAAAAAAGTCAGCCCCTTTGCGGCCAACCGGAATCAGGGTGGCTTGTTGATTGGAAGGCAAATCTTGGATAAAGCGGCGGGCTGTTTTGATTAAGTTGCTGTTAAAACCACCGCACAATCCTTTGTCGGAGGTCAACAAAACGACCCCAACCCGCTTGACATCACGGACTTGGGTCAAAGGCATTTCGGTATCTGAACCCTCCAACCCGGCCACCAAGCGACCCACGATGTTCTGAAGGCCCTCCGCGTAGGGGCGAATTTGCTGAATAGCTCCTTGGGCTCTCCTCAATTTGGAGGCCGAAACCATTTTCATGGCTTTGGTTATCTGCTGGGTAGAGATAACCGAGCCGATGCGTACCCTGACTTCTTTGAGATTGGCCATGCTGGGGAGGACTTACCGGGATTAGGCCTTGTAGCGGGCAACCAACTGCTTGGCCGTCGATGATAACACGTCGGTTAGGCTATCTTCAAATTTGCCGGCCTTGAGGGCTTCCAAAACCTGAGGATGATTGGCTCGGAGTGTCGCCAGAAAATCCGCTTCAAATTCACGAACCTTGGCCATGGGCACTTCCATCAAAAGACCTTTGGTACCCAAATAAATAATCGCAATCTGGTCTTCGACCCTAAACGGTGAATACTGCGGTTGCTTTAGAATTTCGACGTTCCGAGAACCTTTGTCCAAAACTGCTTTGGTCGCGGCATCCAGGTCGGATCCAAATTTGGAGAAGGCCTCCAATTCACGGTACTGGGCCTGATCCAGCTTAAGGGTACCCGCAACCTTTTTCATGGATTTGATCTGGGCATTCCCCCCTACCCTGGACACCGAAATACCCACGTTAATGGCGGGACGTACACCGGAGTTAAAGAGGTTGGACTCCAAGAAAATTTGACCATCCGTAATCGAAATAACATTGGTCGGAATATAGGCCGACACGTCACCAGCCTGCGTTTCGATAATGGGAAGGGCGGTTAAGGAGCCCCCACCTTTGACCTTGCCTTTGAGTGATTCTGGCAGGTCGTTCATTTGGGCGATGATCTCGTCGTTGTAGTTCAACTTACAAGCTCTTTCCAAAAGACGGGAGTGGAGGTAAAAAACGTCTCCGGGGTAGGCCTCGCGTCCTGGAGGACGACGGAGCAACAACGAAACTTCCCGGTAGGCTACCGCTTGTTTGGAGAGGTCATCGTACACAATCAAGGCAGGATTTCCCAAGTCCCTGAAGTATTCCCCTATCGCAGCACCGGCCATCGGCGCATAGAACTGAAGAGGAGCAGGATCCGAGGCAAAGGCCGCCACCACGATGGTATAAGGCATGGCTCCGTTATCCTCCAGGGTTTTGACAATATTGGCCACCGTAGAGGCCTTTTGGCCAACCGCAACGTAAATGCAATAAACCGGCTTGCCGGCCTCGTAAAATTCTTTTTGGTTGATGATGGTATCGATCGCGATGGCTGTTTTGCCGGTTTGACGGTCCCCGATAATCAACTCACG
>RFMW01000171.1 GCA_009927485.1 Sphingobacteriia bacterium
TCTTGGCTCGATTCAGAAAAACCGCCTGCGGTTGTGGAGAATTTTGTGAACTCATTGACAAATTGCGCTACCCATTAACGTCTCCAAAGGTATAAATTGCAACCAAGGCAATGAAACCTTTTCGATTCGTCCGTTTGTTGGTGGATTTCTGGCGCAAAATGCGTTTGGATTATCGCCTTATTGTCCGTTCAGAAGGCGATCTCCACGCCAAAATCAATATTTTGCTTAGGCCTTGGGATTGGTTGGTGCTGATCAGCACTTTTTTGGTGGTGGGTTGGCTCTTCTTCGGGGCTATTTTGGTGTATACACCCCTTGGCTCGTATATGCCGGGGAACAGCAGGCGCAAATGGGAAAAGCAAGTAGTGCTTCAGGGCCAGAGGATCGATTCACTGGAAGCCTACATTGTCATGAATCAAAGAAACATATCGGTTCTGCGTAGAGAAATATTGGGGGAGGATTCCTTCCAATACCAGGATTTGCCTAGGCCGGATGTGGGGTACAGTTACGGCATTGAGCTCCTGGATACCGCCCTTGGCAGGGCCGATTCCTTGCTGCGGTGGGAGGTAGAAAGGGAATTCGCCCTTCAAAAGGCCTCCAAAGTCAGGGGACAAGACACAAAAACACCTCCAAAACCCTAAATTTGCCTTATGAACATGCACTTACCACTCAAATTGGGTCGGCCAACCGGGGTCGAGATGAATGCGCTGACCGAAGGGGCTCGTGTAGAGGGGAATCTAAGCTGCAAAGGCGATTTACGGCTTGATGGACAAGCCCATGGGGATGTGACCACGGATGGTCGTCTGGTGGTGGGCGCTCAAGGGGTGATCAAAGGGGGTGCACGCGGCAAGAATGTGCACGTTTATGGGAAAATCGA
This sequence comes from Sphingobacteriia bacterium, assembly GCA_009927485.1. GTDB lineage: Bacteria > Bacteroidota > Bacteroidia > UBA7662 > UBA7662 > SYHX01. The sequence goes on from RFMW01000171.1 coordinate 875, forward strand.
GGGTAATATCGAAGCCAGCGAATCCATTTTGCTTTCGGCTACCGCCAAAGTGATCGGCGATATTTCCGCTCCCAAATTGGTGGTCGAAGAAGGGGCCCAGTTGACAGGCAAATGCACCATGCAAGCCCTTCGAGGGGTCTATGCCGGGGACGCCCATGCCAAAACTGCCTGACGCTCTCGCTCATTACGGCGGTTTGGCCTTCCAAATGGCCGTACCCATTGGTGTAGGCGCATGGATAGGCCATGAACTTGATGCCCGTATGGCCTTGGATCGGCCGTGGTTGACCATTGCAGGCCTTTTGTTGGGCCTGATGATGGCCATGATGATTGTTTGGTCCCGGTTCCGTTCCTAAAGTTACCGGGCTGCAATGCAAAGGGCTAAGCATGTTTGGATCATTTGGTTCGCTTTTACCTTCCTCAACCTGATTATTAGGTGGGTAATGGAGCTGGAGCTGGGAATCAACGCAGCCGCGCTTCCCTCCCTGCGTCAAGGCCTTTGGATATGCATTGGGTTGAATACCCTGTACTTGGCCATTTTTGCTCATCCATGGTCCAATAACGGGGATTGGCTTGCCAAGGGAGCCCCCTTTTTTTCATTGGCCCATCTGCTATTGAACCTGTTGGGGATTTTGGCCTTTTATCAAATCGGAGGCCTTGAGCATCGCCTCTCAGGCCTGGGTTTTGTGGCCATTGTTTTGGTGCATTTGATTTTTGTAAAATGGGCCTTGCTTTCTATCTTGCGCCCGCATTTGAGGCAGGTCAAATAGCCTTCTTCAAACGTTTCAAGCTGCTTTTGTGTCCCAAACTTCCCTCTTGCATCTGGTAATTCGCTGTTCCTTCCTTTGGGTAGGCCTGTTGGGCTTGACGCTGCACACCAATTCGGCGTCCGCTAAGGCTTCTGCCACCTCGGCTTCATCCCAGGAACCTGCCTCCGATTCCTCCGAACCTAAAGAGTTCAATGCCTCCGAAGTCATTTTGCATCATATCGCCGATGCGCATGATTGGCATCTGTATGACCATGTTGATCAGCACGGGGTAAGCCACCCGGTGTCCATCCCATTGCCCGTGATTGTTTGGTGCCAGGGGCAATTCCATACGTGGTTGTCTTCTGCTTTTGAACACGGGCATGCCAGTCCAGTATCCCATGGTCTTACTTTTCACATGGACGAACACGGGCACATTGCAGAAGCCTCCGGTTTAACGGTTTTGGATTTTTCGATTACCAAAAACGTCGCCTCGATGCTCATCAGCGTCCTGCTGCTTGTTCTCATTTTTGGTTCAATGGCCAGGTCCTATGCCCGCGCTGACCAAAAACTCCCCGGAGGATTGGCCCGCTTTTTGGAACCCATTATTCTCTTTATCCGGGATGATATTGCTCGACCCAATATTGGAGAGCATCGATATCATCGTTACATGCCTTTTTTGCTCACCGCTTTCTTCTTTATTTGGATCAATAATTTGTTGGGATTGCTCCCAACGGGCGCGAATTTGACCGGTAACATCGCGGTTTCTTTGGTTTTGGCTGTATTCACCTTAGTCATCACCAATTGGAGCGGGAACAAGCACTATTGGGGACATATATTCAAGCCCCATGTTCCCCTTTGGTTGTATCCGATCATGGTTCCGGTCGAATTGGTGGGGATTTTTTCCAAGCCCATTGCATTGACGATTCGATTGTTTGCGAACATCACCGCAGGGCACATCATTATCCTTAGCTTGATTTCTTTGATATTTATTTTCAAGAGTTTAGCCATGGCGCCGGTTTCCATTGCCTTCGTTTTGTTCATGGAATGCCTGGAAATGTTGGTGGCCGCGCTACAGGCCTATGTTTTCACCCTTTTAAGCGCCTTGTTCATCGGATTGGCCACCGCCGAACCGGAACACGAAACTCACTAAGAATTTTAAACCTCAATTATTTAACCCCAACCTCAACAACCTAAATTTAAAGTTATGACAACGATTACAGGACTCGCAGCGATTGGAGCAGGACTCGCCGCCATGGGCGCCGGTATGGGTATTGGCCGTATTGGTGGTTCAGCTACCGAAGCCATCGCTCGTCAGCCCGAAGCTGCCCCCAAAATCCAAACAGCCATGATTATTGCTGCAGCCCTTATTGAGGGTGTAGCCTTGTTCGCGGTGGTTGTTGCTCTTCTGGTAGCCTAAGGAGGTTTCCATGGACTTGGTAACCCCTCAGCTGGGTCTGCTGGTCTGGCCTGCCCTGTCGTTTTTGCTCCTTTTGTTGGTTTTGCGCAAGTTTGCGTGGAAACCTATTCTGGATTCAGTGAACGAAAGGGACGCTCAAATCAGACAGGCCCTGGACGCCGCCAAAGAGGCCCGCGAAGCGATGGTTCGCCTGCAGGCCGACAACGAACAGTTGATGGCGCAGGCCCGGGCCGAGCGTGATCAGATGCTAACCGAAGCTAAAAAAACCAGGGATCATCTTCTGTCGGAGGCCCGTTCCAAGGCTGAAGAAGAAGGGAAAAGACTTCTGGAGATGGCTCGGCAAGATATCGAAAACGAACGCAAGGCCACATTGACCGAAGTTCGAAATTTGGTGGCAGCCCTTTCGGTGGATGTTGCCGAAAAGCTGCTCCGCAAAGAGCTCCAAAAGGACGAAGCCCAGGAAGCTTATTTACAAGAACAGCTTCGTGATCTCCAAATTCCATCCCGCTAATCCTCCAATCCGTACACCCTCATCCCATACGGCATGAATAACCCACGCATCGCAAAACGCTACGCTGTTTCGCTGCTACGCTTGGCGACCGAGCAGGGTAAGGGTGAACAGGTGTACCAGAACATGAAGGAATTGGCCTCAGCCGTTCGCAGCAACCGCGATTTGGATCGCATGTTTCGATCGCCTTTGATCAAGGCAGATGCCAAAAACCGTGTTCTCGCTGCCTTGTTTGGGAGCACTTTCGACTCTCTAACCCTCTCGTTTCTGGAACTCGTGGTGCGTAAGCACCGCGAAGCCGAAAGCGGTGGCATGGCCGAATCCTATGTGGAACTCTATGAACGTCAACAAGGAACCGTACGGGTTCGGGTGACCTCTGCAAAACCTCTCGATGCCGCTAACCAAGAGGATCTCGAGAAGCGACTGCGTACCGCCCTTGGGGATGGCGTGGCCTTTGCCTATACCCAGGATCCCGATTTG
>RFMW01000061.1 GCA_009927485.1 Sphingobacteriia bacterium
TTGTTCCACCTCTTTGTACAAGGGGTAGGACATTTTGAGAACGAATCGCTGGAAGTTTTCTCCGCGAAACGGGTCAATTTGACACCAATTTCAATGTTTTTCTTATAAACCGAGGCATCCATGCGCAATATCAAATAATGCGGTTGCAAGGAATCCGGTTTGAATTCATAGCGATCCTTCACCTTGCTTCCGGGCTCATTCTTGCTTGGCCCTCCACCGGGGCCTTTGGTTGCGGTAGGTCGCAGGACCTCCAACAAATCCCTTGCGGCATATGCGACCTGACCGGCATCGGGCCGATTTGTAAAGGCCTCCAAGCTTTGAATCAAGAGGCTTGTGTCCTTGCGTGCCGCACTTACCGTTTCCAAAAAGCCGAAATAGGGCATGAGGGTATCCGACCCAAAACGCGCTTTGGCCATTTTGCATTGGAAAATCACCGAGTCGTACATTTCCATGGAGTAGAGTCGGTAACATTCCCTGTAATGGAGATCCGCAGCCTCATGCATGGAATCTGCATTGACTGTATAGGAGCCGTTCATGAGTTTGGTATAGGAAGATTCCGGGTAGAGGCTGTCCAAGAGCTGCCGCATTTGTTCTTTCTCCGCGACTTTGCCCGTCAAATCATAACACAAATACGATTGATACAAGGCTTCTGGCTCGCTGACGGCACCCGGAAATCTCTTGAGGTGTTTACTCAGCCAACCCAAGGAGGCTGGATAATCCGAAAATCGATCCTTGTATCCTTTGGCGAGAGCGACATGGGCCTTGCGAACCAGATCCAAGGAACGGGTACGCGAAACCTCGTCACGAGGGATTTGTTGCAAAAGGGTTTCCCGGGTTCGGGGTAATTTGGCAAGAGAATCCGCCAAGGCCTGTTCGGCGCTTAACTCTTCGCTTGGACCGGAACCGGCCTGGGCTTCGCTTTCATCATTTTGGCCTTTGGTGCTTCTTCGCCAATGGTCTTTGTTATCGCGTTTTCCCCAAAGCTGCATAAACTGGTTGAGGTCCACGCCTAAGATTTGGTTGTTATAGAAATGCCAATCCCCACCTGCATTGGCGGTTGGTGCGCTCATCATGGTCTTCTGCATGAGCATGGGGTCAATAAACTGGGGGCTGGTGGATGCAGCGTTGGCAGCAGTTTTGATGGAGTCCGCTTGCCTTGCTTTTTCACGGGCAGCCTCTTGCCTCTCCTCGTCCAGGATACGATCAATTCTGGCAATCAAACGATTTTCGTCCATCGCCCCTAATTCTAGCAAAGAGTCCTGTAACTCGATCAATTGCATGTTTTTGACCAGTTCCCCCAAGTAATTTTGTTTGTTCTTGATTTCTTTGAAACGAGGGTGGTCTTTGTCGGTGTTTTGCCCCAAACTATCAAAAAACATCTGTGCCTTTGGATAATTTTTGGCATCAAAATAATAATCTGCGAAGGCTAGCCAAGTTTTTTTTCTTTGGGCATTGATTTCAGAAGAATGCTCCAACGACTTCCTTAAATTCGACAACATCGATTTGTTGTCTTTTCGATCTTGATCAATTTGGGCTATTTCGTAATACAAAACATCGCGGTACGCAAAATATTTTTTGGATTTGGCGAGTTTCAGCAGGATTCGTTGCGCCTTCAGATTCCCATCCCGTATATCCGTGTATGCAGAAGCCATTCGAATTTTGCATTGAAAGCTCATTTCCGGTTCAGGCCTCATTCTTAGGGCGCTACGGAAATGCGCGGGCGCTTTACGGCTTTCGATGTCGAGGTAGATTTGACCGAGGAGGAAGGCTGTTCGGCGTCTCTGAGCTCTCGGTAATCGACACTTCAGAGCAAGTTCCAAGTATTCAGAGGCTTTCTGGAATCGATTTTGCGCCAACTGGGATTCGGCTGCGGCCAAGTACAGCCAACCTTTGTGCTCAGGACTGAATTTTTTGGATTCAAGGGCTCGGTCCACAACGGCTTGGGCTCTGCTAGGTTGCTTGGTTGCAGTGTAAGAACGCACGAGCCATGCCGAGGCCAAATCTGCCTCGGGACTTCCTTTGAATTTGGTGTTGATGTACTGGAAAGTTTCGATGGCATCAAAGAAATTTCTGCGGAGATAATAGCATTCCCCAATCAGTAGAAAACTCTCGTCGATCCAACGGCTATGTTCTTTGCGCTGAATGACATTGGAGCATTTCTTGATGGACTCTTCAAAGGAAGAAGCCCCGGAGCTAACCGCCGCATCCAAGGATACCACAAACACAGGCAGGTTTTGGGCATAATCATCTTTGTGGGCCAACATGATTTCCTCCATAGCCTCACGGTGCTTTAGCTTGGCATAATAGAGCCCGTTAAAGCGGGCGGTGACGTTATGGTATTGCCTTTTGACCCAGGATTGGGACTGAACAGCCCCCGGCAGCATGAAACCCATTAGAATGAGGCCTGCGATCAGGGCCA
>RFMW01000142.1 GCA_009927485.1 Sphingobacteriia bacterium
TTGGTCCTGCTGCGGGAGCTCCCTGACCTGGCCACAGCCAAGCAATTTTGGCGAGAGGCCCTGGCGGACAAGGATTTATTCAGCAACCTTCAGAAGGACCAATACCATTGGTTTTATGCCTCCAAAGAAAATTACGGAAAGCTCTACAAGAATTTATCTTTGAACGATTACCTGGCTTATTTCGACCAAGAAAATTCCCCATAACCCGTGAAACAGCCCAGCCCGGATACCCCACCCCCCGCATCGCCCTGGATAAGGCGAGTTTGGCGTCTTTATTGGGTGGGTTTGGGTTTGCTGATCACCTTTCTGGTTTTAACCATCTCGGGCGGCCTCGGCGAAATGCCTCGCTTCGAGGATTTGGAAAATCCACGCAGCAATCTGGCAACCGAAATTATTGCTGCCGATGGTCAAGTCCTCGGAAAATACTATTTGCAGAACAGATCCTACACCAAATTCCATGAGATTTCACCGCATGTGATCTCGGCGCTCATAGCCACCGAAGATGTGCGATTCTACCGGCATTCCGGCATTGACTTGAGGGCTTTGGCAAGGGCAGTGGTGTTCATGGGACGAGAAGGCGGTGCCTCGACCCTAACCCAGCAATTGGCCCTGAACCTGTTCAGCGGTGGTAGGGCTCGCTCCAAACCTGCCCGCATTCTTCAGAAAATCAAGGAATGGATCATTGCGGTCCAATTGGAGAAACGTTACACCAAACAAGAAATTCTGGCCATGTACCTTAACACGGTAGAATTCGGTTACAATTCCTTTGGGGTAAGCTCAGCCTCCCGAACCTATTTCGACAAAGACGTCAAATCCCTGGATGTTCATGAGGCCGCATTGTTGGTGGGTCTGCTCAAAGGAACCTCGTATTATTCCCCGGTTCGGCACGAAGATCGGGCCTTGGACCGGCGCAATACCGTCATCGCCCAGATGATCAAATATGATTTTCTCGAGCCCGAGGTTGGCGAGCGTTACCAGGCCCTCCCCCTGTCCCTGAATCTTCGTCCTCAAAGCCATGCAGCCGGTACCGCCACCTATTTCCGGGAATACCTGCGGCAAGAACTTAGTCAATGGATCGAAACCCAGGTCAATCCCGAAGGAGAACCCTACAACCTGTACCGTGACGGGCTCAAAATCTACACAACCATCGACTCCAGAATGCAGGCATACGCCGAAGAAGCCGTGCGTACCCAAATGAAAGACCTGCAGAAGCTCTTCGACCAACACTGGAAGGGCCAAGATCCCTGGGGTGAATTTACCCAAATTCTGGAACAAGGCATGAAACGTTCCTCCAGGTACCGTGCCTTGAAAGATCAGGATTGGTCAGCTTCGGCCATTCGAAAGCATTTCGATCAGCCCGCCGAGATACGCATCTTCACTTGGAATGGGTACCGGGACACCCTCATGACCCCAATGGATTCCATCCGCTATGCTAAGCGATTTCTTCACACCGGATTCATGGCAATGGATCCCCACAACGGTCATATCAAGGCCTGGGTTGGAGGAATTGACATGGATTTCAGTCAATACGATCACGTCAACCCCACCGCCACCAGGCAGGTAGGATCGGCTTTCAAACCGCTGGTGTACACGGTCGCCGTGGACAACGGTTTCGATCCTTGCCTCCCCATCCCCAACATGCCTGTTACTTTCGAAGCATTCGAAAATTGGACACCCAAAAATTACGACGGCAAAATCGGGGGCACCATGAGCATGTTCCGAGGATTGGCCCTTTCCATCAACAACATCGTCGCATATTTGATGAAGCAGGTCGGGCCGGAACCGGTCATTGAACTCAGCCGCAAAATGGGCATCACCTCGCCCCATGGAACCTTACCCCAGCCTTTGTTTGGGGAGCTTTGATATGAGCGTGTACGAGATGGTAGGAGCCTACGGCACCTACGCCAACCGGGGGGTATGGACCAAGCCCATGTACATCACCAAAATCACCGACCGGCAGGGCAATGTTTTGATGGAAAATTTCTCCGAAACCAAGGATGTGTTAAGCGAAGAAACAGCCTTCGTGATGACCAAAATCATGCAGAAAGTTGTGGATGGGGGAACCGCATCCCGCTTACGCTACCGTTACCAGTTGTCGGGAGATTTCGCTGGCAAAACCGGAACTACCCAAAACAATTCGGACGGATGGTTCATTGGTTTTCATCCCAACCTCGTGGCGGGGGCTTGGGTTGGAGCAGACGACAGGGCCGTGCATTTCCGTAGCACCAGCCTGGGTGGAGGGGCCAACACAGCCTTGCCCATCTTTGGGCTCTTCATGCAGAAGGTAATGGCCGATAGCCGACTTAACCTCAAACCCGCAAGCTTTCCAGCCCCTGAAGGAGGAATAAGCATCAACATGGATTGTTCCGGCTATGCCTACGAAAAGGCCGAAGATGAAGATAACTGGGGAGATCCCAGCGATTGAGGCTTAGTCCTGCTGGAGTCCAGGGCTCAGCAAAATAATTTTGTTGGCCAAAACTTCGACCACCCCACCGAGGAGGTTGAATTTCATGGCTTGGCCGTCCAATGTTCTGAAGTGAAGAACCCCTGGATTGGCCAAGGATGCCACAATTGGGGCGTGATCCTTGAGCACTTCAAAAGGGCCATCGTTCCCTGGAACATGGACCGAGACCACCTGTCCCTCGTAAAGAGTCTTCTCGGGGGTGAGCACCTGAAGGGTTAAGGCCATGGGATTTAGGATTGTTCTGCCAACATTTTGCGTCCTGCCTCAATGACATCATCGATGCTCCCTTTGAGATTGAACGCCGCCTCAGGGTATTGATCCACTTCCCCGTCGATGATCATGTTGAACCCGCGGATGGTTTCTTCAATGGGAACGAGTACTCCGGGCATTCCGGTGAATTGTTCGGCAACGTGGAAGGGTTGGGAAAGGAAGCGCTGAACGCGGCGGGCGCGGCCCACCACCAATTTGTCCTCTTCACTCAATTCATCCATCCCCAGGATCGCAATGATGTCTTGCAGCTCTTTGTAGCGCTGAAGAATTTGCTTAACCCGCATGGCACAATCGTAATGCGCATCGCCCAAAATGTCCCGGGTCAAGATGCGGGATGTGGAATCCAAGGGATCCACCGCAGGATAAATACCAAGCTCGGCAATTTTACGGCTGAGTACGGTGGTGGCATCCAAGTGGGCAAAAGTGGTGGCAGGAGCAGGGTCGGTCAAGTCATCCGCAGGGACGTATACACGGCTTGAACCGAGGTGATGGAGCCCCTTTGGTGGAGGTGATCCGCTCTTGCATTAGACCCATTTCCGTAGCCAGGGTGGGCTGGTAACCTACCGCTGAGGGCATACGTCCCAACAAGGCCGAAACCTCGGAACCGGCCTGGGTGAAACGGAAGATATTGTCGATAAAGAAAAGAATATCGCGACCGCTGGCATCTTTCTCATCGCCATCGCGCAGATGTTCGGCCAAAGTCAAGCCGGAGAGCGCAACACGAGCACGGGCTCCCGGTGGTTCATTCATTTGGCCAAAGACCAAGGAGATACGGGATTCTTCCAATTGGTTATAATCCACCTTGTCCAAGGCCCATTTCCCTTCTTCCATTTCATGGCGGAAGGCATCACCGTACCGGAGTACACCGGACTCGATCATTTCGCGCATCAAATCGTTGCCCTCACGGGTACGCTCTCCAACTCCCGCAAAGACCGACATCCCATCGTAACCCTTGGCGATGTTGTTGATTAATTCCATGATGAGAACGGTCTTCCCTACCCCGGCACCCCCAAATAGACCAATTTTGCCCCCTTTCACATAAGGCTCGATCAGGTCAATGACCTTGATTCCGGTAAAGAGAACCTCGGTCGAGGTGCTTAAATCCTCGAAGGCAGGGGCTTTTCGGTGAATAGGCAAACCGCCCTTGCTGGCATCAATCGCCTTGAGGCCATCAATGGCATCCCCAACCACGTTGAAGAGGCGACCTTTAATTTGATTGCCTACAGGCATCTGTATGGGCTTGCCGGTGTCCACAACCGCCATGCCTCTTAACAATCCTTCGGTTCCGTCCATGGCAACGGTGCGAATGGAGTCTTCGCCCAGATGCTGCTGGCATTCAAGCACAACACGCTGACCACCAGGGCGATCTACATACAATGCGTTGTACAATTCGGGAAGTTGACTGCCGCTATCGAAGGCCACATCGATTACCGGGCCGATAATTTGGGCGATTTTGCCGGTAGAACTCATGGAT
>RFMW01000057.1 GCA_009927485.1 Sphingobacteriia bacterium
TTATTTTGGCCGCAAAGGTAGTTGAGAACGAGGCTTGCCCAAAACAAAGCAGCCCCAAATTGAGTATTACTTTGCATCCCTAAACCCTAAGCATGTCCTCAGCCTTCTTCCGTTGCCTTGTGTTCCTTGCACTGTTGGGTTCCTTCGATTCGATGGCCCAATCGCCGGGGACGCCACCCGGGCCAGGCGGCAGGCCGCAAATCGGTGGTACGGTCGTTCAAGGAAGGGTGATGGTCAAGGGCCAAAGCAAAGGCTTGGACTTTGCCTCCGTGGCCTTGCTCAAGACCACCGACTCCAGCGTGGTCACCGGCTCCTTGAGTAACGGCGGGGGTTATTTTAGTTTGGAGAAGGTCAATCCCGGCAGTTACCTGCTGCAGGTACGCTTTTGGGCTGCAGGCCTTTGGACTTGCCGATCAAGGTCCCTGGGGGTGGGAGCACTCTGGAGGTGGGGAATTTGACCTTGGAGGAAGACGCCACCCAACTCCAAGCGGTGGAAGTCACGGAAACCAGGCAAAGCACCGTTCTGGCCATCGATCGCAAAATCTACACCGTGGACAAGGACCTGACCGCCAAAGGCGCTTCCGCCCTGGAAGTCATGCGAAACTTACCCGGTGTTACGGCAGACGCGGACGGCACGGTTCGGCTTCGTAACGCTGTCCCTCAAATCTTTGTGGATGGGCGGCCTTCGGTTTTGACCTTGGAGCAAATTCCAGCGGAACAAATCGATCGTATCGAAGTGATCACCAACCCCTCCGTCAAATTTGATGCTGGAACCACCGGCGGTTTGTTGAATGTGATCATGAAGAAGTCCACAACCCCGGGGTACCAAGGATCGCTGAACGCAGGGGCCGGCACAGGACGTCGTTACAATACCGGGATGAATTTGAACCTCAAAGAAGGAGCCTCCGCTTGGTCAGCCTCCTACAATTGGAGTGATTTCTACAATCCCTTGCAGAACAAAACATTGCGTCAAAATCTGAGCAACGGAACTCCGGTGCAGACCTTTGCCCAAACCTCCGAAAGTCAATTGGGAAGGCGCTTCCAAATGGGCCGTATCGGCTGGGATTATTCGCTTAATCAGCGAACCACCTTGACCACTGCCCTTAGCATTGGGGATGGCCGTTTCCGCAACAACGATGTACAACCCTACACTTGGACCCAAAAAACATCTAGCCTTCCCTCCGATACCTTCCTCGTGGGCCAGCAGGTCAATGACCAAACGAATTTTTGGAAATATGGATCCTTGCAATGGATGTTACGGAAAACGACCCCCAGGGCGGGAGAGGAATGGACCGTGGATTTGAACCTCAACGCCTCCCGCAACGGGACGGCTGCCCAATTCCTTAACTTGGCCGACAGTATTCGAGGCGGAATTGCTTTCGATTCCTTGCAACGCCAACAAAACAACAACGGGTCCGGGCAGAACCGGGTGATCACTGCCCAATACGACCACATCTACCCCATGGCCAACGGCAAATGGGAATGGGGACTGCGTAGCAATTTGCGCATCAATTCATCCAATCTAACAGTCAAAGTTGGTTTGAATGGTGGGAATCAGGAAATCAATGCACAGCTCAGCAACCAATTCGAAATCCATGATTTGGTGAATGCGGCGTACCTCAACAGGCAATTCATGCTGGGACCATGGGGGATTCAGGCCGGCTTGCGCTTGGAGCAAACACAATTTGATGTAAGGCTTCCGGCTTTGGGGGATTCCAGCTTCAGTTACCGTTATCCCAACGGCCAAGCGAATTGGGGGAAGGCGTTTTTCCCGGGGGTGTACCTAAGCCGAAAATTTGGACCGCATGAGCTGCAAATCAATGCATCCCGCAAAATCGGAAGGCCGGGTTTCTTTCAGGTTTTGCCATTCATCCTCTTTGCCGATGCCCAAGGGTTCAGGGTTGGAAATCCTGCCTTGGCACCGGAATTTTATCATCTGGCCGAATTGAATCATCAATTCAGCA
>RFMW01000217.1 GCA_009927485.1 Sphingobacteriia bacterium
GGTTGGTCATGGACCGCCAAAAGTCAGATTGCCTTCAGGCCCGATAACCGTTGGTCCTTTCAATGGAACGGGGAATACGAAGCCCACGAATTCTACCGCAAGGGATCACCTATCCCGCCTACGGTATGGACTTGTCCACCAGCCTGACCTGGAACAAATCATGGACCGCTGTCCTGCTGCTTTCGGATGTCTTCAATACCCGACGTTTTGGTAACACGATCCAAAGCGAAACCCTGTTCCAGGAGTTCATTCGCCGTCGGGAGGTTCGTTTCCTCCGTCTCACGGTCTCTTACCGCTTTGGGAATGCCGAGGCCTCTCTATTCCAGAGAATTCGACGCAGCGGAGCCGGTGGCGGTGGTATGGACATGGGCTTTTAGATCATCTTACCTTTGAGCATTCTGAATCGACAGCCATGCATATTCTTGATCCCCAGCAAATCGCCCAACTCGACCTGAACGACCCCCTTGCTCGCTTCGGAATGGAATTTGCCAAACCGAGTAGGGAGAACGGGGAACCGTGGGTGTACCTCTGTGGGAATTCTTTGGGTTTGATGCCCTTGGGGGTGCCGGCGGCCTTGAAGGTGGAAACGGATTCATGGGCGCAGCGGGCAGTGGAAGGTCATTTTGAGGGGGTGCATCCTTGGATGGATTACCATCAACGGTTTTCGGGGCCTATCGCACGCTTAGTCGGCGCCGAAGCGTGCGAAGTCGTGGCGGGGAATACCTTGACTGTGAACCTGCACCTTTTGATGGCGGGCTTCTATCAGCCGGATACCGGTCCAATGACCATGGCCGTAACATCATTTTGATGGAAGCAGGCGCCTTTCCTTCGGACCAATACGCCATGGACAGCCAAATCCGTCATCATGGCTTGGATCCCAAACGATGTTTGGTGGAAGTTGCCCTGCCGGATGACCGGGATGAGGATCCTACCGCTCCTGTTCTGAAGCAAATAGCCCTCTTGGGGGAACGGCTATCGGTGGTGATGCTGGGCGCCGTGCATTACTACACGGGTTCATTCTTTGATATCCCATCCGTGGTGGAGGCGGCTCACCGGGTGGGCGCCTTGGTCGGTTTGGACCTGGCCCATGCAGCAGGAAATGTCCCCCTTGAATTGCATGCATGGGGTGTGGACTTTGCTTGTTGGTGTTCCTACAAATACCTTAATTCCGGACCGGGCGGGCCTGCGGGTCTCTTCGTCCACCGCAAGCATCATGCCCGTCAGGATTTGGGCCGTTTGGAGGGTTGGTGGGGCCATGAAGCGGCCACACGTTTCGAAATGCCCAGGGATTTTGTGCCCGCAACAGGGGCACAGGCCTGGCAGCTCAGCAACGCGCAGGTCATGGCCATGGCACCCATGCGGTGGCCTTGGAACTCCATGACCGAGCCGGCATGGAGGCCCTTCGTAACAAATCCCTTGCACTAACCGAAATGCTGGAGGCTGTACTCCTTGACTTTTTGGAAAAAGCATCCCGAGCTGAAGGGGCGAATCTTGACCCCTTCCAATCCACGACGTCGAGGATGCCAACTGTCCTTGTTCCTGGAGCATCGTGGCCGTGATCTCTTTGATCACCTTCACCACCATGGGATATTGGCAGATTGGCGAAATCCTGGAACCATTCGCATGGCCCCGGTTCCTCTTTACAATCAGTTTGCCGATGTGCTTGCGGTGCAAAAAGCGCTTGGGTCATTCGGAAGCAAGGAACAGATTGAAGCTCCCCTCTCTTGAAATTGAACCCATGAACGATACAATTTCTTTGCGGATTGCCCTTCGATACCTGATGATGGGGGTCTTGTTGTTCCTCTGCTGTCCTTGGTCCTGGACGGAGCTCAACGCCCAAATTACAAGGCACACCCTAAGTGGCTACGTGCGCGATGCAGCCGGCAAAGAAGCCCTTGCCGGTGCCAGCCTCTGGGTGCCTGAGATTCAGAACGGTACCAGCTCCAACGCCTACGGTTTTTATTCCATCACCCTCCCATCGGGCACGTACCGATTGCAGGTGAGTTACGTGGGGTACCAAACCCAAACGGTGCAAATCAACCTGGATCGCAACCAAAGTTTGGATTTCGCTTTGGCAGCCGCCAACGACCTTCGAGAAATTGAAATCATCGATGACAGGGTTCGACGTCAAGCCCAGGAAATTCAAATGAGCAAAGTGGAGCTGACCCCTCAACAAATTCAACAAATCCCTATGCTCTTCGGGGAGAAGGACTTGCTCAAGACGTTCCAGTTAATGCCCGGGGTGCAGAAGGGCAACGAAGGCAGCGCGGGCCTGTATGTGCGCGGTGGTGGTCCTGACCAAAATTTAATTTTGTTGGACGAGGCGACCGTGTACAATGCCTCGCATTTATTCGGGTTTTTCTCGGTTTTCAACGGGAATGCCATCAAGAATGCTTCCCTTACCAAAGGAGGATTCCCGGCCCGTTACGGTGGACGGCTTTCCAGCGTCCTGGATATCCGCATGAAGGACGGCAACATGGACCAATGGTGCGCTGAGGGAAGTGTCGGAAACATTTCTGCCAATGTGACAGCCGAAGGCCCCATTCTCAAGAACAAAGCCTCCATGATTGTTTCTGCGCGTCGGACGTATTTTGATTTGTTGACCGCCCCTCTCCTGCTCTCCGCTTCCAATGGAGGGGGCATTGGCGGATATTATTTCCAAGACCTTAATGCCAAATTCAATTATCAGCTCGACGATAAGAACCGGCTCTACCTGAGCGGCTACCTGGGTCAAGACAAATTTTATGCGAATACCATCGCGGCGGGGCTGGGCGAACGTTCCAACGCATCGCTGGGATGGGGTAACAAAACCGGCACCCTGCGCTGGAATCATCAAATCAGCCCCATGGCTTTTCTTAACACAAGCCTGATACTCAGTGATTATACCTTTGCCATCCGATTATCCTCGGATTTTGATAACGAGACCTTCGATCTGCGCTACAATTCTACCATCAAGGACATCGGCATCAAGGCTGACCTGGATTGGCTTCCAACGCCACAACACAAGATCAAGGCAGGATTGCAAAGCCTACGGCACACCTTCATTCCGACTGCTTTTGTGCTCAAGAATTCTATTGCCCCGGAATTCAACCTGGACAGGGTGGCCAGGGAGTATTCGCTCGAAAGCGGGTTCTTTGTAGAAGATGAATGGTCGGTGAGTGAACGATGGTTGCTGCACCCGGGGCTTCGTTTCTCAACATTCCAGGCAGGCACCCAAACCTATGCCCGACCCGAACCACGGATTGCCGCCCGTTACCTTCTTCGTTCCAACCAGTCCATCAAGGCCGCCTATTCCGAAATGAACCAATACCTGCACCTCTTGTCCAATTCGGGCACGGGTTTGCCTACGGATTTATGGGTTCCTGCCAACCAAGAGATCGGTCCACAGTTCTCGAGGCAAGCCGCCTTGGGCTATACCCTCGACCTTCCACGACGTCCATGGACGGTGTCGGTGGAAACCTATTTCAAGCATTCCAACGGTAACATTGCTTACCGACCTGGAGCTAGTTTTCTGCTCATTGACCCGGAGGTTGTGGTGGATGAACAAAATGTTCTGAAGGTGCGATGGCAGGACCAGGTCGTTACCGGGTCCATGCAGTCTTACGGGCTGGAGCTCTTGATCCAGAAGCATAGCGGACGTTGGAACGGGTGGCTGGGCTATACCTAAGCAAAACCGATATGCGCTTCCCGGAACTGAACGGGGCCTTCCCTTCCCGGCACGTTACGACCGCAGGCATGATTTGAGTTGGGTCAATTTCTTTGAAATACGACCGCAAACCTTCGCCAAGAAAGGCATCAAAGGCTCTGCGGTTTTTGTGTACGGTACCGGCAATGCCGTGACCTTGCCCCAAGGTTCCTTCAACGCCCCCATCGTGGGCATTCCCGGTTACGAAAGCATCAACCCTTGGTTCGGACCGGGCTGGAATTCCACGGATTACGGCACCCAGAACAATTACCGATTGCGGAGCTACCAACGTGTTGACCTGAGCGTTCAAGTAACCCGCAAAACACGTTGCGGAGAAAGGGTCACCGAATACTCCGTGTACAATCTCTTAAGCAGGGCCAATCCTTGGTTTATTCAAGTGGAGCAGGACGCGGTGAGTGGTCGCAGCCGATTGGTGCAATACTCCCTTTTGCCTACATGATTCCCTCCATTTCGTGGCGTTTTAAATTTTGCCAATGTTGAACCTTCGCCTCCCCATTCTCCGATTAAGTTTCCTCCTGCTGTCGGTTTCGTGCAGACCCCAAATCCTGGACACCCTGGACTTGGAACTGCCTTCCAAATTGGTCGTGGGCTGCAACCTTGTGGTGGAGTCCAACAGCCTCCTTCAGCAGGATAGCCTGTACCTGCACCTTGCCCAATCCGCACCTTTGTTCGGTAGTTCCGAACCGGAAGACTCCGTTTTGACAGATGCGGTGGTGCAATTGTTTCGTCAACGGCCAGGACAAGGCCCCCAGGCAGGGGATACCCTCCAAAACTTCAGCATCACTGCCTTAGGCTCCCCTATCGAAGGAAATAATCTGTATTATGCGGCCCCTACCCAAATTGCCGGTCAGTCCTTTGTTCAAAAGGGGTATGCCTACAGCCTTAGA
>RFMW01000109.1 GCA_009927485.1 Sphingobacteriia bacterium
TATCATGTATTGTTAGGAACAGACGGCGCCTATTCTGCCCTGCGTTATGCCCTACAGAAAACGGATCGCTTTGATTACAGCCAGTCCTATCTGCCCCACGGTTACAAAGAGTTGCATATCCCCCCCACTCCATCGGGCGAATTCGCCATGGACCCGGATGGACTCCATATTTGGCCACGAGGGCAATACATGATGATTGCCCTGCCCAACCCTGACCGTAGTTTCACCTGCACCCTCTTTCAGCCCTACGAGGCAGATCCGGAGCGCGGTGTGCACGAAGGCCTGCAAGACCTGCGTAGTGACCAAGATGTCTTGCGTTTTTTTGAACGTGATTTCCAAGATGCGGTACCGTTGATGCCCACCTTGCTCGAAGATTTCCGTAAGAATGCCACCTCATCGTTGGTTACCGTGCGTTGCTCCCCATGGAATTACGGCCCCACTTGCATCCTCGGTGATGCGGCCCATGCCATTGTGCCCTTCTACGGGCAGGGCTTGAACTGCGGTTTGGAAGATGTCAGGATACTCATGGAATTGCTGGATCAAGCTGGCCTGCATCCCGAAAGCGATCAAGAGGCCTGGGCCAATGTCTGAAGACCTTTGCCAACACCCGCAAACCCGATGGCGATGCCATCGCCCAATTGGCCTTGGACAATTTCATCGAAATGCGCGACAAAGTAGCAGACCCACGCTTTGTCTTTCAGAAAAAATTAGAAGCCCGTATGCAGGAGCAGTTTTCCGGGCAATGGACTCCCCTGTACACCCAAGTCACCTTCGAGCCCCTGACGCCGTACCAACAGGCCTACCGAAACGGTCAGGTGCAACAGGCGCTTATGGATCGAATCATTGACCGTATCCATGCAACTCTACCTCAAGGAGATTATGATAACATGGATTTGATCGACCCCATTATCCAACAAGAGTTGCATGCAAGCGGGCAATGCTAATCGAATTCAGAGCATTCATAATTTGAAGGCTCTGTTCTTGTTTCGAGCATTGGCCTTTCTTATCGTAGGGGCTGGCGCCGCACCCATGTTTTTTGTCCAATCCGATTCCGTTTATGTGTACGGAGCCCTGCTTGGCGCTTTTGTTTTGATCATCCTGCTTTGGGCCCTGATCAAACCAGGCTACACCGCCGTTGAATCCGATGGACATCGAATCTTGATTTCAACGGACAAGGACGAGTCCGGAAAATTCTACCTCGAATTACCTGCTTCGCAGATGGTTTCTTTTGAATTATCGCCTGTGAGCGGAGGAGTACGCTGGGTACTGGTGATCTTGCGCCAAACGCCTCAAGGGGTCATGCGAAGCAAAAGAATCCACCTGAGTCTGTACGGCCCCTCGAAAATTCAAGGCGTCCGTACCCTCTTGAACAATATCTTAATCGAAAATCAAAGGCAACCTCTTATCGGTTAACGAGTTAGTCTAGTTGGCTGATCCGCCTTGGCGGGATAAAGAACCGGCCTTGAGGGAACAGCGTCCAAGGCAATATTGGGTAACATCAGATTCAACAAATAGTTTCCATCCGGAATATTCGAGGGAACGTAAATGAGTTCCGTGATCGTTGCTGAAATTCGAATCGCCGTATCCACGCACCAAAACGCTTTGTGAGCGAGCAATTGCCCTTGGTCATGCTCCGGATCCACTGATGGCAAATCCGTCAACAAATGCAGGATACCCAACGAAGCAAGATACGCCAAGGCTTCCGGCTCGAAAGCCGCGGGGGAAGTTTCTGAATAATCCTTGGTCAATTTGGAGGATTCATTCGGTAAGGTTCGAACCACCAAGCCTTCAAGGGCATCGATGTTGTTATGCGAAAGAAACTCGGTCAATGCGCTGCGGGTTATCCAAGGTTGGGATGGATCATTCGCTTTGAGGACTGGGGTTAAGGAAACCAATTGAACAGGAAACCAAAATTGTGTCAAGGCCGTAGGGACTTTGAGGCATGTTTCCGGTCCATGGCCTGCCTGACCTTCCGCATTGTACCCGATATGACCGACACATTCCGTATGCGTTCCGTTGCCATGGGGGCTTATTTGCATACCTATGACGTTGCAAGGAGCGCCTTGGGCCACATCGCCCACAAAAGAACCCGCTCGAAAAGGCGCAAAAACAGGATAATCTATCGAAAACGCCCGAGGATTTCCCATTCCGTGATGCAGGGGAATCGAAAGATCCCAAGGGGAATTCAGATCCCAAGCCTCGCCTGTTTCTGAATTTGAAGCTATCAATTTCATCATCATCGAATAAATAACACGCTGTAATTAGGCCTCTGCAAACAATTCCACCGCAATGAAATCTGCGAGAGCTCTACCTGCTAAACTAAGCTGAAGAGGGGCTTCTCTATCTTCCAAATTCAAAGCCTCAAACCATTCCTCCGGCATTTTCGCAATTTGTTGGCGTAACCGCTGTACCCGTTGTGAGCCATGGGCCCTCTCCAAAGCAAGCCAGTGCAATCCGTCCATTAAACGAAGCCCAATCAAAACCGCCTCGTTAAAGCGCTGATCGTCGGTCAACAATTCCTCGCTTGACGGAACCTTCCCGGACTGAATCTCCATTTGGTATTGAATATTGTTTGCGATATTCCAAGAGCGCTTCCGATGTCCATCAAAGGAATGGGCCGATGGGCCCAAACCCCAATACGCATGCCCTGACCAATATCGGCTGTTATGCACCGCCTCATGACCCGGCAAGGCAAAGTTTGAAATTTCATAGGCCCGGTACCCCTGTACTGCGGATACCTGATACAGCTGCATCATCTGTTCCAATACAAGGTCCTCAGCGGCCAGACGAACCTTCTTTTGATTCACCTGATGATACAATGCCGTTTGCGGCTCCACCGTGAGCTGGTAGGACGAAAAATGAGGCAGGCGCCAACTTAATAATTCCTCTAAATCAGCCTCAAAGTCCTGTAGGGTCCGGTCTGGATATCCGTATATCAAATCTGCACTAATGGACTCAAACCCCTCGTTTTGGAACATGTGGAGGGCCTCTCTTCCTTGGGCCGCGTTATGGGCTCTGTTCATCCGAGCTAAATTCCGATCATCAAAGGACTGAATCCCCAAACTAATCCGATTCACCCCCAAAGAACGCCAGTCCTTAACCTTGGCCGGTGTTACATCCTCCGGATTCACTTCCAAAGTGAATTCACTGACCTCATCGAGATCAAACCACCGTCGAATACCGTTGGTCAAGGCCCCCAATTCTTCCGTACTCAACAAGGAGGGTGTGCCGCCGCCATAATACAATGTTTGGAGCGGTGAACGATTTGCCTCAGAAAGGGTAGCTAGGGATTGGCCTTGGGGCAATACCACATGCGACAACGACCGCATTCGATATTCCAATTCATCGAGTATCGAACGAATTATTTCACCTCGACGCTGCTGCGAGGTACTAAAATGGAAATTACAATAGGAGCAAGCCTTTCGGCAAAAGGGAATATGAACGTAAAGCGACTCAGGAACCACCTAAAACGGAGGGCCTAGTAATCCCAAAGGCTCTGTTCGAAATTGAACAACTTCTGTTTGATACGCTCCGATTCCATTAGGAAATCTTCTGGATTGCTGGCGTAGTCTTCAATACGAACATCCTTGACGTTTGGCTCTTTGTAGATGTAGGAAGAGAAAAATCTGCGCAAAAACACATCATCGTAGGATATTTTGGCTGACTCGTTCTTCATGTTGAAGACCTCTGCCTTGGCCAAAATTGGCCGAATAGCCGGGAAATACACCCAAAACATGGGGATTTCACCTACCACAATACCATCGGATTTGAGATTCTGAACTGGTGCAATGGCGACGATCCGAACCACCATTCCTGCGGTTTTACGATCAAAGACCCATTCTTCTTTGAGCCTGAATTTCACCACATCGTTGGGATTAAATTCCACTTTCTCCACCCTACGCTCTAAGGCAAAGGTGACAGGATTGCTCACGGTAATGGTATCGTACTTCTCCAAGGCATTGAGAATTTCGGAGGCCTGCATTTTGTTGGCATCGTTAAGTTCATCGGAGCGGTAGATGTAGCCGTTCAAATCCCCTTTCTTCAAAGCATCCATCAAAACATTGATTAACATACTCTTCGGATGGGTAAAGGGCATGTTCAACTTCTGGTTAAGGTCAATAACCCTCAGGATCGTCCAAGAGAACATCACATCTTGTTCTTGAATCTCAGGGAGCTTGATCGGATCTTTGGAAATCGACAGGTTCATGGACCGCTTATAGGCACCATCGATAACCTCTTGGCCGCTTTGACCCAAGGCAGACCATGAGACCAATCCAAACAGAATCGGAAAAAAAAGATTCTTCATAATTAATTGATAGAATAAACGGCGGGAGGGAGTTTACGGGTAATCTTATCTGGACCGACTACTTTAACTTCATCGAAAATGAACCGATCCCCGGCTTTCGCATTTCGAATTATTTGTTGAAGCTTGGCATTGTAGATAGCCCCGGTATTGGCAAAGGGTTCAACGTCTTTGCGTGCGGCGAAATAAAGCATTCTAAAGCTTATCACATCGAATCGCATATCGAAATCAAAATCCTTCAAATTGGCGATCATACCGCCCTGCGCTTTGAACTGAGATACGGACACAGTCCCTGGGGTTAATCCTCCAATCGTTGCCTGCGGATCTGGAACAGCCTTGACACGGAACAACGAAGTACCAAGCAATTGGCTTCCCTTACCGTCTGCTGATTTGCCCCGCACATCGATATTGACATTCATCCCCGGGGAATTCACCCGTACGATGTACTTCCCCTTGGAGCCGGATATGGTTCCTCCCCCTGAAATGGAAGGCACCAAATTTTCAGGAACAACACCGGGCGCAGAGATCGACACCGGATTATCCACGCCAACATACAATACATTCATTTTGTCGGGGGAAACGACAGCGGCCGGCCGTGCGACGGTGTATGCACTGCTGAAAGGGTAACGAGTCAATTCCCCAGTGGACGGACTTACCACGTTAATGAACCCGCCCCATTTCTTTTCGCCTTCTGCGGTTGCTCTGATTTTGAGTTTACCCATCCCTGCTTCCACGGGCACTTGGCTTCCACCTTCCAAACGTATGTCCAAATCCTGTCGGCTATCGTAAGCAACCAACAGAATATCGGCTTCGTAGTCCTGACCCGTCAAAATATAGCTGGATCGGGCCACAACCTTGGCTTCCACCTTGTCAAACTTATACGAAGCGGCATCAATCTGACTCAGTAAGTAGCTAATTACCTCTGTTTCCGTGTTCCGTATATCGCTCTCGTATTTCGAAAGCAGGGTAATCACCCCGGACAAAGGCATTTCTCCAAAATTGGATTGAAGCCAGTTCTTTCGAACCCCCGTTGCAGCATCGGGATCCTTGGCCTCGTCCAGGTAAATCTTCAATTTCTTACGATCCCCCTTGGGAACCATTTTGAGAATGGTGGCTCGGTAGTCGTTAATAAGCTTCTTGAATTTCAAGCCTTTGGGGCTCTTTCCTTCGGGGTTGACCAGTACCTGGGATGAAATGTCAATATTCCCATCGTCCACAACCCTTCTGGCACCACCCTCTTCCTTAAAGTCTCCTTCATCTACCTTTTGATTCTTGTTCCCCCCCAAGTCAATCATTTCACTTTTGGTGTCACTGACGAATTTAAGCAAGGCTTTGGTTCTCTTGCGTACAATTTGAGCTTTGTCGTAATTGGCTTTGGCCTTGCCCGGCTCCTTTTCCATCCGATCGTCAAAAGCCTTGTAGAGCGCTTCGTTTTTCTGACCCACTGAGAGTGAGGTCTCCTCAAGGCTTTTGTTAATCATCGCAAAGGCCTTCAAAATCTCTGCGGATACATTCAAAGCAAGCATT
>RFMW01000133.1 GCA_009927485.1 Sphingobacteriia bacterium
AGAAAGTTTTGCGCTGGCCATTGCTAAAGAGGCTAGGGGGTAAGGAGAAGGTTAGGAGAAGGGGAGAAATCTAAGGTTCTGTGGCTCCAAGTGAGAATCAATAGCGTGTTGACATCGCGTTCAGCATATTGCCATACACGGCGTTCAGCGAAGCAATGTTGCGATTCAACCTGGCCATTTCGTGTTGGTAGCGTTCTGCATCCTCTTGAATAAGTTTGAGCGAATCCATCATCCTGCTGACACCGCCCACGTTATCGGACGCAGCGCGTAATGCCGTCGCTGTATTTTTCATTTCTACATCGTACATGCTGTTGAACGAACCTATGTTTTCGATGAGTTTCCTCATCTCTTCGCGATAGGCACGGGTTTCATCCCCCATTTGTTGGAGTTCCGCAAGGGAATCGGATGATGTCTTGACTTCATTTTGGTACGACTGGTTGGCTGAAATAAGATACTCGTTCAGCTTGGCCATTTGTTCGTTGTAAACCCTGGTTTGTTCACCCATTCCAGACATTCCTTCCAAGGAACCGGAAACGGATTGAGCCCGGTCAGCAACCTGCCCCATGGATTGGGTTGCCTCACGGACCTTGGAGGCAAATTCACTGGAACTGAAACTTGCGGAGTTGATTTCGCCCATTTTTTGAACATTGGTGTTCAACGCCTGAAAGCTCTTGCCCAAGTTATCCAGAACATCCTTGCTTAGGTTGGCTTCACGCATCATGGCGCCCAATGTTGCCGGAGGAGCCTTGGCCTCTCCGCCTGCAAGTTCAGGGTATACCAATGACCAATCGGTTTCCTCGGCTGGTGGCTCAAATCCTGAAACAAAAAAGATTAAGGCCTCGGTTCCTAAACCCAAGGTGAGGAAAAAGTCAGCTCCGGGTAGGTGACGGATCTTGAACAACGCTCCAATGATCACAATGGAGGCACCCCAACCGTAGAGATAATTGAGGGTTACTTTACCCTTTTTGGACTGTAAAAATTCGACAATTTCTTCTTGTTTAAAAGAAAATTTCATGTTTGAAAGTTTAGAATTTAAATACTCAAGCAGTAAAATGAATGACCCTACCGAATGTCTCTGATGTCACGACCTGTAAAATCCATTACACATCGAAAGCCAATGGTTGAGCGGGCAGAGTCCTGAAAATCATACGACCTGGTGCCATTCATCAAGTAATACCCAACATCCTTCCAACTTCCTCCGCGGATAACTTTCCTTTTGAGGTAAGTTGGGTCATCAGCTTTGGCTTTGTAACGATAATCAGGATTCAAATCACCCATAAAGGCACTGGCGATTCATCAAAGGTCGAGGCCGTCCACTCCGCAACATTACCAGCCATGTTGTACAATCCAAAATCATTGGGATTGAACGAATACGTTTTGGCGGTGTAGGTTACGCCATCATCCACGTAATTCCCCCTACCGGGTTTGAAGTTGGCTAACAAACAACCGCGGTTGTTGCGCAATGAGGGCCCACCCCATGGATAAGGAGATGACATACGACCACCGCGAGCGGCATATTCCCATTCAACTTCGGTAGGCAATCGAAACGGGAAGCCGAGGCTCATTCTTTTGGACTGACGATACGATTGCAATAAACGAGTACGCCAATCACAGAATGCATTCGCCTGATTCCAGCTAACCCCTACCACAGGGTAATCGTAATACGCTGGATGACTGAAGTATAATTGAGTTTGAGGCTCGTTGTACGAATAGGCCATGTCGGTGGTCCACACCAAAGTATCCGGATAGATGTTGATGGAACGAGCCTCTACGAATTCATTACGATTCCTTCCAGAGCCGTTAGCGGCAGCAGAGGAAAAATCATAGGCTTTGTAATTGTAAACAAACCGAGGAGTATTCCATTCTTTCCGACCAAAGACCCGCTGATTTTCGGGAATAAACAAATCTTCCAATTCTTCGATGACCGCAGGGTCAGTCCAATTGATTTTTGCCTTCCAATTGATGTATTCATTCCCATCTTCATCCTCTACGGTATTGCCCAAAATCGTGTGGGCTATTGAATCTCTCACCCAATTGATAAACTGACGGTATTCGGCGTTTGAAATTTCGGCATCATCCATATAGAACGGGCGCATGGTGATGTTCTTCAGCGGGCTGTTCATGTTGAACAAGATGTCTTGGTCCCCTTGGCCGTACAAGAAGGTGCCCTGGCGGATGTACACCATACCATAGGGCGTTGTTTCTAACCATCGTCCTCCATCGCGTGCACCGATAAGGTCGCCCGTATTTCCACCACTGCAAGATCCCAGCAGTAATCCAATTCCTAGAACGAGAATAGACAAGGGCCAAGAGGCCCTTGTGGTTGTGCTCATGTGATTCTTTGCGGTCATGTTCATTTTTTGCAAACGCTAAAGGTAGCTACCAAATAAGAAATTGTGAAAAAAGCTTAGAAATACCGTGGAGTTAAAATCTTTTTCTGAGGCGGTGGTGGGATTTTGAGGGTGAAATCGTACCCCAAAAAAACTTCGTGAGAACCATTGGCCAATCCCCCCAATTCACCGGTATGTTCAGTGAATGAATAACCAAACCTAACTCCGTTTCTCATCCGGTAACCCACTAATCCAACGATACCATCTCCTTGTGAGTAACCGCCCCCTAACCAGACCCGAGTTCCAATGGAAAGCATCAGGTTATAATCGATTTGAGAGACAAAAGAATTGGATTTGTAGAGAATGGATGGCGTTAGCCTCCAATATTTGTTCAAAGGAATTTGATACCCCGCCGATGCAAAAAGATTACGGGAATAGGTCACGGTCGAACCGGTATTGTTGAACTGAAGTTTGGGTTGATTAAGCCGATTGAAAGCAAAATTCACAAACCAACGCGTGGATTGAAAATTAATCCCGGTCCCAAGATCAAAGGCATTGGCCTGTACGTTGGATGAAACTAAGAGCGGGTCATTGGGAGTCTCCGGGCGAAATTTGGTACCATCCAAAGAAGTTTGGATCATCCCCCCGTAGATCCCTAACCCCATACTGAAGGTTCGAAAAGGAATACGTAAGGCATAATTAAGACGAACGTTGGTGCTTTTGTTGAAAAACTCCTGGTCTTGAACCACCAACAACCCCACACCACCACGCAAAAACTCGACCGGCGCATGAATGCTGAAACAGGTGGTTCGGGGCGAGGCGTTTTCTGGAATATTAACCCATTGGTATCGAGAGGCTAAGATTGTGCTGATGGCCGGTCTAGAACCTGCAACCCCGGGGTTGAAATAAAAATCGTTAAACATGTATTGGTTCCATTTGGGCTCTTGTTGAGCGTTAACCCAAAGCGAGGCCAACAAACCTGCAGCGGTAAACAGGTACCGAATGATCGATTTATGGAGGGGTTGATTCAAACCAGCGTTCATTAACCCGAAGAAACGAACAAAACGTGGGATTTGAGCTTTATTTGGGAGGCTTTTTAAGGCAGGCTTCGATGGCCATGACCAAAGAAGGAAATTCCGGGGTTGGAGCAGCAATGTCCAGC
This sequence comes from Sphingobacteriia bacterium, assembly GCA_009927485.1. Classification (GTDB taxonomy): domain Bacteria; phylum Bacteroidota; class Bacteroidia; order UBA7662; family UBA7662; genus SYHX01. Next base: position 3,493 of record RFMW01000133.1, read on the forward strand.
CTTAGTCCCCTTTGAATCACAGCCTCATGGGTTTGGGTTCCTAAAGCGGCTATTCTGGTCTCATTTTGGACAAAATCAGGAAAATTCTCGAAAAGAGACTTGATCCCAATGGGGCTGAAAAAGCACAAAACGTCGTACTTGATATCCGCTAAATCACTCAAATCACTGGAAACCGTTTGGAACATCACGGCTTTGGTGATGTTAAGGCCAGATTCTTCCGCCTTAACCAGGAAACTTTCCGAAAGTGCATCGGAGCAAGGCATTAGGTAGGCAATTTCTTTGTGCTTCAGCATTTGAGGCAGGAGATCTTCCAATTTACCTTTCCCAAAGGCAATCTTCCGTTTCCGAAGTTGGGTATATCGCTGCAAATAATGGCCTACATTGTCAGAAATGCAGAAATACCGGGTTTCTGGATCCACTTCTACGCGCATTTCCTCGCAAAGCCTGAAATAATGATCCACTGCATTTTTGCTGTTGAAGATCACCGCAGGATATTCCCCCAAGGCTATTCGGGCCTTTCGGAACTCCCTTGCGGAGATCCCTTTGACTTCGATAAAGGGCCTGAAGTCGACTTTGACCCCGTATCGCGTTCCCAATTCCATCAACGGCGTGCGTTCTCCCGGCTCCGGTTTGGGTTGGGATACGAGGATGGTTCGAATTTTGGGTTTGGAGGGTGTGCCTTCTGCCATGCGGTTAATTCATTGCAATCATCGTGATGGGGATGATTTCGAAGGTGCAAATATAGAAAACCATCAAAAAAAGGCGGTGAATCGATAATTCATTTGCCAAACGAAGCAATCGAACCCACCTGAAGCCCACGGCAAGACCCAAAAGACCCAAGGATATGGCATAGGTCCATGCAATCCATGAGGGAGTACCGTATCGGATGAGCAAAGGCAGGACCAACATGTAGGGGATCAAGGCGTGAAATACCCCGTAGAAACTCGCTTTGAGCCATAGGTAGCCTTCGTCAAACTCCGCAACCCAAGCCCATACCCTAAGGAACCCTGCCCAAAATCCTGAGACTATGCTCAGTACGATGATCCAAAGCAAGACCAATACCGGAGCATTTCCTGAAGCCTCTGGGAGCATCGAAACCAAAATTCTTTGAAAATAAGGTAAACCGGTCAGGGTCAGGCCAAGGCTTGAATAACCTACCAAGGTCCAACCCTTGGAAATCAAACTTGATTCTAGACCCTTTTGACGAATGCCTTGCAAAAAAATCCTGTAATTGATAAGGGCGTGCAGTTTTCCGCCGTAGTAGCCGGGCTCTTTGGCTAATAACCAAGAGGCAAGCACCCCAATCAACCACCAAAGGAAAAAATAGCTGTCGGAGGATTCGGTCCCTCTCCATATCCCTGGGCTCATGACGAAATTTCCAATAAACAAGGCCGAGATTCTCTTGACAAATCAAAACTTAAACAGGCAATGCCCGCGTTCATGCATTTTTGATTTATCTTAATCAATTCTTTTTGAATTTACGCTTTGCGTTCATCCTTCAAAATTACCTTTAAAAATCAAATTGGGTTCCATGGCAGCGAGAAACTTATTAGTGTACAGGGCCTCGGCCGGTTCAGGCAAAACCCATAACCTGGTCTTTGCCTTCCTTAGGCTATTGCTGCTTGCGGATGACCCTCGAACGGTCAGACAAGCCTTAGCGATCACGTTTACTCGGAAAGCCTCCATGGAGATGAAGGAGCGTATCCTTAAGCAACTCCGCTACATGGCCATGGAACCTGCAACGCGAACAGCCGATCAAAGGTCGGATGCCATGGAAACTAGCCTGATTCAGGCCTTGGAGTGCAACCAAGAAACCCTACGCAACCGATCTTTTCAATACCTGCAACACATGTTGCATCGGTACAACGATACCGCGATAAGCACCATTGATTCCTTCATTACCCAACTTGCACGGCCCTTCTACAGGGAACTACGGACAGGGCTTGATTTCGATATTGAACTGGATCGGGACCTGGTCATCGAACAAGCCTTGGATGAGTGGATGAACAACCTGGGGAATGACAACCAAGCGGTCACGGATTTGTTACACTTTATGGCCCAAAACCGGAACCAAAAAGAACAATCTTGGAATACCCGAACCCTGTTGGAGAAATACGCCGGATTCCTCTTTGAGGACAGAACTTATGCGCATTTGCATCAACTCTTGGAACGTAGCCCGGAATCCTACCAAAGGCATTTCGATGAACTTGAAGCCAAGCTTCAATACCATTTGGATTATACCCTCCAAACCGCCGCCAAGCTAGCGCAAGAAGCAAGGGACCTTGGCTTTGAACCGGATGACTTCGTCCAAAAAAGCGGTGGGGTCTTGGGCCACCTCGAAAAATTGGCCGGTGGAGCTGGGGGGGCTCTGCATTCCAACGCCCAAAAGGCCCTTGACGAAAGGCGTGTCCTTCAACCCAAATGCACCCGACCCTTGCCGGATTCTTGGGTTCAAGAGGTCATGGACTTTATGAAGTACCGAACCGATTCAGCGGGTGAAGTGGAATTGCTATCGGCGCTTTTGGATATGCGCTACGCCACCACGCTTATGGGTTCCATGTACCAGCATTTCATGGAATTCAACCGCAACCAACTCCGAATGCCTTTGAATTTCATGTATTTTCAGATGGCCGACCTGATCCGTCAAACCCATCCGGAATACCTGTGCGACCGGGTTGGGCAACGATACCAACATGTTTTGATCGATGAGTTCCAGGATACCAGTTTGCTGCAATGGCAGTGTTTGTTCCCCTTGGCCGATAATGCCATTGCCTCTGGCGGCACGGCCCTGATGGTGGGGGATGTCAAACAATCCATCTACCGATGGAGAAACGGAGATGCCCGCCTGCTCGCTTCTCTGCCAAAGGATGTGTTAGGAAATTCCATTTCTGCCCTTTGGGAGGGCTTGTTTGAAGCGAAATTTTTGCGTCAAAATTATCGTTCATTCAAGAATATTATTGATTTTAACAATGCATTTTTTGGGTGTTTACGCCTTAAGCATGGTGACATCGCCGATCCTTTTTTTGTGGATGTCGAACAAGAATGCTCCGCAAAGGAACCCGCTGGCCAGGCATTGGATGGAACGGTGCAAGTTGCCGTTTGGGACTGCGAAAAAACCGGGGTCCCCTTGGCTTCGGAGAGGGTTAGGCTTTGTATAGAAATCATTGAAGCCCAATTGGCCCTGGAAGCTGATGGGATCCCCCTGTACAAACCCAAGGATATCGCCATCCTGGTACGAACCAACAAGATAGGTGCAGAAATCGCCAGCGGCTTGATGGCGGCAGGGCAGGCTGTGATTTCTCCGGACAGTCTCGTCCTGGGCCTGCATCCTGAGGTCGAAAAACTGATCACGGCATGGCAATTTCTCCACGATTCGAGCAGCCTGTTGAATCAAGACCTCTTGTTTCTTGCGCTCAATCCGGAGCAATACAAGCGCGGTGAACAACCCCACCGACTCAACGAGTGGTTAGCCCAACATTTCCCTCTCTGGAACGAAGATCTCTTGCTGCAACTCCCTCTGGGCCTGCAACTTCATGAAATTGCTTACGCCTTGGGATGCCCCACCCAAGATGCTTATGTCAAACGCTTGCTGGAGGAATGGACTTTGCAATGCGCTGCAGGGTTAGGTGCCCAGGAACTTCGGGATTGGTGGAAGAGAAATCGCTTGAAGATCAAATTACAAATTCAGGACCAAGGTCAAGCTGTTACCGTGCTCACGGTACACAGCGCCAAGGGTTTGGAATTTCCGGTGGTGATCCTTCCTGAATTGGACCGTTCGCGAAAATTATCAGTCATCGAATACCAATGGCTGCAAGCAGACCAAGACGCATCCCTGCAGACCCAAGAAATCAATGCGGGTCAACCCCTGCCGATTCACCTTGTTTCGACAAGCAAGCTCAAGAAAGGGCCTGAGCACCTGCAATCCATTGGCAAACAGGAAGATCTTAACAACGATTTGGATTATTTGAATTTGTTGTATGTGGCGTTGACCAGAGCCAAGTCTTCGATGATCATAGTGACCGAAAAGGTTAAAGTGACCGAAAAGAAATCATCCAACAGCGGCCCCCTCACCTTCGCCAAGCTCTTTGAAGAATTCAAGGAAACCCCGGAAGGCCAAGGGCTGGTTCATCGGGATCATTCAGCCTTTGAAAGTTGGACCCTGGGACAACCGCTTTCCTTTCTTTACGAAGAGAAACTTCTCCCCCAGGCAAACCTTGAACTAATCCAACGAATCCCCGATACCGCAACACCGAACCCCATGACTTCCCTTTCCCCCAGGCTTTGCATGGAGCAGAATCTGAATTGGCAGAGTCACTGGTCAGATCCTGTCGAGGCAGGGGCTTTGTTCCATCAAGTCGTGGCCCAATTGGAGGAACCCAAGAAGCATGACCTTGCTATCGAGGAATTTATGGCGAGGCCTGATTTGACCTTGGCGTTGAAAACGAAAGTTAGGGGTTGGATTCTCGAAGTCCTGGGTAGGGATGACCTTCGAGATTGTTGGGATGGATCTTGCAAGGTTCTGCGCGAAATGCCTCTCCTGATGGGGGATGGTCAATTTTTGAAACCCGATATGGTCCTGCTTCGCGATGACGGTACAGCCCGTGTTATCGAATTCAAAACAGGGGCTGTTCGGGAAAGTCACCTCGTGCAATTGAACCGGTACCTTACGGCCCTTCGCGATGCCGGCATCCCGGCCGAGGGCGATGTGGTCTACGTCGGTGGAGCGGCAGCCTAAGGCTACCTTTAGAATCGAGGTTCCAATCCCATGTTGTAGAAAAGGAAGGACCATTTGTCCGCGGCCTCGTCCAGGATCATGGAGGTTGGTTTGCCCGCGCCATGTCCTGCTTTCACATCGATTCGGATCAAAACCGGGGCTGGGCCGGCCTGTTTACTTTGCAACTCCGCGATAAATTTGTAGGAATGGGCCGGAACAACGCGATCGTCATGGTCGGCAGTGGTCACCATGGTCGCAGGGTAGGAAACTTTGCTCCGAACATTGTGAACCGGTGAATAAGCGCGCAAATATTCGAACATCTCTTCGGAATCATCGGAACGGCCGTAATCATATGACCACCCGGCACCGGCGGTGAACGTGTGATAACGAAGCATATCCAAGACCCCTACGGCTGGAAAACAAACTTTGAACAAATCAGGACGTTGGGTCATGCAGGCTCCGACCAACAAGCCACCGTTGGAACCCCCGGCAATCGCCAAACGCTCGGGTTGGGTGTAGCCGTTCTGGATTAACCACTCCCCCGCAGCGATGAAATCATCAAAGACATTTTGCTTGCGCATTTTGGTCCCGGCATCGTGCCATTGGTCTCCGTACTCGCCTCCCCCACGGAGATTCGCTACCGCATAAACCCCGCCTTGTTCCATAAAGAACAAGTTGGATACCGAAAAACTAGGGGTCAAGGAGATGTTGAAGCCCCCGTATCCGTAGAGCAATACCGGATTCTCGCCGTTTGGGTTCACATCCCGGCGGTGGGTCAGAATCATCGGGACCTTGGTGCCATCCTTGGATTGGTAAAAAACCTGGGTGCTCACGTATTGGTCAGGCTCAAAATCCACTTTGCTTTGTTTGAAGATCTTGGACCCTCCTTGGAGATCGTATCGGTAAATTACCGGAGGCTGGGTGTACGACGTAAAAGAATAATAGCATTCCGTTTCACGGCGCTTGGCTCCAAAGCCGGAGGCGGTGCCTAAGCCCGGCAATTGTACCTCGTGAATACGCTTACCTTGCAAATCGTATTGAATGACCTGGGAAACGGCATCTTTGAGGTAAGTAGCCATCAAATAACCACCAGCAGCCGTCACCGACAAAGGAGATTCCGTTTCTGCAATAAGCTCTTGCCACATGGATGATGATGGATCTTTGGCGGATGCCACCATAAGCCTGCGGTTGGGGGCCTTGAGATTGGTCAGGACATAGATTCGATCACCCTCCACATGCACCACATCGCTTTCGTAGTCAAGCCCGGTGATCATGGGCAGGATAGGTGAGTTTTTGATGGATAAATCTTTGACATAAAGCTCGTTACCGTAGGTAGCCTGAGCTGCAGAAATAAAGAGCCATCGATTATCTTCGCTAACCACCGCACCCAAATAGCGGTAAGGCTGTTTCTCCCCGCCGAAAATCAATTCATCCTCACCTTGAGGCTTGCCCATCCGATGGTAATACAATTTGTGATGCTGGGTTTTGCCCGAAAGCGCGGAGCCGTCTTTGGGCTTGTCGTAGCTGGAATAAAAGAATCCTTCTTGCCCTTTCCAGGATAGGGACGAAAACTTAACATCGAATAACGTATCCCCCAAAAGCTTCCGTTTGAGCACATCCATGACCACCACCTTGCGCCAATCCGATCCACCTTCGCTGATTTGATACGCGCAGAGGGAGCCATCTTCGGAGAATTGAATACCCGCGAGGGATGAGGTTCCATCTTTGGAAAAATTATTGGGGTCAAGAAAAACTTCCTGGCTCGCATTGCTCCCGGAAATTTCACGGTACAGCACAGACTGGTTCTGAAGGCCATTGTTTTTGAAAAAGTAAGTGTATTTCCCTTCCTTGAACGGGGCGGAGTATTTCTCGTAATTCCATAATTTCTCCAGCCTCTTGCGCACATCTGCGCGGTATGGTATCGCCTTGAGGTATCCAAAGGTGGTTTCGTTCTGCCGACTCACCCACTCAGCGGTCTCTTCAGATCGATCGTCTTCCAACCAGCGGTAGGGATCCTCAACGACTTTTCCGAAATAGTTGTCCAACTGGTCAACCCTTTTGGTGTCCGGGTAACGCAGGGATTCCGTCGGGGCTTGACCGGTGGCATTCGGGGAAGACAATAGGGTAAGCAAAACGGCGAATAATGACAGGGTTACAATGCGCATAGGTTGATTTTTTTCAAAGATAGGCCTCAGGGTTTCTTGATTAGGAATTTGCTTGGAAACCAAAGCAAACCGTACGACTCCGAAGGCTTGGCCTTCAAGGAAACATGATGGGCCCGATGGGCCCGAATCATGGCCTCGATATAAGGAAACCGAGATCGCATCGGTACCCTCCAGCGGCGATGAACCCAACCATCGTGCATGATGAAATACAAGGCGCCGTAGAGACATATGCCAACCCCTGTCCCGAGAACAAGCGGCCTATCCTCCAACCCCCACCACAAAAGACCTGTTCCTATTCCGCCAAACAACAAAGAAAAGAGGTCATTCCATTCGGGACCCTTACCCGAAGGCCGGTGATGCGTCCGATGAATAAACCACAAGGGGCCGTGCATGAGGTATTTGTGGATGAACCATCCCAATGCTTCCATCCCCACCAGGCCCAGGAGCGTTCCAACAACAAGAAGCATGGGTTCGAGCATGGGTTCGAGCATGGCCTCAAAAGTACACCGATGAAAGGTGACCCTGATTAAAACTTAAGAGGCTTGAGCCTCCCTTTCCACCAAGGCGATCAGTTCACGAAAATCACGGATCAGCTTCAACGGGCCATCCCAAGAAACATCCTCTTCGGACATGACGGCCAAGGGTCCGGTAACCAGGTGGGTGCATTGGGGAAAGTCAGCCCGGACTTTGGCAAGGTATTCCCCCACCGAGCCCTGGGCAATGGCCGAAGTCAACGCAAAGAGGGTAAAGTCCGGATGATATTGTTGATCCAGAACCGTCAAATCCGGGTAAGGAACATTGGTCCCGATATAGGCCACCCTTTGACCCCTGGCCTTGAGCAGGTAGGAGGCAAAAAGCAAACCTAATTCATGGTATTCCCCTTCAGGAAGATAAAGGAGATATTTACGACTCCTGTAGTGGCTGGCATGTGGGTCCAAGGAGGCCGTTTCTTCGAGCCTGTCGATGCCCACGATGATTTTCTGCCGAATGATGTTGGTGATGAAATGTTCGTGAGCCGGGTTAATGGACCCGGTTTGCCAAAGGATCCCGATTCGACGAAAAAACGGAAAGATGAGCTCCATCATGGCTTCCTCGACCCCGCATTGGTCAAAGGCCTTGGACAAAAGATTCCGGAAGGCCCTCTCATCCAGGCTTATCATGGCCAAGGTCAGCGCTTCCAGCCTTTCATCCAAGGGCAGGGGGGCCATCTCCTGTTCCAGAACCGCGGAATGGAGCTCCTCGTTGCTTAAACGGGCCAGCGCCGAGATCTTGTGGCCTTGACGCATCAAGGCCGTGATTCCCAATAATTTACGCAGGTCATCCTGGTCGTAATAGCGTATATTCGTTTCACTCCTCTTGGGGCAGATGACCGCATGCCTCTGCTCCCACACCCTCAGGGTATGGGCTTTGATGCCGGTGAGGGCCTCGATATCTTTGATGGAGAAGCGATCCATGAGATTGTCAACACCTTTGTTTCCAAAATGTTTACATGAACATCAATGCCTTATGGGCTCCTTGACTGTATTATTGCAAATTAATTGCCGTTTATGAACCTCCAAAACCTCTTCAAAATCGTCCTCCTGGGCCTTATCGTCTGGCTAACCTACGAAACGATTGAAACCATTGCCAAACCCCTGCGTTTCGACAAAGAGAGAGATTATCGATACGGATTCGTGATTGAACGCCTCAAAATGATTCGTACCGCTCAGGTTGCCTACCGCGAAAACAACGGTGAATTTGCTGATACCTGGGAAAAACTCATCAACTACACCAAAAGCGGGAAAATGAAAATCACCAAAGTGATTGGAAACCCCGACGATTCCGCCGATATCCGCAAAGGAATTCGGTACGAAACGATTTTGATTTCCGTGGCCGATTCCTTGTTCAAGAATTACCCAATTGACTCCTTGTGCTATGTTCCCTTTGCGGATACCGCGAAGTTCACACTGCGCGCCGGCAAAGTCAAGAAAAGCAACCTTGAACTCAATGTATTTGAGGTCGAAGACTCTGCACCCTTCGATACCCGCAAAGTGCTCCGCGTTGGTTCCATGGTGGATGCCAACCTCAGCGGGAACTGGGAATAAGATTTCCTTGGTCACTTTTGATCTTTAACCATCCCATACCTTTTGAACAAACCTTTGAAGGGATATTGGGCTTGGAATCGCCAGTGGCACTCCTTGGAGGACGTCGATACGAACCCTCTTCCATCCCCTTATCCTGAGATACTGTACCCTGAATCCCTGAGCGCATGGAGGGAACAGGATGCAATGGGGTTGATCCAAGCGCAGATCGATGGGGTCGAGCCCCCTTCGAATTCTCAACAAGGAAACGAGGGCATTTCCGAGGGCCTTACCGAGCGCTTTTCGAGGTGGATGAACTCCATGGGTGAATGGACAGAGGCTGAATTGATTGCGGATTTGCCTCGTCAGACCTGGATACCGGCAGCCCTCTTGGACGAATGGCCCATCACCCGTCCTAACCGCGGCATAATCACTGATGATGAGTCGATTACTGACTTAGTGACCCTCTTTAAATCCGTATGCGGTCCCTTGAACGGAGAAATTCTGGGGTGGCAGCGAGTACCCGATTTGGATATGGCCCAACTCTTTGCCCTTCCCATGTCCATCGTCAAGGGTTTGCAAAGCAACGCGACCCGTTGGAATCTTCACAGCGCCTCTGCCTTATGGACCCTGTATTGGCTGGAAACTTTTCGTAACACCGAAACCAAAGGAAGGCAGCTGGCCGTTGTTAGGGGGGATAGGGATTTTGGACTTTGGATCTTCGAAGGCCTACGGTTAATTCATCAAGGAAGATACCTTTGGAATACAGCGACCGACATCCTGTACCATGCGCTTGCCAGGCGCTCAGAACAATATCCAAACTGCATTCACTTTTTGCAAACCATGAATTGGTCTGCGGAACAGCGAAGCATTCTGGATCTCTCCTTCGACCATGTTCATGGCCATGATGGTTTGAAACAGGATACGGATGTGGCTTCAGCATTGAACCCTGTACGGCAAGGGCTGGTCCATGCTTTGCAACAATGGAATCTAAAGTTCGGATAACCGGGGGACATTTGTCCGGTCGTTCGATCGCAGTGAAACCCAAGCGTTGGGAGGTAAGGCCTTCCACCGACATTGCTCGACAGGGACTGATGAATTATCTGGATACCCTCTTGGATTGGTCTCCAATTCGCGCCTTGGACCTCTTTGCGGGTACCGGTGCATTGGGCTTGGAATGCCTTTCCAGGGGAGCTTCACAATTGGTCTCCATGGACCTGCATCCCGAGGCGCTTGGCCATTTGCGGCAGCTCCGCCAACAATGGGACCTCAAGGAATGGCATATTGCAGGTGCAGATTTACTTGCCAAGGGCAAGGCCGACGGTAGCGCTTTTCCCTGGAAAATGACGGAGCGCTTATCCGAATTAGCGGATGACCCTGCCCCATTTGACTTGGTTGTCGCCGATCCACCCTACGGTGATCCCCGCCTGGAAGGCTTCGCTGACGCCATCCTGGATGGGCCTTTGCTGTCCACGGAGGGCATTTTGGTGATTGAACACGCCGTAACCTACAGGCGAATTAGCCTCCATTATGGCCCTTCCAAGGTGCTCATCTACGGACAAAGTCAATTTAGTATATTTGAGAAACGCACCTTGCCTCGATGAATCTGCGCACTGCCCTCTTCCCAGGATCCTTCGATCCCATTACCTTGGGTCATTTGGACTTGATCCAAAGGGCCCTACAGCATTTTGACCGCTTGATCATCGGAATAGGGCATAATTCGGATAAGAAAAACCTATTCTCGTTGGAAACGAGGCTCAAGTGGTTGCAAGAATTGCTGGGGGGAGATAACCGGGTTCAGGTGGTTCAGTACCAAGACCTGACGGCTAAATTTTGCCAAGAAATCGGTGCCTCCTTTATGCTTCGAGGTCTTCGCAATACCACCGATTTTGAGAGTGAGAAAAGCATCGCTCAACTCAACAAAGATCTGTTCGATGTAGAGACTTTTTTTCTGGTCTGCGATCCTGGATTGCAGGCGGTCTCATCCTCCATCGTTCGGGAAATTGTTCTTCACGGCGGGAATCCCGCACCGCTGGTTCCTGCGGTAGTCGCCCGTGGCATCTCTGCATTACGGCCTTCGGAAGGTCCGTAAATTTCTTCGACCATGCATCGGAGTGCGGGATAGGTTGAGGGCAAGATTTCACGGTACATGCGTTGATAATCAATCCATTCCAGCGAAGTTATCCCCTCTTCAACTTGGGGCTTTAGTCCTTGGTTCAAGTCCCTTGGAGCGATCATTTCGTACCATACAGTGGTCTTCATGGCAGGATAGCCTTTGTAAAGATACCAGTGATGTGTTCTATAACATTGATCGGGATTGATGAGCCTTAGTCCCTTCAACCCGCATTCTTCTTCGCATTCGCGGACCGCCGTTTGATCAGATAGCTCCCCTGCTTCCGCCTTGCCTTTGGGCAAATCCCAACGCCCATGCCTTTTCATCCATAACATACGCTGGTCCATATAGACGATCCCTCCAGCCGCCTCGATAGCAAGGCTACGCCTGCACAGTTCTTCCCATACCAAATCAGGGCGCCGCATCTCGAATCGTAACACCGCCTTATCGTGCTTCGATTCCTCCTTTAGAATTTCAGTGATCTTGGCCCAAATTGCCTCAACATCGGCCTCAATGGGCTCCCCGGAAACAGGTCCATGTTCCATCGTCCAACGCCCATCGGCGAATGCGCCGTTGTACGCTTCCAGGACAAATGGCGTTTCATGACAGAAAAACCGATAAATTTGAGACATGGATACCCGAGAGATTGCCTCTAAGATTGCCCAGATTCTTCTTGAAACCAAGGCTGTTCAGTTTTCGCCCACCAAGCCCTACCAATGGGCCTCCGGTTGGCTTTCCCCAATTTATTGCGATAACCGGGTAACCCTATCCTACCCTAAGCACAGGACGCATATTCGCCAAATGTTGGCCGACCGTATCGCTCACGATTTCAGCCGTTGCGATTTGGTCGCCGGGGTTGCCACGGCAGGCATTCCCCAAGGGGTCCTCGTGGCGGAGCAATTGGGCCTGCCCTTCGTTTATGTTCGCTCCAAACCCAAAGAGCACGGAACCCGAAGCCAAATCGAAGGTCGTTGGGAATCCAACGCCAGGGTGGTCTTGATCGAAGATTTGATCTCCACCGGAGGAAGCTCCTTGCAAGCAGCCTCCGCCTTGCGCCAAGAAGGGCTGGAGGTTTTGGGGGTATTGAGCATTTTTGATTATGGGTTCCCTGTGGCCGCTGCCAGGTTCGCGGACCAAGGATTTCGCTCGATCAGCTTGTGCACTTACTCCGACTTGCTTGCAGCGGCGGTAGAGCACAGCTACCTGGATCAACAAAGTCTGAATTCCTTGGAGCAATGGCGACTTGCCCCGGAGGAATGGACACCGACCAACGCCCACTAAGCATCCCCCATGGCCTTGGTTGGATCTTTGTTCAAGCGTGCCTTGCAAGTTGGTAAATCCTTGCAACTTGGAATTTTGAGGCCTACCGTTCAACAGAAGCTGGTCTTGTTCCGTTTACTCCGTAAGGCCAGACAAACTGAAATTGGCAAGTATTACGGCTTTTCGTCCATCCTGGATTCCGGGCAGATGCAAGAGGAATTTAGCCGAAGGGTCCCTGTTCATGACTACAACATGATGCACAGCCGTTGGTGGAAATCCTACGACGAAGGTCGTTCCAACATCACCTGGCCTGGCAAAATCAAATACTTCGCTCTGAGCAGCGGAACATCGGAGGCGGCAAGTAAGTATATTCCTGTATCGGGCGACATGATCAAGGCCATGCGGCGGACCTCCATCAAACAGATGTATGCCTTGACCTTGTACGATTTCCCGACCACCCTCTTTGACAAAGGGGTCTTGATGCTTGGAGGCTCTGCGGATCTTAAATTCTCAGGGCATTATTTTTATGGGGATCTCAGTGGAATCAACACCTCCAAGGTCCCCATTTGGTTCAACCCTTTTTTCAAGCCTGGAGAGGAAATTGTTCGAATCCGAGATTGGAACGAGAAAATTGAACAAATTGTCCTTCAAGCCTCTCAGTGGGATATTTGGGTGGTTTCCGGAATTCCGGCTTGGATGCAATTACTATTCCAGCGAATCATCGAGCATTATCAGGTCAAGTCCATTCATGATGTTTGGCCAAACCTCACGGTTTTTGCTTACGGTGGCGTCGCTTTAGATCCCTACTTGCCCGCTTTTGACACTTTATGCCGTAAGCCTTTAATTTATATTGAAACTTACCTGGCATCCGAGGGATTCATCGCCTACGATGCCCGTCACAAAGACCTCAAAAAAGGGATGCGCCTCAACCTAAACAACGGCATCTATTACGAATTCATTCCCTTTGACGAGCAACATTTCGACGAGGATGGACAAATGTTACCGGAGGTTCAAGCAATCGGATTGGACCGTGTGGAGCTGCATCGTGATTACGCCTTGATCATCACCACCTGCAGCGGAGCATGGCGTTACTTGATTGGTGATACGGTTCGATTCGAATCGTTGGAACATATGGAAATTCGAATCACGGGGAGGACCAAACATTTCCTGAGCCTCTGCGGCGAACACTTGTCCTTGGAGAATATCAACGAGGGCCTCCTGCAATTATCCCTACGGTCTGGAATCACTTTGGGGGAATGCTCGGTCATGGGCCTCAGCGAGGAAGGGGTTTATGGGCATCGATGGTACCTCAGTGTGGATGAGCCCGACTTGGAGAGCGCTCATTCCCGTAAAACTGAATTGGCCCAACACTTGGATCAAATTCTCCAAGAAATCAACGACGATTATGCGGTGGAGCGACAGCATGCCCTCCAACGGATGGAGCTCGAAATTGTACCCACGCGTTTGGCCTTGGAATGGATGACCTCCATGGGCAAAGTTGGAGGCCAACATAAATTTCCAAGGGTCCTTAAAGGCGCTTATGCCAAGTCTTGGATTGAATTCCTGGCGGCCCAACAAGCCTCTTAGTTTTTGGAAACCAATTGCTCAACTTTGAGCCGAGCCTTGGCCAAATAGTCCCTGCACCAATTCAATTCCTCCATGGCCTGGGTGTAGGCCTGCATGGCCTGGTCCAGGTCTTCCCCTGGCCGCTCCAGGCTTTCCACCAATTTTCTTGCAGCCGCAAGCCTGCTTGCAAATTCCCCGGGGGTCGCTGTTTCAGGTCCGTCCGTTCCCGGATCTTGCTTGGTGGTTTTGTTCATTGCTTTGCTTGCCATCTTTAGGGGTTTGCTTGTCCTTTGCAAAATAAAGAATAATTTTGAGAACCCCCAGCCGTCTCCGAAACTCACCACCTCCATTCCCCTCACCCCACCCTATGGCCTATTGGCTCTTGAAATCCGAACCCGATACCTACTCCTGGAATGATTTGGAATTGGAGAAAGTGGGCACATGGGACGGTGTTCGTAACCACAGCGCCAAATTGAATTTAAAGTCGATGCGATGCGGGGATATTGCCTTCTTTTACCACAGTGTTTCCGAAAAAGCGGTGGTGGGCCTGGTCGAAATCATCGAAGAAGCCTTCCCGGATCCCACAGCAGGAGAAGGTCAGCCCTGGGTCGCCGTGCGGGTAAAGCCTGTGGCACGGCTCAACCGGCCAGTAACGCTGCAGGAACTCAAAGCGGACCCCTCCATGGCCGGTTTGATGCTCCTGAGCCATACCCGATTGTCGGTTATGCCCTTGAGCAAGGCCCATTTTGATGCTATCTTCGCCCTAGCTCAACGGCCCGACCCGTGAATTGTACCGTAACAAGGCCCTAAGCCCTTTATGACCCCAGGAAGGCAAAACCTCTTAGACTCTACCCAACTCGGCCTAATGTTGGAGCGCTTGAGTCAAGAATTGATTGAAAATCACGGCGATTTCAACAAAAGCATTCTCATCGGCCTCCAACCCCGGGGTGTTTTGATGGCCAGGCGCATTCATCGCATTCTTCAAAATCGTTTGCGTATCCCTGCAGCCCAAATTCCTCTCGGTCTCTTGGATGTGACTTTTCATCGGGATGATTTTCGAAGAAGGCAAAGCCCCTTGATTCCTTCGACCACGCACATTGATTTCTCGATCGAAGGGCAGAACGTCATCCTCATTGACGATGTGTTATTCACGGGCCGAACCCTGCGTTCCGGATTGGATGCCTTGTTGGATTTCGGCAGACCTGCCCGAGTTGAATTGATGGTGCTGTTGCACCGGTTATACTGCCAAGAATTTCCCATTCGACCCGATTACCATGGGCGTCAAGTCAATACCATGCCTAACCAACGAATCCACGTGGATTGGGCCGAAGAATGCGGTCAAGACCAGGTCACTATAGAAACATTCTTGCCCTCCAGTTTCACCTCATCCAATCAAGCTTGAAATCCAGCATGAAATCCAGCATGAACCCTCCCAATGCAGGCATGTCGACCTTGAGCACCCGTCACCTGATTGCCATCAAGGATTCTACGGTTCAAGATTTGGAGCTTATTCTGCAGACCGCTGATCAATTTCTGGAAGTGCTTTACCGACCTGTTCGCAAAGTGCCATCGCTTCGCGATCTCACCATAGCGAACCTTTTTTTTGAGAATTCAACCAGGACCCGCCTCTCTTTTGAACTGGCCGAAAAAAGGCTCTCCGCGGATGTCGTCAACTTTTCGGGGAGTGGAAGTTCCATCTCCAAAGGCGAAACCCTGAGCGATACAGTACGCAATATCCTGGCGATGAAAATCGATATGCTGGTCGTTCGCCATGCGAACGCAGGTACATGTCAGTTTTTGGCTGACCGTGTGGATGCCCGCATTGTCAATGCTGGAGACGGGGCCCACGAGCATCCGACGCAGGCCTTGTTGGATGCCTTTTCGATTCGCCAGAAATTCGGCCGCATTCAAGGGGTTAAAGTCCTTCTTGTCGGGGACATCTTGCATTCGAGGGTGGCCATGTCCAATCTGTTCTGCCTCCTGAAACTGGGAGCAGAGGTTAGGGTGACTGGACCGGCCACCCTGATGCCGCCTCACCTTGACGATTTGGGGATTCGCTATGAACCGAACCTGGACAAGGCCTTGGAATGGTGTGATGTCGCCAATGTGTTACGAATTCAATTGGAGCGTCAACAAACCCGTTATATTCCTTCATTGCGCGAATATTCCCTCTACTTCGGGCTCAACAAGGCAAGGCTGGATCGTTTATCGCATCCCATTGTCATCATGCACCCTGGGCCGATTAACCGCGGAGTAGAATTGCAATCGGATGTGGCCGACGGACCTCATTCCATCATCCTTCAACAAGTAGAGAACGGAGTCGCTGTCCGAATGGCTGTTCTCTATTTGCTTGCTGACCAGATCCGTAACCCCCAATTATAGTTCTTCTCCTCAATTTCTGCATTCTATTTCCTTATGAAAGGCATTGTACTCGCCGGAGGCTCCGGCACCCGATTGCATCCCTTAACCTTGGCCACCAGCAAGCAACTGATGCCGGTTTACGATAAACCCATGGTCTATTACCCCATCTCCACCTTGATGATGGCCGGCATTCGCGAAATTCTCATCATCTCGACCCCTCAGGATCTCCCATCCTTCCAAAAATTATTGGGTAACGGGGCGAATATAGGTTGCCGCTTTGAATACCAGGTCCAGGAAGTTCCCAACGGGTTGGCCCAGGCCTTTGTGTTGGGCGCTAATTTCATTAACGGATCCCCATCAGCCCTGGTTCTTGGCGATAACATTTTCTACGGATCAGGGATGAGCAAAATGTTGCAATCGCATAGTCAACCCGAAGGCGGCGTAGTTTTTGCGTACCATGTTCAAGATCCGGAACGCTACGGGGTAGTCGAATTTGACAAGAACGGTCAGGCCCTGAGCATTGAGGAGAAACCTGCCCAGCCCAAATCCAACTTTGCGGTCCCTGGCTTGTATTTCTACGATGAAGAAGTGGTGGAAATTGCCAAAAACCTGCAACCTTCGGCCCGAGGCGAGTACGAAATCACGGATGTGAATCGGCATTACCTGGCCAAAGGCCAACTGAAGGTCCAGGTTTTGGACCGAGGAACTGCGTGGTTGGATACGGGCACCTTTGCGTCGTTGATGCAAGCCGGGCAATTTGTCCAAGTTATCGAAGAACGTCAAGGCCTCAAAATTGGTTGCATCGAGGAGATTGCTTGGAGAATGGGCTATATCGACGCTGAAGGCTTGGAGAAAGTGGCCCATCCCTTGACCAAATCAGGCTATGGGCAATACCTCTTGAACTTGCTGAAGAATTAAAAAACCGGAAGACGCATGGCACGCATTCTTTTGACCGGGAGCACCGGGTATATCGGTTCCCATACCGCCGTGGCCTTGCTGGAGGCCGGGTATGAACTCGTAGGTCTGGACAATTACAGCCGCTCCCTGGCCGGAGTTTCCCAGAGAATACAGGAAATTACCGGCAAGACGTATACCCAACACCGGGTGGATCTGGTGGATGCAGCAGCCTTGAACAAGGTCCTTGAACAAGAGCCAGCCATCGATGCCGTTATCCATTTTGCTGCCTTCAAGGCTGTCGGTGAATCCTCGGCTTATCCACTGCAATATTTTCGCAATAACCTTGGGGGCCAAATCAACCTGATGCAGGCCTGTGATCAATTTGGAATTCGCAACCTGGTCTTTTCGTCCAGTTGCACCGTGTACGGGAATCCCCAAGTCATTCCCGTGACCGAAGAGTCCCCCCTGCTGGAACCGGAATCGCCCTACGGCAGAACCAAGGCCGTTGGAGAAGCCATGTTACGGGATTGGGTCAAATCGACTGTTCCCCAAGATGGCCAAGAACGACAAGTAATCGCCTTGCGTTATTTCAATCCGGTAGGCGCTCATCCATCCGCCAGAATTGGAGAATGCACCGTCGGGGTTCCGGACAATTTGATCCCCTACATCACCCAAACGGCCATGGGCAAGCGCGCACAACTTACTGTTTTCGGCAACGATTACCCTACCAGGGACGGGACCTGCCTAAGGGATTATATCCATGTATGCGATATTGCCGCGGCCCATGTGGATGCGGTCAACCGTCTCCTTGGCCAAAATTCATCGAGCAGCCCCTGGTCCGTGTACAATTTGGGCACGGGAATTGGGCAAACCGTTTTGGAAATGATTCAGGCTTTCGAATCGGTCAATCAAATGAACTTACCCTGGTCCTACGGCCCACGCCGTCCCGGGGATGTGGTTGCTGTCTATGCCAACAACCGCAAAGCCGTGGATGAACTCGGTTGGCAAATTCGCTACAGCCTGCAGGACATGATGCGTACGGCTTGGGACTGGGAGCAGATGCAAGCAAAAGATCCCCTATGATCCAAGGCAACCTCGGTCAATGTTCAACCTTATTGTATTTTTTTATTGACCTTATTATTCATATCCTTCGAAATTTCTAAAATCTTAACTCCGAATTATGATCCGTGACCACGAAATCGCCCAGCTGATTCAACATGAAGACCGGAGACAACGCAGCGGATTGGAGCTTATTGCTTCCGAAAATTATGTTTCGGAACAAGTTATGGAGGCAGCCGGTTCCATTCTGACCAACAAATACGCGGAAGGCCTTCCAGGTAAGCGGTACTACGGGGGCTGCGAATGGGTGGACCGTCTCGAACAGTTGGCTATTGACCGTTTATGCACCTTGTTTGGAGCCGCCTGGGCCAATGTCCAACCCCATTCGGGCGCACAAGCCAACGCCGCCGTCATGCTGGCCGTGCTACAACCTGGTGATGCCATTTTGGGCTTTGACCTGAGCCATGGAGGACATTTAACGCACGGATCTCCGGTGAACTTCTCGGGTAAATTGTACAAGCCACACTTTTACGGAGTCGAAGAAGAAAGCGGCCTCATCGATTGGGAAAAAGTTGCCCTCAAGGCCCATGAGGTTCGACCCAAATTAATGATTTGCGGGGCCTCTGCCTATTCGCGGGATTGGAATTATGCCAGACTTAGGCAGATCGCTGACGAGGTTGGCGCCATCTTGATGGCGGATATTTCGCATCCCTCCGGGCTTATCGCGACGGGCTTGCTTAACCATCCTTTTCCGCATTGCCATATCGTTACCTCCACCACCCACAAAACCCTGCGGGGTCCACGTGGTGGGATCATCATGATGGCCAAAGACTTCCCAAACCCAATGGGCATGAAGAATGCCAAAGGCGAATTGCGTAGCATGAGCAGTCTTCTAGACTCCGGTGTGTTCCCAGGAACGCAAGGTGGGCCCTTGGAACACATCATTGCTGCCAAGGCTATTGCCTTTGGAGAAGCCTTGGAACCCGCTTATCACCAATACACCCGTCAAGTCAAGGCCAATGCCCTGGCCCTGGCCCTGGCCATGACGCAACGAGGCTATCAAATTATTTCCGGAGGTACCGACAACCACCTGATGTTGATCGATCTTCGCAACAAATCTTGTACAGGAAAAGCAGCGGAGCAGGCCTTGGGCAAAGCACATATCACCATCAACAAAAATATGGTGCCCTTCGATACCGCCTCACCGATGATTACCAGCGGAATCCGATTAGGCACACCGGCGATCACAACGCGCGGTTTGCAAGAAAGCCATATGGATCAGGTCGCCGATTGGATTGACCGCGCCATCCAAGGTCATGAAAACGAAGGAGTTTTGAAGGAAATCGGCCAAGAGGTCTGTGCATTGATGGAGCCGCTCCCCCTCTATGTCGCCTGAGCCTATGCGGGTTGATGTGGCCAAGGCCTTTGCGGACAAGAATCCCCGCTTGTACCGCTGGATGCCCGGCTGGATTCTTCGTAAGATCGCCAACTTGGTCCATCAAGAAGAAATGAACGAATTTCTTGCCTTGCATGGCCATCTCAGGGGGGCTGAATTTGCCAGGGCCGCCCTCAGGCACCTTCATATTCAAACGAATGCGGTTGGCTTGGAGCATATTCCCTCCAAAGGTTCCTTTGTTTTGATCGCTAATCATCCGTTGGGAGGCACGGATGGTTTGGCTCTTTTTGATGTGTTGGGAAAGTGTCGTAACAAATTCGCTTCCATGAGCAACGACCTTATCACGCAGATACAGCCTTTGGAAGAATTGTTTGTCCCGGTCAACAAACATGGTGCCCAATCCCGGGAGAATGTCCAAATACTCAAAGACAGATTCCGGGATGGCTACGGCATTCTGATCTTTCCGGCAGGCCTGGTTTCCAGGCGCTCGGCAGGCATCATTCGCGATCTCCCCTGGAAGAAGACCGCGGTTTCCCTCGCCCGACGTGAAAAAGTCCCCCTGGTGCCGGTGCATATTTCCGGTCAACTCTCCGAGCGTTTCTACCGAGTCGCCTCGTGGCGAAAAATATTGGGGATTCCATGGAATCTCGAAATGATGCTCCTCGTGGATGAACTCTTCAGGTTGCGTAATACCACCCTTACCATCACGATTGGGGAGGCCATACCCGCATCCCACCTGGATGCATCACGCACAGACTTGGAATGGACCCAATGGCTGTACCAAAAGGTTTACCAATTGCCCAAGACCGCTTAGGTGAACCTGATTCTTTCCCTATGGCCTTAAATTTGGAAATGCTCCCGCTGATCGATCCTGTACCCGCTGACCTTTTGGAATCCGAATTAGTCCCCAAAGCCCTGCTTCGGGAAACCAACAAAGGCCAAAACAGCCTGTTCGTGGTCAACGCTGCTGAAGCCCCCCATGTGATGAGGGAAATCGGCAGACTAAGGGAATTAAGCTTCCGCGCAGAGGGTGGTGGAACCGGCAAAGACTGCGATGTCGATTCCTACGACCTCATGCCCAACGGGTACGAGCAAATGCTTGTCTGGGACCGCGATCAGCGGCAGATTATGGCGGCCTACCGTTTCGTGGAATGCCGCAAAACAGGTCCTGATTCGGAGGGGAACTACCAACTCTCCTCCGGAACATTGTTTGATTTTAGCGAAGCTTTTCGACAAGAGATTCTGCCTTCGACCATTGAATTGGGGCGAGCCTTTGTGGCCCCGGATTACCAGCCTGGTGGTCTTCATCGAAAAGGAATTTTTGCTTTGGATAATTTATGGGACGGCTTGGGTGCCTTGACCGTTGCAAGACCAGGAATTCGCTTTCTCTACGGCAAGGTTACCTTGTTCGAAGGGTATCCAACCTCCGCCCGTTCCTTGCTTCACAGCTTTCTGCAACATTACTTTGCAGACCCCCATTTATGGGTTACCGCCAAACCGGAATGGGCCATACCCATCGAAAAATCCTCTGAATTTGATGCCCTTTGGACCGGATTGGATTACGAAAAAGCGGTACAGGTTTTGTTAAAAAAATCCCAAGAAATGGGCGCCAAGGTGCCTCCTTTGTTTCCAGCCTACATGAGCCTATCAACCACCATGAAGTATTTTGGATTTGCCCACAATGCAGGGTTTGGACAGGTGGATGAAGCCGGAATTCTGGTAACCGTGGCGGATATTAACCAGGTCAAAACCGAGAGGCATATCCTTAGCTACCAACCCTTTTCGGATAGCCAAGCCTGAACCGGCTCCAACCAGTCTTGAGGATCCGCGGATCCCGCATGATCCTTGTGCACAAGAATTCGTTTACCGGTCAATTGCTCGTACAGGTCGCGGTATCGTAAGCTGATTTGTTGAACCCACTCAGGCTCCATGGGGGGAATGCTTTGCCCTTGTAAACCTTGAAATCCATGTTCGATCAGCCATTGCCGGACAAATTCTTTGGATAATTGCATTTGAGGCTCCCCAAGCCGCTGCCGTTCCTGGTATCCCTCCGCATAGAAGTACCTCGATGAATCCGGCGTATGGACCTCGTCCATCAAAACGACCTGCCCATCGATCAGCCCAAATTCATACTTGGTATCCACAAGGATAAGTCCACGTTCGGCCGCCATGGAGGTGCCGCGTTCATACAAAGCCAAAGCATAGGCTTCCATCAACTTGTAATGGTCCTCGCTCACCAATCCTTGTTCCAGAATTTGGTCCCGCGAAATATCTTCGTCATGACCCTGGGAGGCCTTGGTTGTAGGAGTTATCAAGGGTTGAGAAAAAGGGTCGGATTCCCGTAATCCCGCATCCATGGTGACGCCGCACAGTTCTCGACGGCCATCCCGGTAGCAGCGCCAAGCATGCCCCGAGAGGTACCCCCTCACCACCATCTCGACCGGAAATGGCTCGGCCCTCAAGCCAACCGAAACCCGGGGATGAGGGGAACCCAACCACCAATTGGGGACAATATCCGAGGTCGCCTCCAGAAAATGAGTTGCGGTACGGTTCAAGACTTCCCCTTTGTAGGGTATGGCCGCAGGCAAAACCACATCAAAGGCCGAAATACGATCCGAGGCGACCATAACCAAATGCTGATCGCCCAAGCGATACACATCACGGACTTTGCCACGGTAGAAACCGGTGACGCCTTGCAAGGGCAAAGGAGCCTTAGGAGACCAGTGTATCATGCGTAGAGGTTGCGTTTTGGTAAGCTTTCACGATGGCCTTGACCAAAGGATGCCTGACCACATCGCTTTCGTCCAATTCCACGACCGCGATGCCCTGAAGATTTCGGATCAAGTCCAGGGTGGGTCGTAAGCCTGATTTCATGCGTGTCGGCAAATCCACTTGAGTCAAATCCCCTGTCACAATAAATCTTGCGGAAGGCCCCATTCTCGTCAAAAACATTTTGAGTTGGGTGGGGGTACAATTCTGGGCTTCGTCCAGGATAACAAAAGCCTTATCCAATGTTCTACCCCGCATAAAGGCCAAAGGTGCGACTTCGATAATGCCATCTTCCAGGTACTTGACCAATCGTTGCGGGGGTAACATATCTTCTAGCGCATCGTACAAGGGCCTTAAATAAGGGTCTACTTTCTCCTTAAGGTCGCCGGGAAGAAAGCCAAGGCTCTCTCCGGCTTCCACGGCAGGTCGGGTGAGGATGATTTTTCGTATTTCTTTGTTCTTCAGGGCTCTAACTGCCAAGGCGACGGCCGTATACGTCTTGCCCGATCCTGCTGGCCCCATCGCAAAAAGCAAATCACAACGATCCATCGCATCCACCATTTTCTGCTGATTTCGAGTTCTGGCCCTGATCACAAGTCCGTTAGGGCCGTGTACCAAGATCGTCTTGGAAGCGCTTCCTTCTGGTAAATCCATCATGCCGCTACGTTCGTGACTCCCCACTACCTCATTGAAATCATCATCGCTCAAATAACCGTTGGCCAAACTGCAACGCTTCAACAATTGTTCCCATAACACTTGAAATTTATGCAGGGATCCAGGATGACCTTCCAAGGCCAATCGGCTGCCTCGGAGGGTTAACCGTAAATCCTGAAAGGCTTGTTGGAGCCGATCTTGCCGTAGCGTTCCGGGCCCAAAAAAATTCAAGGGCTCGATGCCCTGCAGTTCAAATTCTAAATGTGTATTTTGATGTTCCAAGGGCATTCGCTTTGGGTGGAATGAGATATTTTTGTGTAAAGGTTGAGGACAATCCAATCAAAATGCCAGTTTTAACGTGCACCACCGATTACGGGTTGAAGGATCCCTACGCCGCCATGTTGCGTGGAAGACTCATGACGCGTTTTCCGGGTTGGAGAATCGAAGACATTTCCCACAATATTAGCAAATTTGACCTCCTGGAAGCAATTTATGTGGTCAAAACAGCCTATAGTTTTTTTCCACCGGGCAGCCTTCACCTTGTGGATGTTGGATTTTCGCCCATTTTTGGCCAATT
>RFMW01000251.1 GCA_009927485.1 Sphingobacteriia bacterium
TAACGGCGGATTTTGTCGTCCTCCAGAATTTTGTCGGCGTAGTTTTTGCCGCCAAACCAGTTGGAATCCCAGCCTTTGATGTATCCCAGCCTTAGGCTGATTGGATTGGTTTTTTGTCCCATTCGATTATGCGTTTTCGGTATTGACGGATGCGTCCACCACGATGGTGATATGATTGGATCTTTTGAGAATACGATGACCTCTTCCTTGCGGGGCTGGACGAAGTCTTTTCATCATACGTCCCCCATCTACAAAAATTTTCTTTACGTAAAGGGAGGAGGACTCAAGACTTTGGTCTTCGTTTTTGCGCATCCAATTGGCTACGGCTGACATTAATAATTTTTCGAGGCGGATTGAAGCATCCTTTTTGGAAAACTTCAACAAGCCTTGGGCTTGGTCTACCTGACGACCCCTGATCATATCGGCCAGAAGACGCATCTTCTGAGGCGATGTTGGACAATCTCTGAGTATAGCTTGTGCTTCCATGCTTACATTATTTGCGGTTTCCGGAGTGACCACGGAAAGTACGGGTTGGTGAAAACTCACCCAGTTTATGGCCAACCATGTTTTCGGTGACATAAACCGGAATGAACTTGTTGCCGTTGTGAACGGCGATGGTATGTCCAACAAATTCAGGAATCACCATGGACCTTCTGGACCATGTTTTGACGACTGTTTTTTTGGCGCCGTTGTTCATGGCCTCGATTTTCCGTTCGAGGGTGTATTCCACAAAGGGGCCTTTTTTGAGAGAGCGGGGCATAAGAATTAGAGAATAAAAGTCAGACGAATACAAGGAATTAACTACGACGCTTCACGATGAGGCGATCGGATGGGCGCTTACCTCTGCGGGTCTTGTATCCCTTGGAAGGAATACCCTTGCGAGAGCGCGGGTGTCCCCCGGAAGCGCGTCCTTCACCACCACCCATCGGGTGATCCACGGGATTCATGGCGACACCACGAACACGGGGACGGCGACCTAACCAACGAGATCTACCAGCTTTACCGCTGATTTCCAACAAATGGTCCTCGTTTGATAGGGTACCGATGGTAGCCGTGCACGATTGCAAAACCATCCTTGTTTCACCGGAAGGCAATTTGATGATGGCGTATAGACCATCCCTGGCAGCAAGTACCGCAGAATTGCCGGCAGAACGGACCATTTGGCCTCCACGGCCTGGGCGCAGTTCAATGTTATGGATGCTGGAACCCAAGGGCACATCCGATAAGAACATGCAATTTCCGGTATCAGGGGTGGCTTTTTTGCCAGCCATCACCTGATCGCCCACTTTCAAACCTTTGGGAGCGAGGATATACCGCTTTTCGCCGTCTGTGTAGAACAGAAGGGCGATGAAGGCCGAGCGATTCGGATCGTATTCAACGCTTTGGACCGTGGCAGGGATATCGTGTTTGTCTCTACGGAAATCCACCAAACGGTACATCCTTTTATGCCCCCCTCCGATGTAGCGCATGGTCATGCGACCATCACGGTTACGTCCACCGGATTTGGACAAGGGTGCCATGAGGGATTTCTCAGGCTTATCGGTAGTGAGCTCCGAAAAGGTATTGGCTACCTTGAAGCGAAGGCTGGGGGTTAGCGGCTTAAATCGTTTAACTGACATAACAATAGTTTATAGGCCGGAATAATAATCAATGCTTTCTCCTGCCTTGAGCGTCACAATAGCTTTCTTGAACGAATCGGTACGGCCACGGACCAAACCGCCTTTGGTATTACGATTCCGGGAATTGCCTGCATAACGCATGGTGTTCACAGACTCCACGGTCACACCGTACATGGCCTCCACGGCGGTACGGATTTGGATTTTATTGGCCCTTTTGTCCACTTTGAAGGCATACTGCTGATGCTTCTCCGCGAGGCGGGTCATTTTCTCGGTTACAACCGGCTTCTTAAGCGTTTCCATGAGAATTAGCTAAGGGTTTCTTGGATTTTGGCGACAGCACTGTGCTGGATCAGCAAACAATGTGCATTCATCATGTCGTAGGTATTCAAATCCTGGGCCAGCATAACGCGGGCGTTGGGGATGTTCCGACCTGAAAGCACGAGGTTCGTCTCTTTGTCCCCGGTCACAAGAATGACCTTACGGCCTGCAAGTTGGAAACCATTGAGAAGGTTCACGAACTCTTTGGTCTTGGGCTTGTCCATGGAGAAATCTTCAATCACGAACAGCTGATTGCCTTGAATCTTGTAGGAAAGGGCAGAGCGGCGGGCCAATTGGCGGAGCTTTTTGTTCAATTTGAAGGAATAATCCCTGGGTTTAGGACCAAAAACGCGGGCACCTCCGTAGAGCAATGGGCTGTTGATATCGCCACGACGTGCTCCCCCGGTACCTTTCTGACGAAAAAGCTTGCGCGTTGAGCCGCTCATTTCGGATCTTTCTTTGGCTTTGGCCGTACCCTGACGACGATTGGCCAGGTGCAATTTCACATCAAGATAAATGGCGTGATCATTGGGCTCAGGGCAGAAAACCTGATCATCCAAAACAACCTTGCGGTCGGTGACTTGGCCTGAACGAGAGTAGATAGCGGTTTCCATGACGATCTTATTTGCGAACTAAAACCCATGAACCGTTGGCACCAGGAACAGAGCCTTTTACGACCAGCAGATTTTGTTCGGGATATACTTTAACAATTTGTAAATTTTGAGCGGTACGACGCACGTCACCGGTTTGACCCGCCATGCGCATGCCTTTGAAAACACGGCTTGGAAAAGAGGATGCACCCAAGGAACCAGGCGCTCTCAATCGGTTGTGCTGACCGTGGGTTTGTCCACCAACACCGCCAAAGCCATGACGCTTGACCACACCTTGGAACCCTTTACCCTTGGTGACTCCGATCACATCAACCTTATCCCCTTCGTTGAAGAGGGTTACATCCACTTGATCTCCCAATTGAAGATCGCGATCAAAGCCATGAAATTCAGTAACCTTGGCTTTGGGGCCGGTTCCTGCCTTCTTGAAGTGACCAATTGCAGGCTTGTTCGAGGATTTCTCCTTACGATCACCGTAGGCAAGTTGAATTGCCTCGTAGCCGTCCTTGTCTTTGGTACGCACTTGAGTGACCACACAGGGGCCAGCTTCCAATACTGTACAAGGAACCATTGCACCATCGGCCGCAAAAACCGAGGTCATACCAATTTTCTTACCTATAATACCTGACATAACGTTAGACTTTGATTTCGACATCCACACCGCTTGGCAGTTCCAATTTCATGAGGGCATCCACTGTTTTGGAAGATGAACTGTGAATGTCCATCACCCTTTTGTAGGAGCACAATTGAAATTGCTCACGCGCTTTCTTGTTGACGTGTGGGGATTTGAGAACGGTGTAAATTTTCTTCTCGGTGGGCAAGGGAATTGGCCCACTGACCACAGCGCCCGTCATTTTGACGGTCTTGACAATTTTCTCCGCCGATTTATCGACCAGGTTGTGGTCGTAGGACTTGAGTTTGATGCGAATACGATGGCTCATAACGGAATTTAGTCTTTTTCGGCTTTCATGGCCTTGTACTTGGCCAATACATCTTCTGAAATATTCTTGGGCGTTTCGGTATAATGCGAAAACTCCATAGTGGAAGTTGCGCGACCGGAGGTCAACGTTCTCAGGACCGTCACGTAACCAAACATCTCCGCCAAGGGTACTTGAGCTTTGATCACCTGAGCCCCGTTACGGGAATCCATGCCTTGCATTTGGCCTCTACGCTTGTTGAGGTCACCAATAACATCCCCCATATAGTCTTCTGGAGTAATGACTTCCACTTTCATGATGGGCTCCAACAGGATTGGATTGGCTTTGCGGCAAGCTTCACGGAAGGCGGTACGGGCTGCAATTTCAAAGGAAAGGGAATCAGAGTCCACCGCGTGGAAACTTCCGTCAAATAACCTGACTTTCAGGGAATCCATTGTGAATCCAGCCAAAACACCGTTCGCCATGGCTGCTGCAAATCCTTTCTCTACCGATGGAATAAATTCCCTTGGTACAGCACCACCGACGATTTCATTAAGGAACTCCAAGCCTGGTTTCTCCGGATCGCCGGGAATAATCTCGACGAAAATATCGGCAAATTTTCCGCGACCACCGGTTTGTTTCTTGTAAACCTCACGATGGGTAACAGGAGCCGTAATGGCTTCTTTATAATTAACCTGAGGCGCGCCCTGGTTGCATTCTACTTTGAATTCGCGACGCAGACGATCCACGATGATTTCGAGGTGCAATTCGCCCATACCGGAGATGATGGTCTGGCCGGTGTCTTCGTCGGTTTTGACTTTGAAGGTTGGGTCTTCCTCGGCCAACTTGGCAAGGGCATTGCCCAATTTATCCGAATCGGCCTGGGTTTTGGGCTCAATCGCTAAACCAATAACCGGGTCAGGAAACTGCATGGCCTCCAGGATGATGGGGGCATTTTCGGCGCAGAGTGTATCGCCGGTTTTGATGTCTTTGAAGCCCACCGCAGCGCAGATATCGCCAGCTTCGACGAACTCAATCGCTTTACGATCGTTGGCGTGCATTTGGAAAAGACGGGAAATACGTTCCTTCTCCATAACAATACCTTTATCGGGCTCGTTGCGGACTTTCATCACATAGGACCCTGCATCCAGACGACCGCTGTACACTCGGAAAAACACCAAACGACCTACAAAAGGGTCGGTGGCTACTTTGAAGGCAAGGGCACAGAACGGGGCATCCACCGAAGGCTTCCGGGTTTCCTCCGCATCGGTTTTGGGATTGGTTCCGGTAACGGCCTCCTGATCAACAGGAGCCGGCAGGAAGGCACAAACTGCATCCAATACTGCTTGAACCCCTTTGTTTTTGAAGGCGGAACCGCAAAGCATTGGAACGACCTTTTGGTCACAAACCGCTTTGCGCAAAGCTGAACGAATTTCTTCTTGAGTAATGGAATCTGGATTATCAAAAAACTTCTCCAACAAGGCATCATCGTATTCAGCACAAACTTCGATGAGTTGCTGACGGTATTTGTGGGCTTCATCCACCAAGTCAGCCGGCATGTCAATCACCTGGAATGTCATGCCTTTGGAAGCCTCATCCCAAACAATGGCTTGGTTGGTAATCAAATCCACCACGCCTTTGAAATGTTCTTCGTCCCCGATAGGAATCTGAATAGGCACGGCATTGGAGCCCAACATGTCTTTGACCTGCTGACAAACTTTGAAGAAGTCAGATCCTTGACGGTCCATTTTGTTCACAAAGCCCAAGCGGGGCACTTTGTAATTGTCGGCGAGGCGCCAATTGGTTTCGGATTGAGGTTCAACGCCATCCACGGCAGAGAACAAGAAAACCAAACCATCCAAAACGCGGAGGGATCGGTTAACCTCTACGGTGAAATCCACGTGCCCCGGGGTATCAATGATGTTCACCGCATATTCCTTGTCCTGCCATTTCCAAGATGTCTTGGTCGCAGCGGAGGTAATGGTGATCCCGCGCTCTTGTTCTTGGGCCATCCAGTCCATGGTGGCGGCCCCATCGTGGACCTCCCCAATTTTGTGGGTCATCCCGGTATAATAGAGAACGCGCTCTGTAGTCGTGGTTTTGCCGGCATCAATATGGGCTGCAATTCCAATATTGCGGGTAAAGCCTAAATCCTTCTGTGACATGGTGTATGGGTATGATCCTTGGTGGCTTAAGTTTCGGACAGGTTTAGAATCGGAAATGCGAGAAGGCTTTGTTGGCTTCGGCCATGCGGTAAGTGTCTTCCTTCTTCTTGACGGCGGCTCCTTCCCCTTTGGAAGCAGCAATGATTTCGGCAGTCAGTTTATCGGTCATGGTCTTTTCGTTGCGTTTGCGCGCATACCCTATTAACCAGCGCATTCCAAGGGCCTGTTTGCGGTTTGGCTTGACTTCGACAGGGACCTGGAATGTAGAACCTCCTACGCGGCGGCTCTTGACCTCCACACTGGGCATCACGTTGTTCAGGGCACGGCGCCATACTTCGATACCGGGCTCGGACAATTTCTTTTCGATGTTTTCTACCGCATCATAGAATATCTGACTTGCGGTACTCTTCTTCCCGTCGTACATCATGTTGTTGATGAACTTGGTGACGATTTCGTCCTGGAATTTGGGATCCGGTTCTACGAAGCGCTTTTTGGCAGCGGTTTTTCTCATGACTTAACCTTATGAACTATTGAATTATTTTTTACCACCCTTGCCTTTGGTTGGTGCGGCGGCTTGTTTGGCCTTGGCACCGTATTTGGAACGGCCTTGTTTGCGGCCATTCACGCCGGCGGTATCCAAAGCTCCGCGGATAATATGGTAACGAACACCAGGCAGGTCTTTCACACGACCACCGCGTATCAATACAATGGAGTGCTCTTGCAAATTGTGCCCCTCCCCCGGGATATAGGCGTTGACCTCCTTTTGGTTGGTCAAACGAACACGGGCCACTTTCCGCATCGCAGAATTAGGCTTTTTGGGGGTGGTGGTGTAAACGCGGGTGCAGACCCCGCGACGCTGGGGACAAGAATCCAAGGCGGGAGATTTGCTCTTGTCCGCTTTGTGTTCACGTCCGTTTTTGACCAATTGCTGAATGGTGGGCATAGGTTCGGTTTCTGGGGTTGTTCGGATTACCCTATTTTTGAGGGAGTGCAAAAGTAGGTCATTTTGTGTGTATATCCAAA
Source organism: Sphingobacteriia bacterium (assembly GCA_009927485.1). Lineage (GTDB taxonomy): Bacteria > Bacteroidota > Bacteroidia > UBA7662 > UBA7662 > SYHX01. Next base: position 6,651 of record RFMW01000251.1, read on the forward strand.
GCAATAGGCCATTTTTTTAAACAAATTCGAGGTTCAAGGGGACTTTATCCACAAAATTCTCTTCTCGGCTCAAATGCCGGCCTTACCTTTGGCAATTAACAAGAATATGCGCTATCAACCCCTGAATTCCTCCTTGTATGCAGCCAATCGGCATCGTTTTGCCGCCCAATTGCCCCCCGGATCGATCGCGGTCTTGGTTTCATCCGACCAAGTCCCTTCCAACGGAGATGCGTTCTACCCCTACAAGCCTGACTCCAATTTATATTGGTTAACCGGCATCGATCAGGAGCAGACCGCCCTCCTTTTGTTCCCGGATTGTCCCAATCCAGCCTTCCGAGAGGTCCTCTTTGTCAGGGAAACCAGCCCCCAGTTGGCCGTTTGGGAAGGCCCAAGGCATAACCTGGCCGAAGCATCGGCCCTGTCCGGCATTCAACAGGTCATGTGGCACAAAGACTTTGAATCGGCCCTGTGGACCCAAATGAAGTATGCCACGGATTGTTGGCTGGCGCTTAACGAAAATGACCGGGCCTCCAAATCCCCTGTGACGAGTGCTGCCCATAGGCTTGCCAATCAACTTCGCGCAGATTTCCCACTCCACGGCTATCATCGGGCCTCCCCTATCTTGGACCGGCTGCGCTCCGTCAAGCAGGATCAAGAGCTCGTGGCCATCCGTAAGGCAATCGAGATCACCCACCAGGCCTTCATGGAAGCGGTCAAAGCCCTCAAGCCAGGGCTCAAGGAGTATCAAGTGGAGGCCATTTTGGCAGGAACTATGCTCAGCCAAGGTGCCGAAGGCTTCAGTTTTGAGCCCATAATGGCATCGGGCGCCCATGCATGCATTCTCCATTATACCCGAAATGACGGGCAATGCCAAGACGGAGACCTCATGCTCATGGACTTTGGCGCCAATTATGCCCATTATGCGGCCGATTTGACCCGTTGTGTGCCGGTGAATGGTCGATTCAGCGCCAGGCAAAAGGAGGTATACGACGCTGTTCTTCATGTTCAACGGCAATCGATGGCACTGTTGACGGTGGGTAGCTCCTTGGATCAGTACAACAAGGCCTCAGCACTCCTTATGGAAGACGCCCTTCTTGGTCTTGGACTCCTCAGCGAACAAGACATTCGGGAGCAAAATCCCGCCAACCCCGCCTACAAGAAATATTTTCCGCACGGTACAGGGCATTTTCTCGGCATCGACGTCCATGATGTGGGCGCCAGGTTCGAGCCATTGCAGGCAGGGATGCTGATCACCTGCGAGCCGGGCATTTACATCCCCGAAGAGGGTTTGGGGATTCGGATCGAGAACGATATATTGATCACCGACCAAGGTCCAGTAGATTTGATGAGCAGCTTGCCCATCCTCACCGACGAAATCGAAGAGGCGTACCACCGCTAGCCTTGGGCCCCAATGGGGTCAGAGCAGCGAGCGATCAAGGTTGTGCCCTTAGCGTTTGGCTATAGGGATATAGTCCCTCCGAGGATGGCCCATATAGACCTGACGCGGCCTACCGATGGGCTCGTTCAATTCACGCATTTCTTTCCATTGTGCGATCCAACCGGGTAAGCGCCCAAGCGCAAACATGACTGTGAACATGTCGGTTGGTATTCCAATTGCCCTGTAGATAATACCGGAATAGAAATCGACATTCGGATACAACTTCCGTTCAATGAAGTATTCATCTTGTAAAGCGGTATGCTCCAACTGTTTGGCTATATCCAAGACCGGGTCGCTTACCCCTAATTTGTT
>RFMW01000107.1 GCA_009927485.1 Sphingobacteriia bacterium
TTGGGTCGAAGTTTTTGTACACCCGGTGACCAAAGCCCATGAGCCTGAAGGAATCGTTCTTGTCCTTGGCCCTGGCGACAAATTTGGCTACTTGGCCTCCTTCTGCGCGCATTTGTTCCAGCATTTCGATCACGGACTGGTTAGCCCCGCCGTGCAGGGGACCCCACAAGGCCCCAATACCGGCAGCTACGGCCGCATAAATATTGGCATGGGATGAACCCACCATACGCACCGTGGATGCCGAGCAATTTTGTTCGTGATCGGCATGGAGGATCAACAACTTGTTCAACGCATCCACCACCACAGGGTCAGCGATGTACTCGTCTGTTCGATGACCGAACATCATCTGCAAGAAATTACTCACGTAATCCAATTTGTTGTTGGGGTACATGTAGGGATGGCCCAAAGACTTCTTGTAGGTCCATGCGGCAATGGTGGCCATCTTGGCGATGAGACGATGGTAGGTCCTGTCCATATCGGCCATGGGCCTGTTGGCAATCAGGGAATTGGGGTAAAAACTGGACAAAGAGGCCATGGTGCTCATCAAAACCCCCATGGGATGGGTGGATGCGGGATAGGCATCCAGGAACTTCTTGATGTTTTCATGAACCAAGGTGCGGTGGGTGATGCTATGATTGAACTCCTCCAGTTGGGTCATGGTAGGCAGTTCACCGTACAGCAACAAATAGGAAACTTCCATGAAACTGGAATGGGCCGCCAATTGCTCAATCGGGTACCCTCTGTAGCTCAGGATACCGGCATCCCCGTCAATAAAGGTCACCGAAGATTTGGTGGCACCGGTGTTCTTGTAACCAATGTCCAGCGTCACCAAGCCGGATTCGTCCCTAAGCTTGGAGATATCGATTGCCGGTTCGTTTTCGGTACCGACCAAGAGGGGCAGTTTGTAAACCTGACCGTTGTAATGGAGTTCAGCGTGATCGTTGGGCATGGCTATGTATGGGATGAGGTGCTAGGGGTTTGAAGGGAAATCCGGGTGAGAAAGATATGAATCCTGAATGCAGACCAAATTGTGGAAGGCTTCTGCAAGAACCACAAGTCGGCCCTCAAAATTGCACATGTTTTGGCAATTCCGGAAAAAAAATTTACAGGCCTTTGATCGCTTGGATCAGGTCACCCAAAACGGCCTTGGCATCCCCAAACAACATGCGGGTTTTGGGATCGTAGAACAATTCGTTTTCGACCCCGGCATAGCCTGCCGCCATGGACCTTTTGATGACGATCACGTTCCGGGCTTGATGAACTTGGAGAATGGGCATGCCGTAAATTGGACTACCGGGATCGTTCTCTGCGGCCGGATTGACCACATCGTTGGCCCCGATGACCAATACCACATCCGTGAGAGGGAAGTCCGGATTAATGGCCTCCATTTCCACCAACAAATCGTACGAGACATCGGCTTCAGCCAGCAAGACATTCATGTGACCCGGCATACGGCCGGCAACGGGGTGAATGGCGTATTTGCATTCGGCCCCTTTGGCAGCAAGGATTTTTTCCAGCTCATGAACCAGGTGCTGAGCCTGAGCCACCGCCAAGCCGTATCCGGGCACCACGACAACCCGCGATGAATAGGCCAACAGGACTGCCGTGTCGTAAAGGCCTATTTCTTTGATTTGCCCACTCATCTCTCGGGCGGCTTGACCCGATCCCGAGTTGAATTGACCCAATAGCACCGCTCCAAGAGTCCTGTTCATGGCTTTGCACATGAGCATGGTCAAATAAATTCCCGAAGCCCCCACCAAGACCCCACCCATTAACATTGCCCGGTTATCAAAGAGCAGCCCCGTCGTCGCCGCGGTGAGTCCCGTGAGCGAATTCAAAAAAGAGATCACCACCGGCATATCCGCCCCTCCTATAGGCAGCACAAAAAGGACCCCGTAAACCAAGGACAAGATCATCAAGATCACAATGAGGGGTAACGTGTAGGATGGCCAAGTGGCAATGGCCACCGTGAGGACCAGCATGATTACCAAAAGCCCGTTGGTCACCAAGCCCTGCATGGGAAAGCGAAGCGGCTGACCGCTCACTTTGCCGTCCAATTTGGCCATGGCCATCACCGAACCGGTAAACGAAATTCCTCCCACCGCAAGGCTAATCATCAACGTAACCACATAAAAAAGGAGATAATATTGGCCCAAGACCCCCATGCCCATCACCTCCATTAACAAATTCGCCATTGCATCCCCGTAGAACATGTCCACGACTTCGGAAAGGGCAACCAAGGCTGCGGCCAAGCCCCCAAAGCCGTTGAGCAAAGAGACCATTTGAGGCATTTCGGTCATTTGGGCTTTGGAGGACATCCGAATTCCCCACCAAGACCCAAGACCCAAGGAGATCAAAATCAAGGGCAGATTGCCTAGACCGGGTTGCATCAAGGTGACCAAAGTGGCCAGACCCATCCCCAAGGCCAAGGTCCAATTGCCCCTACGGGCTGTATCCGGATGGCTCATGCCCTTGATGCCCAACACAAAGCAAACAAGGGCTACCAAGTAACCGATTTGGATAAGGGTTTCCATTATTATTTCTTTTTGCGGAACATATTGAGCATACGAGCGGTCACTGCAAATCCGCCAACCACATTAACCGTGGCCAGCACCAAAGACAAAGAAGCCAAAACCAGAACAGACCAATGGGCGTCTTCGGCTCTGCCCACCATCAAGATGGAACCAATGACCACTACCCCTGACAAGGCATTCGAGCCCGACATCAAGGGGGTATGAAGCACCTGGGGGACTCGTCCAATGACCTCGATGCCCAAAAACACCGCCAAGATCAACAAATACAATTCAGGCAATACACTTTCAATCAATGCGGGAATTTCTTGAACACTGAATTCCATAAATTCTACAATTAAAGGTTGGTAAAAAGGCTAATGTGGAAGGAGCAGTCCATGATCCATGGTATGGACCCTTGAGGAAACCAGACGGCCATGGTCAATTGGAATTTTTCCAAACCCCTGCTTCGGCTAAACAACAGGCACGAACGATTTCGTCATTGCCCAACCCCCACAAGGCAGGTGACCCCGAAGATTCCAGTAAGGTCGTGAAGGCCAGCAAATTGCGAGCATACATGCGGCTGGCATCCTGGGCTTTGGCAGAGGCGGGTGCGGAACGACCGCAAACCAATGCACGACCCAATCGAAGGTTTTCACCGTCTACCGTGCCTTCGCAATTTCCGCCGGATGCAGCGGCCAGGTCGATCACCACAGAACCTTCCTTCATACGTTCCAGGAGGGATGTGGGCAAGAGAACTGGCGCTTTGCGCCCCGGGATCTGGGCGGTGGTGATGACCACATCGGCCTTGAGCAATTCTTGTTCCAACATCAATTGCTGACGCTGACGGTATTCTTCGCTTTGTTCAACGGCGTAACCTCCAGCCTTGAGGTCCTCGACAGCGCCTTCCACCTCCACATAACGACCCCCCAGGCTCTCCACCTGCTCTTTGACGGAAGGCCTGGTGTCAAAAGCCATCACAACCGCACCCAATCGTTTGGCGGTGGCTATGGCTTGCAAACCCGCAACCCCTGCGCCAATCACCAAGACCCTGGCCGGGGCAATGGTGCCCGCTGCGGTCATCATCATGGGGAAGCAACGCGGAAGCAAGGTAGCGGCTTCAAGGACTGCCTGATATCCCCCAATGGAGGCTTGGCTGGAAAGAACATCCATGCTCTGCGCACGGGTTATTCTGGGCAAGGCATCCAGGGTCAAAATGTTCAAACCGAAAGAAGCCCACTGCTTCAAGGTATCCGCATTTCGGTCCGGGGCCAAGGTTCCTATCAACCATCTCGTTTCCCCTTGAGCACCTTGGTCTCGCGCCGTGTTCAACCAAGCCTCGGCCCAAGCTTTGCCCGAAGAGGATAGCCTGCTGGCATCGGGGCAACGAACCGTGACCAGGGCCTGAACTTCTGTCGGCAACGCGTCGCGAGAACTCATTTGAGCACCGGCAGCAAGGTACTCTTCGTCGGAATAGGCAGCCAAGGCACCTGCACCTGATTCAACCCATACCGTATGACCCTTGGACAACCACGCTTGGACGAGGTCCGGTCCGGCGGCCACTCTCTGTTCTGGAGAGTTTTCTTGAAGGATTCCAATAAACATAGGCGGGATTCAGGGTCTATACTTTGAAGATTGCTTTGATGTAACTATCCTTCTGGCTTATTGTTTGAAAATCTACTGCGATTTAATCCACCGTGATTTAATCCACGTTGTCATGTAGATAGCGATTTCCGGTTTGAATGATACCTGAATTTCCTTGACCCGTACCAATGCTTGTGCGGCTTAAAGGCATTTCAGCACTCCCCGGTGCCCGATCGGGCTGATACCCGGCACGAACATAGGCCGGCACTTTCTCCAACTCCTCCAACGAAGGCATGCCGGGCGCATTGATGAGGCTGTTGAGTTTGCGAAGATTCTGTATCCTTTGGCGTGAACGAGTCAACACATCATCCTCGTTGGGTCCTGTCGCGTAAACCTCCTGTACTTTGTCCTCGACAAGGGGAGCGGCTTGGGTAGGCGTCGAGGCCAGCGTTGGTTCATCCACGGCCAAATCCCATTCCACCGTTCCATCGTAACCAAAGAAAGGATTGATTTCGGCTTCAACAGCCCCATCGTCCTGGGCTTTAGGCTCATCCGATGCAGATCCCTGATCTTCGGATTTCGATGAGGGCTGATCCTCCAAAGTCCAAACCGTGGAGAACAAGTTCCTTTCGGAAGGTTCAGCGTCCACCGTGCTTTGAAGATCGGTGGATGGGCCTTCATCAATCACCGTGAACAAGGGTAGATTTTCTTGGTCCTCCTTCCATGCTTGTTCGGAATGATCGGCAGGTTCCGTAGCGACAGGTTCAGAGAATGTCCATTCTTTCTCCAACATTTTGCGGGTTGCTTCCAATGCCTCCTTTGGATCCAATTCCGAAGGTTTGGGTTTCTCAACCATGGCCTCCATGACATCCAGCTGGTGAACCGTCACTGGACTTGGATTATCTGTATGAAAACCAGAAGCTGTAGCCGTTGAACCTTTGGCCGGACCATAATTTCGATTATTCTGACCCTCAAATCCAGTGGCAATCAAGGTGACACGCATGGCATCACCCAAAGTTTCGTCCGTGCAATTTCCCCAAATTACATCAGTTCCTGCACCGGCCTCGGTTTGCACATAATCATTCACTTCCCCAATTTCATCCAATCGAATAGGGTCATCCAAACCGCTGCTTAGGTTGATCAAAATATTTCTGGCGCCGGAAATATCATTTTCACTCAAGAGGGGTGACGACAAGGCCATACGAACGGCTTCGATGGCGCGATTTTCACCGGAAGCTTGACCATTACCCATGACGGCTTTGCCGCTGCGATGAAGGACTGTTTTGACGTCTGCAAAATCGACATTCACGTAACCATCGACCGTGATGATCTCAGCAATCCCTTTGGCCGCTGATGCTAACACATCATCGGCTTTGGCAAAGGCTTCTTTGAAGACCAAATTCCCGAACAATTCCCTCACCTTATCGTTGCTAATCACCAAAGTCGTGTCGCAGAATTGACGCAATTCCCTCAATCCATCTTCGGCCTGCTCCAAACGCTTCTTGCCTTCAAAGCTGAAGGGCAAGGTCACAATCCCAACGGTCAAAATATCCAAGGCCCTGCAGGCCTCGGCCAATACCGGAGCAGCACCTGTTCCCGTTCCGCCCCCCAAACCAGCCGTAATAAAGACCATTTTGGTGTCGGATCCAATCAATTCCTTGAAATCTTCCATGGTTTCCACCGCAGCCTGCCTGCCAATCTCGGGTTGATTACCCGCCCCTCTCCCTTCCGTCAAAAAAGGACCCAGTTGCAAACGATTGCGGACTAAATTGCGCTCCAAAGCTTGGTAATCGGTATTGCAAACCAGAAAGTCCACATCCTTGATGCCTTTCTGAAACATGTGATTCACCGCGTTGCCTCCTGCACCTCCTATACCGATAACCTTGATGATGGCGTTGGGGTTGGAACCCAGGCTGAATTGAAAATTGCTCATTGCGTTCATAGGTTAGATTTAAATGTTATGGTTAAAGTGAATTATAAATTTTGATGGCTGAATGTAGATGAATTTCGAAATCTGCTGCATGGGACATTTATCGACGAGAATTCTGATTCAAATCAGGATCCGAGAGGATGCCGCCTAAGCCTGTAAGCAACCTGTTCAAAAGACCTTTGGGGACCTCTTGGTTTGGAGAGGGTGTAGGTTTTTGAGGCGTCGTTGCCTCAATGTCTTCATCAGGCTGTACCCGAGTCTTTTCACGGTAATCCAAATCAGCCAAAGAAGTCAAAACCAGACCCGCCACGGTTGCATAAATCGGAGATTTCATTTCTTCCGAAGCATTGCATAAATGCTCCCTGGAATCACCGATGCGAGCCTCCAGGCCGGTAAGCACCGAGAAAAGAAGCTTGATGTTAGGAAGTTGTGCACCGCCCCCGGTAAGGACGATTCCAGCACTCAACCGCTTTTCATAACCTGAGTTACGAATTTCATAATGAACATGCTGAATAATTTCTTTGACGCGGGCCGAGATAATACTGGCCAGGGTATGCACAGAAACCTCCCTGGGCTCCCTCCCTCGAAGACCCGGAATGGAAACCACCTCATTGGCCATGTTGCTAGCCACCACGGCAGAACCAAAACGAGTTTTCAAGGCTTCCGCCTGATCAAAAAGCACAGAACAACCTTCTTGAATGTCGTGGGTAATGACATTTCCGCCCAAGGGAATCACTGCGGTGTGGCGAATGATGTTCTGATGAAAAATAGCGATGTCGGTGGTACCGCCTCCGATATCCACCAGCACCACGCCGGCTTCTTTTTCATCCTCTCCTAACACCGCCTGTGCAGAGGCCAAAGGTTCCAGGGTAAGACCCTCAATTTCCAAATTGGCCTTCTCTACGCAACGCTTGATATTCATGATCGCCCCGACAGATCCCGTAATGACATGAAACATACCTTCCAGGGTAATACCGCTCATGCCCACAGGATTGGTAATATCCTTCTCGCCGTCCACGATGTAATCTTGTGCGAGGACATTAATGATTTCGTAACCAGCCTGCTGCGGTACCCGAAAAATTTCGTTCCTCAAGCGATCAACATCTTCCAGGGATATTTCGGTTTGAGTGTTGTGTCTGGTCAACATATTTCTTTGCTGATGGCTACGAATATGTTGACCCGCAATACCCACATTGACGGTTCCAATATCGACCCCTGATGAAGCCGCGGCTTCGGTAATCGCTTCGGTGATGGACTTCACCGTCAATTCAATGTTCGCGACCGTACCACGGTTGACGCCATGGGATACGGCCTTGCCCATACCCAGAATGTCCACCTTGCCATTTTCGTTACGCCTGGCTACGACAGCGCAAATTTTGGTAGTCCCTATATCCAATCCGACCACCAAGGGTAATTCGGGTATCTGAGCAGCAGGGCTCTCGGCTGGGGCAGGCTGTAGGGTGGACGAAGTTCGAAAAGCGGGAAAATTCAACGGCATACGATTTGATTTTTGAAAATTAAATTGATGGAACGAAAGGATTCAGGCGCAGAATCGGTAGGAGCAAACCTGTAAAAAGAAGATAAATTTCGGAGCTTAGAAGAGAGGTCCATGGAGGTCCCTACCCAAATCTCTTGTCCGCTTAGCGTTTTTAAAATCAATGCATTGGAATCTGCACCGGTAACAATATACTGGGTCATGAGCGGTTCAAGAAGGCTGTCTTTGTTCATCGATTCCATGACCATCAAGGCCAAGGTCAATCCTTTGTTGCGGGATTGCTGTGGCAAAGGGGGACGAAGCGGGATCTTACCCAACAAAACTGGAACAGGGGCCGCAAAATCCGCTTTCAAGGGTAAACCAACCCCATCCGCAGCAAGATAATACCCATAAGTCCGCTCAGGCAATACCCGCAATACCGGTTCTCTGTGATTCAAAAAGACCATCAACGTATGATCGGTATCGTAACAAAGCTCTGCCTCGGATAAGTAAGGCAATTTCCTGAGGGACCTTTCTTTTTGATCAATATCGGTCCTGAGCTTGCCCTGCAATGGGCCCAAGAAAGCGTGGACATCTTGATCCTTGAGCATATGGAGACCGTGTTGGTCTTGCCAAAAGATGCGCACCTCCTTGATGCGGGCATGATCCAGATTGTGTTGAGCGAAACCCCATGCCGTCATGCACAAGGCCACCGCAACAACAGCTCTCAACACCTTCAGCACCTTGCTGATGCCGGGCTGGTTTATCCAATGGGCAAGATTACCTTTCATCGCTTTCCTTGACATTGGATTCCGCCATCACTCGCTCCGAGAGCAAGGGTAAATATTGATCCAAATCACCTGCCCCAATGGTGACCATAATATCGGCCTCGCTGGCCCAAACCGTTTCCAGCCAGGTCCCATCCTGCAATTCATCGTGGCCAATGCAGGTCACCGGACAGGTCATGTTGCTGGCAATAAGGTCGCTGCTCACCCCTGCAATAGGGAGTTCTCTGGCGGGATAAATGGGAAGCAAGATGCATTGATCCAACGCACTGAGTGAGGATGCAAACTCCGTCGCAAAATCACGGGTCCTGCTGAACAAATGGGGTTGGAAAATACCCAAAACACGGCTATGGGGATGCATCAAACGTATACCCTTGATTAAAGCCTCTATTTCCCGGGGATGATGAGCATAATCGTCAATCAACCAACGCCTGCGACCCCGGGCCACATATTCAAAACGCCGTTTGATGCCACGGAAATCGGCCATCGCCGGCGCTATGGACTCCGGATTTACCCCGCATTCCAGGGCAATGGTGATCGCCGCCAAGGCATTTTCGATATTGTGTGCGCCGGGCAGGATGCTCGGTATATCCTTGATCACAACCTTCCCGCAATAATCAAACCAGAGGTAGCCCTCCGCAACGGCAATGTTATCCGCCCATATTCCCGAAGGTTCCCCGTAACGCAGGTGGGTCACGCCTTCCATGGCTTTGAGGTCCAAACCATGACGAGTGACCAAGGTCTTGCTGGCCGATTGGGCAAATTGTCTGTACGATTTGAGCACCGAATCAGCATCGCCGTACACATCCAAATGGTCCGCATCGGTACTGGTTACCACGGCCCATTGGGGTTGCAATTCATGAAAAGATCGATCGTATTCGTCTGCTTCCACGACCATCAAGGAATCCGGACCGCCCACCATAAAATTGGAACTTGCATTCACACCCAACCCGCCTAGGAAAGCCGTTACATCCACTCCACCGCAACGCAGCAAATGGGCGACCAAGGACGAGGTCGTGGTTTTGCCGTGCGTTCCTGCCACCGCGATGGTAGGCCTCCGCAGGGTCAATAGCCCCAGCATTCTGGACCTTTTGATCATGGTGTAATTGCCGTTCCTGAAAAAATTCATCCAAGCCTGATCCAAAGGAATGGCAGGGGTGTAAATCACCAAACAATGCTCCGGGTGCTCATCAAAAGGAGACGGGCAAGCCGCGGGATCCAGGTGGTACAGGATAACCGCGCCCTCCCGTGACAAGGCACGGGTCAAATCCGTTTCGGTCCGGTCGTAGCCTGCTACTTCTTTGCCGGAACCCAACAAGAACCGCGCGACGGCACTCATGCCGATCCCCCCAATACCCACCAGGAAATAACGCTTATAGGCCATAGGGTTCATGGGTTGCCTCCTTCCTGTAGCATTTGTAACATATCCTTGGCGATCTGATCCGCTGCATCGGGTAGGGCCATGGCCTTGAGGGCTCGGCCCCATTGTTGCAAGGCGCCAGCCTCGTTCTCTTGGGGATCATCCTGGTGCAGGGCTGACCAGCGCTGAAGCATGTCCGGTAATTCCTCGGCGAGGTCTTTGTCGCTGCTCATCCAGGCTGCGCTCCGCTGTACCCAATGAAGGGCATTGTGATGCTGATGATTTTCGGCGACATACGGCGAGGGCACCAAGATGCAAGGCTTGCCCACGACCGCCAATTCGCTCATGGTCCCTGCGCCTGCTCTGCTGATGATAAGATCCGCAGCCGCATAGGCCCTATCCATTTCCTGTACAAAAGGCCGTACTAGAAGTTGATTGGGCATGCTTTGAATTAAATCTTGCGGGATCTCGTAGGATTTACCGCATTGCCAAATCCAAGCGTATTGACGTTCACCAGAACGTAGGACTTTTTCGACGGCTTCGTTGATCGCCCTTGCCCCCAGGCTACCCCCCAACACGAGGATGACCTTGAGTTTGGTATTCAAGCCCCAACGAGACTTGGCCTCGGCCGATTCCTGCATAGGTTTGGTAATCAGAGAACGTACAGGATTGCCCAAACAACGGATCTTCTTGGCTTCAAAAAAGCGACTCATGCCGTCAAAGGCTACATAAATGCGTTGGGCACGCCGAGAAAGTTGAAGGTTGGTCTTGCCAGGTATGGCGTTTTGTTCTTGAATAACCGTCCTAAGGCCCAGCATTTGAGCCATCCATAACAAAGGACCGCTGGCATAACCCCCAACCCCTACCACCAAATGCGGGCGCTTTTGCAGCAACAAGATCAGGGACTTTGTCGTGGCCAAAATCAATTGCAAAGGCAATTTCCAATTGGCCCATAAGGAACTCCTTTGGAAGCCGCTAATCCACAGGCCTGTTATCGGAAAGCCTGCCAAGGGAACCTGGGTCATTTCGATTTTGCCCATGGCGCCCACAAAATGGATTTGAGCGGAGGGCTCCAACCTTTGGAAAGCCTGCGCTATGCTGATTGCCGGGAATACATGGCCCCCGGTACCCCCACCGCTAACGATGACTCGATAGGCTTGCATGGCATTAGGCATAGGCCAACTCCTTTCCGGGCCTGTTTCCCTCATTTTTCACCTTGCGGTCGGTATCTTCTTCGCCTTCCTGGGCAACGTCATCGCTCTCCATATCCAATTCGGACCAATCCCCCTCCCCGGTCATGTCCCTGCTAATGCTTAACACAACCCCCATGGCCAAGGCATTAATCAAAATCGAGGAACCCCCGTGGGACAAAAAGGGTAAGGTCTGCCCAGTTACCGGAAACAAATCCACGGAGACCCCCATGTTGACCATGGCTTGGGCCATAAGGGCCATGCCTAGACCGGAAGCCAACAAAGACCCGTACGTTGAGCGGGCATGAATCGCGATTTTTCGTATTCGGTAAAACAACCCCAGGTACAACAGCAACACAAAAGCCGCTCCAAAGATGCCATATTCTTCGAGCACAATGGCGTAGATGTAATCCGAGTAGGCATGGGGCAAGAAATTGCGCTGAATACTGTTCCCCGGGCCTTTGCCAAACAAGCCCCCGGAGGCCACGGCAATTTTGGCTTGCACCACCTGAAAATCTTCCCGCTCGATGGATTTATCGCGATCCACATAGGCCTGTACCCGATTCACCCAGACCACCACCCTGGGCCATCCGAGCGCATACCCCACTGGCACGAACAAGGCCAAGAAAACAACACAAGCCCCAACGGCCTTCAGCAAATCCTGAAACCTGGCGCCCGCGATCCATATCAAGCCCAAACCCACGGACATCAGCATCAAGCCCGTTGACATGTTTTCTTTGGCAATCAAAGCGGTGCATACCGCAAGGCCCAAAAACAATTTATCCCAACCGCCCCTAAATTTCAGAATTCCATCCCCAAGCAAGGCAAGGCCTCTGGATAACCAGAGAAAGACAAGAAGCCTTGCGGGATCAGAGGCTTGAAAACTAAATTTCAAGAAGGGCACTTCCACCGATCGGGAGGCTTCGTTGATGTTTTGGCCAAAAAACAAAGCCCATAACAACAAGGAAACTGCAAGGTAGATCCCCCAACTGGACAATCGCCCCCACCACATATAAGGGATGCGATGCATTAGCAACATCAGCCCCATACCTGCCATCAGTTTCGCTCCATGCCCAAACAAAGCCTTTTCGGTATTCCCATCATACTTGTTAAGGGCGAGCTGTCCGGTGGCCGAATAAATCAAAGGCAACGAAAAGACCATCAAGATCCCAATCAGGATCCATAAGGTGCGATCGCCTTTGAACAATGCGGTGTTTTCGGTCATGGGAGAAATTTCTGCTTAGAGGTTATTCACAAAATGTTTGAACTGCCTACCACGGTCTTCATAATTTTCGAACAAATCAAAGCTGGCACAGGCCGGGGACAACAGCACGGCATCGCCCTTCTGCGAGAGTTGATACGCTCTTTGAACAGCTTCTTGCATGCTGGCAACGTTGACCATTACGGGGACCTTGCCCCCAAAGGCCTCGTGCAATGCCCGGTTATCCTTGCCCATGCAGATCAGAACCTTGACCCGATCCTGAACCAGGTCCATCAAAGCCGAATAATCATTGCCCTTGTCCACCCCTCCGGCAATCCACAACACCGGCTTGTCCATGGACTCCAGGGCATACCAGGTGGAGTTAACGTTGGTCGCTTTGGAATCGTTGATATAGTCCACCCCACGAACTCGACCTACTTTTTCGAGCCGATGCTCCAATTGATCAAAATTGGTAAGACTCTCGCGGATACTCTCTTTGCGAACCTCCATCAACTGCGCAACCACTGCGGCAGCCATGGAGTTGTAAGCATTGTGCCGCCCGTTTAGGGACAATTCATTCAAGGGTATGGACATAGTTTCGGCGTTAATAAGGGTATGAATATGATCACGGTCGATATAGGCCCCTTGGGTGAAGGCCAATGGTTTACAATAAGAGAAGGTGTACGAGCGGTAAGGCCCTTGTGCTGTCTTCAATATTTGTTCAGCACTGACGGGATCATCCGAACACCATATAAAATGGGATTCTTGGTTCATGTTCCGGGTCATTCTAAATTTAGAATCCACGTAATTCTGCATCACGTATCCGTAGCGGTCCAAATGATCCGGCGTAATGTTGGTGATCACCCCGATATCAAAGCGCGTTTGATCCAAGGCATCCAATTGAAATGAACTGACCTCAAGGACATAAACATCGGGCCTTTGGTCCAGGGGCTTATGAAGATCCAGGGCAACGGATCCCGCAAAACTCTTCCCCATATTCCCCGCAAGGCCAGCTCGAATACCTCCACGGACAAGGAGGTGATGGGTTAAAAGCGTGGTGGTGGTTTTGCCGTTCGTACCGGTAATCCCCACCAATTTGGCTTGGGTGTGGGCCGCCGCAAATTCAATTTCATCCACAACACGATACCCTTGATCCATGGCCCTTTGGACCCAAGAGATTTCCGGGGCAATCCCGGGACTTTTGATTACCAAATGAGGAGCAAATTCATCTATTTCTTTCACGCAATTGGATTCGCCAACAATGCCCATCGCATCGAGCTGCTGCAACCTGCTGGGCGATATTCCGGCTTGGTCCCATACAGCCACCTCCATGCCCAATGCTTGGCCCAAAGCCGCAGCACCGCATCCGCTTTCCCCCGCACCGAGGACCAATAGCCGTTGACCCTTCATCGCAATTTCAATAAGGTGAAGGTCATGATGACCAAAAGGATGGTCACAATCCAGAAGCGTGTGACGATTTTGGGCTCGGCCATACCCCCTAATTCGTAATGATGGTGGAGGGGTGCCATGCGAAAAATTCGACGGCCTTCCCCGTATTTCCGCTTGGTATAGCGAAACCAGGTCACCTGAAGGATTACCGACAAACTCTCCACAAAAAATATACCGCAAAGAATCGGCAACAACAATTCCATTTTGATAATCAAGGCCACCGACGCAAAGGCACCACCCAAAGCCATGGATCCGGTATCGCCCATAAAAACCTGGGCAGGGTACGCATTGTACCAAAGAAATCCTACACAAGCTCCGACCAAGGCCGCCATAAAGACCACCACCTCCCCGGATCCAGGGATGTACAAGATGTTCAAGTAAGTCGCTAATTTGATGTTACCCGTCATATAGGCCAAAATCCCCAATCCTGTACCCACGATAGCGCTGGTTCCGGCCGCAAGCCCGTCGATACCGTCCGTTAGATTCACTGCGTTGGTCACAGCGGTCACGATGAAAACAATGATTGCAAAATAGGCCAACCAAACCATGATAGGATCCCAACCAAGTTTCGCATAATCAAGACCGTATTTCGTAATGGGCAAGTTGGTCTTCAGGGCGAGGTGAGCGATGTCCTTGTGGTAGAACAACAAGGTGGCAATGAGCAAGCCCAAACCCACCTGTCCAATGACTTTGGACCTTGAGCGTAGCCCTTTCTTGTCTTTAAGAAAAACCTTGATATAATCGTCCGCACCACCAATGACCCCCATCCAAAGCGTAGCCACCACCATCACCAACACATAAATATTGTCTAATCGTGCGGAGAGCAACGTAGGGATGATCATCGCGATGAGCAAGATGATACCTCCCATGGTTGGGGTGCCTTTTTTGGATTGATGAGTCGCTGGTCCACTTTCGCGAATACTCTCCCCAATTTGTTTACGGACCAACCAGTTGATAATCCTCTTCCCAATGAAAAGACTAATGAGCAAAGCGAGTCCCGCAGCTAAAGAGGCCCTGAAGGTGATGAAACGAAATGCACCTGCCCCA
>RFMW01000165.1 GCA_009927485.1 Sphingobacteriia bacterium
TGGGTTCGAATCCCAGCGGAATCACTGGTTTTTGGAGGTTTGGAATGAAAGATGTGGAGTTAATTGGGGTTGGATTGGGGTTGGTGGGGTGTATTTTTTTGGTTAAATTTGATTCCTACTCTTTTTAACTGTAAATTGTTATGGCATTTTGTTCAAAGAAGGCTTTTCAACTTCTGTTCAGCCTTCTGGTTTACTTTTTAATGCCTCATTCGCTTAGGGGGCAGGGGACGGCATTGAAGTTGTTTTCGGATACGACTTGCAACGGGAGGGTTCAATTGCATGTGGTGGCCCAACAAATGCCTGCCATCAATGCGCTAACACTTGCTATTCCTTACGATACCCTGGCCTTGACCTTTGATACCATGATTCGAAGACATCCACGGCTCAATAACGGTGGCTTCAACCCTAGAAATCCCTTAAGAGGCATGGTTTTCTCTTGGTTTATTACCGATTCGGTGATATTTGGTACGGATACGCTACTGACCATGCGTCTTCGTTCCGCTCCTGATCGTGGGGGCACTTTTAATATCGACCCGGGTTTCTTTTTTTGCGGTTTGAACAATGTCCCTGTCCCCATTAATCGCTTTGGTTGTACTTGGCGTTCCCAGGGCCCTGAACCACCTCTTACCACAGGACCACCGCAAGCACAGGGTGTAGGGAGTAATACTTTTTTATTTTCGTACCTCCCGGGCTATTGTACCGATACTATACTTTTTCAATGGAGTCGTAACAATTCTTTTCCACAACCCTTAACGACCTCGGTATATGTGGGCCGTTCACAACGTATTCCCGCTTCATGGTCACAGACTTTTGCAGGTTTCAATGTTCCGGGAGGGGATAGTGTTTTGTATTGGCGATGGGCGGCAATTCTTCGGGGGGATACGGTTGCTGGTACGATCTCTCGATTGGTACTTCCCCCTTGCAATACCCAAGGGGTACCTGCCTTAAGTGTTTCAGGTTCAACTTCCTTCTGCCAGTCCGGGTCGGTTACCCTTAGCATTCCTTCCCAGCCATTTTGGACTTATCAGTGGTTTAATGGCACTTTACCCTTATCCGGTGCTAATTCCAATGTCTATACCGCAACAACGAGTGGAAATTATTCGGTCCGCATCATAGATGGTTCCAATTGTGTGGGGCAGTCTCAGACTCTTTCTGTCAATGTATGGCCTGCACCTTCTCCGACTATACTCCCTTCGGGGACATTGTCTATTTGTCAAGGGGATACTTTGGGATTATTTACAACCTTCAATCCAGGTTCGACCTACCAATGGTTTCTTAACAACATATTGATTAGTCAGGCTACAGCCTCAAATTTGCCTGTATTTCAACCGGGCTTGTATTCTGTCAGGGAGGTGTCTGCTCAAGGTTGTTCAGCATTATCCCCCCCTGTTCAAGTTTTCGTTCGACCAAATTCAGCCAACTCAATAATTGCTTCGATATGTCAAGGGCAGTCCGTCGCATTTGGAACACAGACCTTGACGTCAGCGGGCAATTACACGCGCACCATTCCAGCAGCTAACGGCTGCGATTCGGTGATTACGTTAACATTGACGGTGAGGCCGAACAGCACAGCCTCGATTTCAGCAACGATATGCCAAGGACAGTCCTATGCATTCGGAACGCAGACGCTGACCGTAGCCGGGAATTACACGCGCACCATTCCTGCGGCGAACGGTTGTGATTCGGTGATTACGTTA
>RFMW01000177.1 GCA_009927485.1 Sphingobacteriia bacterium
TTGCGTGCAGACCGTGCCATGGAATTGGGTTCCGTTTCGTTGGAATTGTCTTTGCCTGCCGGTGTTCAAGTGGTTGGGATGGAGCCAGGAAGCCTCCAAGGCCAATACAGCTGGGGTCAACGTGAGGGTATGTGGTGTTACGGTTGGTTCGATGCATCGGGTATGAAGGTCAACGAAAACGATGCTGTGGTCACCTTGACCTTGAAGGCGGATCGCGCCGAACTTCTCGAGCAATTGAATTGGACTGCACTTCGTCTGGGTGGACTCACTGCGATGACCGACGTTTGGGGTCAGGAGATTGCAGGGAATTTGAGGGTTCCCTCGTTCAAGCCTTCGACCAATGGCGTTAGCATTTTCCCGAATCCAAGTGCAGGAGACCTTCAGGTTTCTTGGGGTTCATCAAGCCAAACACCGTCCCAAGTGCTGGTACGAGACTTGACCGGCAGGGTGGTAACCGTGGTTAGCCCTGTTCCAAGGCACGCAAACGCTTCGTGTGGATTTGCAGGCTGTTCCTGCCGGCACTTATTCAGTGGAGTTGCTGTGGAACGGCGCTGAGGGTATTGTCCGCGTTGAACGCTCAAACTTGGTGGTGCGGCCGTAAAGGAATCATAACTTTCCCTTAAGCCACTTTTAACGTTGAGTTGAAAGTGGCTTAATTTTTGGGCCAGATTTTGGATCGTAAAACAATTTTTATGTCCAAAATCATTAACATCCTGATTTGCACGCTTATAGCAAGCGTATCATGGGCCCAAACCACCCTGCACCAATGGACCTTTGACTCGGTATCAACCTCGGTCGGAACAACCCGACCCACGGTAGGTAACGGTTCTGTTTCTCTTCTCGGTGGAACGACAGCAACTTTTGCGACCGGTGCAACAGCCGGTGGTGCTGGTTGGAATACCTCCACCTACGCGGCTCAATTCACCGGTAGTGGGACTCGAGGTATTGAGGTGGTTGCTCCCACGACAGGCTATCAAAATATTCAAGTGAGTTTCAAGCACAGAGCCTCGGGCACCGCATCACGCTGGGCTCGAGTGGATTATTCTTTGGACGGGGGTACCCAATGGATCCCCGGGTTTTGGAATAACAACGGGGGATTAAGTCCTCACGACGCTTTTTACACCTTTAATGTGGACTTTAGCACGATTTCTGGGGCGGCCAACAATGCCAATTTTCGATTTAGAATTGTGAGCATTTTTAGCCCGTTGGCCTTTAACGAAAGTTCAGCCGCATCCTTTGGTGCTGACACAGCTTACATGCGGGCCAATGTAGCAGCAACCTTCCCGCCAACCCCTGGTGGAGCGGTGGCGTCTTATTCAACCGGTGGAACCTGGCGTTTCGATGATATTACGATCACCGGTTCGGCGATTCCTGCTGCACCTGCGTATACGTTGCAGATTTTGCATGCTTCGGATTTGGAAGGGGGATTGTTGGCTCCGGCGGATGCTCCGCGCTTTGCTTCGTTGGTGGATACCTTGAGCAAGACGCACCCCAATACGGTGATTTTATCGAGCGGTGATAACGTTATTCCATCGCCATTCTTGAGTGCGAGCGAGGACCCCACCATGCAAACGCCTTTGCGTACCGCGGCCTCTTCTTATTATACGGGAACCCAGGCGGTTCGAGCGGCGATTGGTCGTACGGACATAATGATGATGAACTTGATGAAGTTCAATGCGGCTTGCTTTGGGAACCATGAGTTTGACTTGGGGACGTCGGAATTGAACGGGATGATT
>RFMW01000136.1 GCA_009927485.1 Sphingobacteriia bacterium
GGGAAAGTCGAATCAAGGAAGGATGCTCCGAGACCAAGCATTCTTCCAAACCATTCACCAATTCAACCGATGAAACTAAACGCTGAGCGGTATTGGGAACATAGGATCCGTTGACATCCCCAAAAGTTAACATTTTGAGGTTTTGCACTGCAGGCGTTGAGGAAATCGTGGTTGAGAATTGCTCGCTAACCCAATTCCCCACAGAGAAACTGCTGATACTTCCGCTGAAGCGGCGATTCACCAAAAGGGCATCGCTGGAAGTTATGGAGGAACTGCCGTTCACATCTGCAGCACTTAAGCGAATACCAACCAAGGGAACTGATCCAGAGAAATGCCTGCTAATTCCTAAGGCGTCGGAGGCTGTCACCCCTCCCCAAGGTTTGTTGGTCGATCCACTCAACGTATAGGTACCGTGAGGTATCGAATCAATTGTAAAACCACCCGTGGAGTTAGTTGAACCCACACGAACCACCGCACCTTGGGCATTCAAAACACGAACCGTCGAATTGGTCATCGGGGTATTGGCGGTATTGTTGTAGGTGAGGGTACCGGTCACTTGACCATACGAAACTTGAATCAAATCCTGGATATAACGAGGTAACAATTGGTAACCCCGTGGTATGCGGAGGCGAAGCCGCAAACTGACCGCCCAAACCCACCAGGTCAAAAGGACCAACAGGGGCCGGTGTACCATATAGGTTTACATCGTTGTCAATACGCATATCGTAGGTTGTTGTACCGTTGGTCACGGTCACGGTGCGGCCTGAGCCTCCGGTTCCTGGCACCGGCCATTGACTGGGATTCACCAAGGTCAGGTTGTTCAATCGTACCAGCCTGGATTCGGTGTACTCATTCAATACGGTCACCACTTCGACCGCGGGCAAAGTCTGGTTGGAATCCAAAAGTACCAAGGAATCAAGGTTAATTGGGCCAAACCATTGAAGTGAGCCACCGAACCAATAACCCGAATCAAATCTCCCTCCCGAACATTGTAGGCAGGGGTTACGTTGGTGGCCCTGAATAAACCGAGACCGCGATTTGAAACTGGATCAAAGATGGTGAACTCCAAACCAGAAGGACGCTTGTTGAAGCCGAGAACGACACCGGTGGTACGGGCGTAAACGCCCAAGGAATCGGGCAAACCTCCCGTATCGTTACCGCGAATCTGACCAATGGTCAAGGTGCGAATCGCAGGAGCAAAAACACGAACCATGGAGCGGTTAACGGTTCCTACCGAAATTCCGGCGGACCCCGAAGACATATCAAACGAATCGTATCCGTACGACCCGGGGCCACCAAATTGTACAAGAGACAAGAGATCGAAGCCGATGTTGCGTTCGCAGCAAGGTTCAAGGTAATGGTATCGTTGACCGGCGCCGGAAAGGTTTCGTACGTGGTACCGTAAACGGCACCTGCTGTTGCCGAGACCCGAACTTTGAGCACCTGAGCGGTTGCGGATGGGTTGATCACCTGAATCGGAATCGTCACCGAAGTGGTGGTATTGGCCAGAATGGTATCTCCACGGCTGAACGATGCGGTAGGGTTCAGCACAACAACGGGCGTAATATCCGACAAGGCACGAGGGAAGATTTGATATCCCGAAGTGAAGGGGTTGGAATTGTCAAATTGACCACCGAGACCCACCAAATCAAAAGGTCCAGTGGGGGCAGGGGTGCCGTCAATATCGGTCGCTGCAAGGATACGCATGGTGAAATTGGTCGTGCCGTTGGTGACGGTAATGTTGGATGAAACACCGGCTGCTGGCCAGGTTCCACTCACGATGCTGAGGTTGGTTAGGCGAACCAATTCGTTTTCGGTGCTTTCCCCTAGGGATGTCACCGTGACTGGGCTACGCAAGCTGCGACCGGTGGCCAAACGAATCACGGTATCGCAATTAATCTGAGTCAACCCGTTGAATTGTTCCAAAATCCCGTAAACCTCCACCGAATCGCCTTGAGCCAAACGGCCATTTGCGTTAAGGCTATCCAAACCAAAAGTCGTTCCAGCCTTGCGGAACATGGTTCCACCGGTACCGTCCATCATGACGAATTGTAAACCCACAGGAGTTGACGATGAACTGTACTGGTTTACACCGTAAACCGTACCTGAGACTCGAACCCGAACACCCAATGAATCCAAGACGCCGGTGGTTGGGTTGACCCCGCGAATGGAGGCAATGGTCCGTAGCGAATTCGGACCCAAAGGCCATACCCCATCCGGACGTAGGCTTAGGTTCTGAATACGCAAATCAGCGGAGGCCGGGGTCTCTGCGATGTTATAAGGCGATGAGGCAGGGTAGCGCGGCCATGTATTCCGCAAAGGCATCCTGTTCTGAACCCGTCACCGTGAAGGTCGCCGCACCTGCAGGCTGTGAGGCCAAGGCCGTATCCAAATCGACCCGTGTTGAAGCATAGGGCGCAAAGGGATAGCTATCGCCACCACCGGCCAAGAAATTCAAGGTCACCACCCTGTAGGTACGGGCCGCGTTGCCGTAAACCGCACCGTTGAACACCAAGGTATCCAAAATCTGACCTGCTGAATCCACCAAAGCGGCATTGCGCAATTTGTTACCAGACGTTTGGGCCGGATCAAAACTGAAGCGCACTCCCGAAACCTGGGGAAACTGTCCAGGGGTCGCCGTGGCCGTCCATGCAGAAATCCCGTGCTCCAACAAGGCCTTGATGCCACTGACTGGAACGGTCAATACCGATAGGCGATTGTTGAAACGAAGGCAATTCTCAATATCCAACTGGCTAATATCCCCACGCTGCTTACCCGCCAATGGATTCGGCATGGTAGGCAACAAAGAAACCTGGGATCCAACCGCATAAACTTCGCCCATGGCTGAGCGTACGCCACCACCGTTCTTGATGGAAATGGCGACCGCGGGGTCCAAACGACGGGCCATCCACAAATTCGCATCCGCTGTAACATTACCCAAATTGGTCTCCTCGGTCCGTACAAAATTCCGCCGTCCTTCCAAGAACACCGAAGACTTACCAAACAAATTACCATCCTTGGCGACAATCACCGCCTGAATGGCATCGCATAAAGCCTTAACGCGGGCTCCCATGCCGTTGCTGTTCGCAAAAGCTGCCGAAACCGAACCCCAAACCCGGGCCACACCCGCTGAATCCGATGCATAGGCCCCGTTAATTTGGCTGTTCAAGGCCGTTGTATCCACCACGCCCGCAGCCGAAAACGGCACCTGCAAACGACCCAGGTAGCTGTACTCAGCACCCGTATTCACCAAAAGCAAAGGCTCGTTATCCGCATTACGAAAAATCATGGGATACGTACCCACCGCGACATCACCCGGGCGGAGAATGTCGTTGGCATCCGCCAACACGCTGTGGTTACCCCCCGAAATCAACACGTCCACCCCGCGAAGCAAGGGCGCCAAGGCCGACTCCAAATTCAATTGCTGCAAGTGAGCCAACAAAACAATCTTGTTGATGCCCTGACCGAATCGTAACGAATCAATGACCGGCTGCAAAATCGCTGCCAATGCAGGCATATCGTTCACCGATGGACCCACCATGGTCGTCGCACCGGGCGATGAAATGCTCGCCAATATCTGCGTCGTTGCTCCCACCACCCCAATCTTCTCTCCACCACGCTCGATCACCACCGAACGCGCAATCCCTTTTTTCTGGCTGTTCGCCGTGATCGTCGGCGATGTACGGAAAGCCGTATCCGACTGACCATCCGCCGTTACCAAATAACTCAGGTTGGCATCGT
>RFMW01000175.1 GCA_009927485.1 Sphingobacteriia bacterium
TGTTACCGCCAACAGACCTGTCGAGCCGTTGAATTCCGATGCTTCAGCACCTTCCATCAGCCCTATTGCAGACCCACGCAGGGCGGTGTTCGGGGCATACGATCCGTTAACGTCACCAAAGGCAAGCATTTTGAGGTCCTGAGTGACATTTCCCGAAACGACGTTCAACGCTGGTCTTTCGCTAAGCCAATTCCCTACGGTAAAAGCAGAGAGGCTACCGCTAAACCGACGGTTCACCAAAAGGGCGTCACCTGAAGTTATCGATGTGCTACCGTTCACGTCCGCCGCGGACAAGCGAAGGCCTGTCAAAGGCACAGAACCGGAGAAATGCCTGCTTATCCCTAAGGCATCCGATGCGGTGACCCCACCCCAAGGCTTGGAGGTAATGGCTTCCAAGGTATAGGATCCTGAAGGAACAGCGGGCATTGCATAGGCGCCCAATGCATCCGTGGAATCTGAGGCAACCACAGCGCCTGATCCGTCTTTGATGCGCACCACAGAATTGGTCATCGGGGTTGATGCTGTATTGTTATAAGTCAAAGTACCGCTCACCGAATAGGTGACCACTTGGACCAAATCAGCAAGATAACGAGGACACAGCTGGTAACCCGAGGTATGCGGTGCGGTTGCATCAAATTGACTACCCACCCCTATCATGCTGAAGGTTCCAGTAGGAGCCGGTGAATTGAAGAGGTTAACATCGTTGTCTATTCGAATGTCGAAGGTATCTACCCCGTTGGTTGCCTTAGGTGTTCGACCTGAACCTGTAGCACCGGTAACAGGCCATTGGGCTGAAGTAGTCGAAGAGGGGACCAGGGTTAAGTTATCGATACGAATCAATCGAGACTCCGTCAAATCACTCATCGAAGTCACAACTTGTGGCGTAGGCAAGGTATTCCCGCTTGACAAGACCACTATGGAATCCACATTGATTTGAGCTAACCCATTAAAATGTGACACGGTTCCGATAACGCGAATCAAATCCCCTTCGTTAACCTGATAAGGTGATGTTGTGAAATTGGCTGAACGAAAAACGCCTATCCCCGCATTAGACGCCGGATCAAAAATGAAAAACTCCAAGCCTGCAGAAGGCAGAACCCTACGATTTCCACCTAAGACAATACCCGTTGTTTTGGCATATACTCCGTTGGAATCAGGAATACCCACCACCGTCCCGGAAACATTGTTACCACGCAACAAGCCGATGGAATACGTTGGAATGGAAAGGGTTCGAACCCGAATGGCGGAATAGTTAACGATCCCCGCAGAAATACCTAAGCTCGCACCGGACAGGGTAAACCCTAACGTATCCGTTCTCCCGGAGGGTACCGCAGGATAAAGAAGCACCGAGAATGCAGCTGACGTGGCGTTGGCCGGCACGTTGAGGGTGATGGTATCGTTAACCGGAACAGGGAAGGTTTCGTAAGTCACCCCATAGGCGGCGCCGGCTGAGGTATTGACCCGGACTTTGAGCACTTGCGCAACGGGATTGGGATTCAGAATCGAAATGTTCATGCCGATGGCTCCACTTTGGTTGGAGACCAAAGTGTCGTTCCTCACAAAATTTGCAACGGTATTTACGAGAGGTACCGAAATAATATCGGCCAATGATCTTGGCGCAATTTGATAGCCTGAGGTGAACGGACTGGAATTGTCGAACTGCAAGCCAAGTCCCACCAAGTCAAAATATCCTGTTGGGGCAGGCGTGCTATCAATATCGGTTTGCGGTAGAATTCGCATCTGAAAGGTGGTGGAACCGTTCGAAACATTCACATTAACCCCGGAGGTGATGGTACCCGTTGGCCAATTGGAACCAACCAACACAAGGCCGTTCAATCGAACCAAACGATTCTCTGTAGATTCATCCAATGCGCTAACCACATTGGGTGTAGCCAATGTCCTGCCCGTTGCAACCCTGATAATGGTGTCACAATTAACCTGGGTAAGGCCGTTGTACTGCTCAAGAACCCCAACCAATTCCACAGAATCTCCCTGTACCAAGGCAGCACCTCCGCTGTAACCAAAATTGGTGCCCGCTCTACGGAACATAATTCCCCCGCTCTGATCCATCATCACATATTGAACACCCGTGGGTGTAGTGGAACTGCTGTATTGGTTAATCCCATAAATGGTACCAGTCAATCGAACACGGGCACCCAATGAATCCAAAACACCGAGGCTATTGACGCCAATGACGGAGGCTATGGACCTCAAAGGAAAGGATTGGGTCGAAAACGGAGTTGATTGAGTGGAGATACCCGCACTCCAGGTGTTACCGCTTTGAACAAAAACCTTGAAATGGTAGGTAGTCCCGTTGGTCAAACCCGTCACGGTCACCGTATTACCCGTTGCAGCAAAAACTGCATACCCGTTGCCTATCTGAGCCCCTTGCCCGAAAATCGAATTGGTCAGAAAAACATTCCCTGTTGGCTGGGTTGTTATCGGGGCGGTATCAGCCACCACCAAGGCCTGGTCAAAACAACGGCTCGGGTTGGTCCAGGTCAAGGTTACGGATCCGTTGGATGGAGTACCGGTAAATGCAGTCGCCTCAGGGACTACCGTAATTACACTGAGGGCAGCAGAAGTCGGGCTTATGACCGTCCCTGAAACGGCACGAACCAAATAATTCGTTCCCGCCCCTAATCCAGAGGGCAAAGTCGCTGTGAAGGTTCCAGAAGGACCGCTTACTGTTCCCAAAGTGGTTGGCGAAGCAAATGACCCGTTCGCGTCGGATAATTGGAGATCAACTGCAGCAGTCAAAGTGCCCGTCGACGTGTAGGAAATGGTTAAGGAGTTCGTTGCATTCCCGATAGCACAAAAGGTAGTTGTTGATATGGAACCCAGGCTCAAGGTAGCCGAAGGGCCACCACCGCCTGTACCGGCAGTTCCCATGAAGGTAATATCTCTTCCCGCTGTCGCCAATTGATTCAAATACCAAGTCCCGGTAGATGCGGTTGCCCCCATATTCACAATTCGAAAGGATACGGTAGTGCCACCTGCCAAATTTTGTAAAGCAGCGATCGTGGATAAATCAATGGCGCTTTGGGGATTCCCTGTACCTGTGGTCACAGCACCCCAAGTTATGGGATTGCCAATATTCACAAAGGTTCCTGCGGGTCCTATACTGTATTGCCATTGACCTGTCGCAGGCCCGCTGGACGATCTGCGGACATTGTAGGCGGGGATTGAGGTAAAGCTCACCGTTGTTCCACTTGCCACGGTGAATTCTATGCTGACAAAATCACCGCGCGCAATGGTTGATGCTAGATCACCCGCACCCGCTAGGGAATCCCAGCCGTTACCACCCCATGCATTGCCTGCAGCACTACCCGTTGTGGCAACTCCAGCCGCCGTAAAGAGTACGCCCGGTCCTCGGGTCCATCCCGGGGTGGACACAGCGGACGAAACAAATTGGGCAGGGAGCGGAGATGCCCCCCATGCCGGAGTTGTTGTCGGAATCCCGGTCAATTCCCAAGTTGCGAGGGTATCCGTGCCCTGAGCATTGGATTGAAACACCGATCCAAGAGCCAATAGAATGATTAGCGCCCAGCGGCTTGATTTTAGGGTAAAAAGAGCTTTCATAAGGACTTGATTTTAGTCCTTAAAAGTAGGATTCAACCAGCCTACCAAAAGTCTCTAAACGCCTATCAACGGCTAATTGTGGAAAACTAAGCTAAAGTTCCGAAGCGACCATTCCTGTAATCTTCAAAGGCTTCTTGGATCTCATCAGCCGAATTCATGACAAACGGCCCGTAGGCAGCAATAGGTTCCCCCAACGGTTCCCCTGCCAACAAGAGCAGCTTGGTCCCTGGCCTAGCTTCAAGGCTCAGGAGGGAATGCCCGAGCCCATTAGGCCCATCCCATTCCCGTGAATTCCTATGGGTCCCAGCCGGTTGAAATACAAGCAGATCACCCGCCATGACCCCTTCATGCTGTCCCTCCATGGCCCCATTCATTACCAAGGCCAACAAGGTGAAATGAGAAGGAATGTCCAAGACCGGCTTATATTCCGAAGAATCCCAATCCATGATCGCCGCAAGTATGGGGCTGCAAACTGGGCCCGGGCCATGGATTGCATTCTGATCGATCGTTGACGAGTTCACGAAGCGTAAGACCCCTTCGTCACCCTTTGCTAGGCTCCCGGCAACCAAGGCCAATTTGCCACCCCTTGCTTCCGAGACAGGGATTTGGTCACGAAGTATGGAGCAATAACCTGGTGCGTCCTTCTTACGATGGGAGGGGAGATTCACCCATAATTGAGCCATGTGAAAAACTCCGCCTTCCCTGGTGAATTGCTCGGATTGATATTCTTTGTGGAGAATCCCGGAAGCGGCATGCATCCATTGAATTTCTCCAGGTCCAATCGTCCCAAAGTTCCCAGAGCTGTCCGCATGGGATACCTCCCCGCTGAAAACAAAAGTGACCGTTTCGAAACCTCGGTGAGGATGCACATCCACACCTCGAGGCTTGTTGGAAGGTGGAATTTCCCAAGGCGGATTGTAGTCCAGCATCACAAAAGGGTCCATGCGCTGCATACTCGCCTTGGCCCCAGGGAAAAGATGAAATACCTTGAATCCATCGCCTACCATGGACAAGTCCTGCCCCCTTAACACAAAATCAATTTCCCAATTCATAGCCATGATGTCCAATCCAACGTTTAAGCATTAAAATAAGTTTAGTCCTTCATGTGGATGAGTTTCCTTCGACCCAAAAAGCGGTTCCGTTCACCGTACAATTCCAGCCAATAGACTCCGCTACTTACATCCCCCAAGTCCAATGATTGATCCCCCATTCCAAGAGCATCACCCATAGACGAGGAAGGTTGAACATTCAAGAAAACACGACGCCCCCCCAGGTCAATGAGGCAAGCACTGGTGGCGGCCACCCCTCTCAACATCAACATTCCTCGACTGGGATTCGGGTATAGAGACCACTGCGTTTGCTCCAGCGACTCAAAACCAACGCCGACAACGGTTACCAGGTTCGACAATGCACTGCATCCCCCTTGGGAAACCAAACAAGCATAGACGCCACCCGAATCGGCTGTATAGGTTGCCATCGTCGCGCCCACGATCGCCAACGAATTTCGATACCATTGGTAACTCGCGAAAGGTCCACCACTCAGGCTAAGGAGTCTCCCACTTAAAGATGCTACAGGCTGAGGCCGTGGATTGACTTGAACATTAAGCGTATTCGACCAAGTTGAACAGCCGTTGGTATCGGTGATCAACACCTGATACGATCCCGCCAAAGTCGCTTGGTATGTCGAAGAGGACGCCGCGGTTATGATAACGCCGTTTAGACGCCAAGCGTAAATTAAATTCAGGCCAGAACCCGCCGAAAGAGTGACCGAGTCTCCTTGGCATAACACTGTATTTCCAATGGCTACAAGGCTGGCCTGTGGCGAACTGTTCACTCTAAGTTGCAAAATGACGACGGAGTCACAACCGTTAAGCGCAACCAACGTATCGTTATAAAAACCGGGATTTCTCAAGGTATCTCCCCCAAACCAAAAATAATCGCCCTGACAAATCGTGGCCTGCAAGGACGCGGTGCTGTTTGGCAAAACCGTAAGGGTCAGTACTGTCAAAGAATCGCAACCGTTCGCCGACTGATGGCTTTGTGTGTAAATTCCACTGCTTGTCAAAACCTGTGCCCCAAAAAGATAGAAACTTCCAAAGCAAATACTGTCTTGAATCGTGGTCGTGCTGTTTGTCCTGAAGGATAAATTCAAGGTAATCACCGAATCGCAACCGTTCGCAGCAACC
>RFMW01000122.1 GCA_009927485.1 Sphingobacteriia bacterium
TGCATTTATTCCGGCAAACCGTCCCAAGGCAGGGTGCTCTTCGCCAGAGCCTATTGATTGACCATCCGAGCAACATGAGCAGCGAGAACAAAGACCAATTGTTGGCGGCAGTGGCGGCCAAATCCTCCACCAAGCAAGCCATCTACCGCAATACCCTGCAGCATTTTGAATCCCTCAAGGGTATCTTATCTGAATTGGCTGACGCTTGGTCCTCGGTCATGAAGGTCCAAGACCCTTCTGTAGAAATAGTATTCAAAGACAAAAATCGTTTTGAGTGCGATTTCAAATTCTCCGGGGACACGCTCAGCCTCTGCATGCACACCAATGTTTTCACTTTTCCTCCTCAACATTTTGTACAACAAAGCCCGAGGGTGGCCGCCGATCCCATGTTGGGGTATTTTGGTCAGATCCAAATTTACAATTTTCTCTCCGACAGCTTCAAATACAACCGATTAGCGGATGAGGGTTTGTTGTTGGCCAGAATCTTTGTGGATAAGGACAGTCATTTTTGGGTAGATGGAAAACAGCAGTTTAGTTTTCTTTACAACGACATCCAAGAACAAGTCCTTCATCGCGAGGTCTTGCTGGAAATCATCTTGCAAGCGATACGATATTGCTTGGACATGGATTTGATGGTGCCACCATACGAGCAAGTGAATGCGGTCGCCCTCGGTCAATTCCTGATGGAAAACGGGAGTTCCGGTCACAAAACCACCAAACGCCTCGGCTTTATGGGCGAAAACTAAATCGCCGTACGCTCCAAGCGCTGATAGCGGAACCTAAGTCCGGAAGAACTTGTCAACCAAGCCCCGGAATTGACCAAGGTCCAACGATTGGGGTCCAAAGGGAAGCGAGCTTGGGCCAATGGCCATAAGCCTTCTACCTCGGTTCGTTCGATAAAATGAGCGTGCTCCTCCATAACACGGTAAATCTCCGCACCGCCGATAACCCAAACAGGGTCGGCCTCGCTGCATAGAGCCAAGGCCTCAAGGGGACTCCCCGCCCAAAGGCATTGACGGAAATATGCAGGGGCTTCTGCCGAAGTAAGAGCATTATCGGGAAGATTTGCTTCCCTGGACATGACCACCATTTGCCTTCCCGGCAAAGCCCTGCCAATACTCAACAGGGTTTTCCGGCCCATTAGGCAAGAATGGCCCATGGTCAAAGCCTTGAAGCGGGATAAGTCCTCCGGTAATTTCCATAACAGATCATTTCCATCTCCAATGGCACCATCCAAGGAAGAGGCCAAGAGCAAACCAACGGAGCGTGAGGAGGTGGGCAAATTCATGGGTGATGATCGAGCAGGAGGCCTACACAGCAACCGGTGCTTTGATAGCAGGGTGGGGATCATACCCCTCCAAACAAACATGATCGAAGCGAAAATCATCGATTTCCCTCACCGATGGATCCAAATGAAGGGTTGGAAGAGGTCTAGACTCCCGACCCAATTGGAGCCGTGCCTGCTCCTCATGGTTGACATACAAATGAGCATCGCCCATGGTATGCACCAATTCACCGACCTTAAGACCGCAGATCTGCGCCATCATGTGGGTGAGCAAGGCATAGGATGCTATGTTGAAGGGAACGCCCAAAAAAACATCGGCGCTGCGCTGATAAAGTTGGCAGGATAATTTCCCATCGGCCACATAGAACTGAAAAAAACTATGGCATGGAGGCAAAGCCATTTGAGGTATATCACTGACATTCCAAGCCGATAACAACAACCTTCTCGAATCAGGATTGGTCCGAAGTTGACGGATAAGCTCCGCCAATTGATCGAACTCCTTCCCATCGGGGCTAAGCCATCGGCGCCATTGTTTACCGTAAACCGGACCGAGTTCGCCTTGGGCATCCGCCCATTCGTCCCAGATACTGACCCCGTTATCTTTCAGATAGGCAATATTGGTCGATCCGCTAATGAACCATAACAATTCATGCACAACGGACTTGAAATGCACCTTTTTGGTGGTAATTAAGGGAAAACCCTCCTGCAGGTCAAAGCGCATTTGCGGACCAAAGATGCTCCGCGTCCCTGTGCCGGTTCGGTCTTCTTTGTGGATTCCTTCGGTCAGAATCTTGGTGAGCAAATCATGGTACACTTTCATAGCAATTGCTAATGGTCAATTTTACTTAAATTTAGTTAAAGAACGACCTGCCTTCATGTACACCACATATTTTTGGTCAAAAAACGGATCCTCCAGAAAATCCCGCACGGGATAAACCTCAAAGGGTCTTCCGAGCTCCTTCAGTTCTTCACCAAGGCCACCTTGGAGATCACCGCCTTTGAGCACCAACCAGCCGTTGGGTTTGGGGCCCCGCGACTGCTTCGATAGCAAAGACTCGGTCCAGTCTACCAAGAGCGCCATGCGTGCCACTGCTCTGGATATCGCAAAATCAAAGGGGCCGGGCACTTGCTCTGCTCGGCTATGCAAGGCCTCCAAATTGGTGAGTCCCAATTGGCGAGCAATATCTTGAACGACTTTGATTTTTTTGCCAATGGAATCGACCGCAACCCATTGCACCTCCGGAAAGACAATCGCCAGGGGGATGGCCGGGAAGCCGCCACCCGTCCCAATGTCCAAAACACGCATTCCAGGGGTGAAAGGCATCACCTTGGCAAGGGCCAGGCTGTGCAACACATGATGAATCGCCATGGCTTCCTCGTCTTTACGGGAAATAACATTGATTTGAGAATTCCATGCCCGGTACATGGCAGGGAGATTGTTCAGGGATTGTACCTGATCGCCATGAAGATCAGGAAAATAACGCAACCAATCCACAGCGATGGCTTCGCTTTGCATGGAGTTCCTTGGTTCGGCAGCCATGATCATCCGCCTTGGTCTACCACCTGGCTTTGGAGGGCTGGGTCATGCTCATGGCCCATACGGTTCGTAAGAACAAATTCTTGAGGTCGAGGATGGGCAAGAGCGGTAGGAGTCCTGCTTGTTTGAATCGTACGGCGGCCCAACCCAGGGTTCCCCATCGATAAACCCACAGGCAAGCCCAGGGCGCGGAATACTCCAAAGGCCACATCCAAGCCAAGGCTGGCCATAAGACCATCATCCACAAGGATATTCCGTACATCGCTGTACGCAATTTGTGCCCAAATTTGAGGTACGCAGCGCTGCTGACATGCCGCTTCTTTTGCTGGAACCATGCGCCCCAGCTCGCTGGAGCCTCCGTATAGGTCCAGGCATCCTGTTGAAGACAAACTTTGACGTTGTTCTTGGTGGCCGCTTGGTTAACGAACAGGCCGTCGTCCCCCGAAATATGTTTGAGATGCGCGCTGAATCCTTTGTGATAGAAAAATAAATTCCGTAGGTACGACAAGTTCCCCCCTCTTCCCATGAAGGCCTGGCCGGCAAGGGCATGACCGTAACACTGCAAATTGGTGAACAGTGCATCGAATTGCTGAAACAAACCGAGGATCCCTTTGGTCTTTTCCAGTTGAACATGACCCAAAACCAATTCCGTGGAATCCTTGTAGGTGCCTTGGATCATGGACAACCATTGTTCACTTGCAGGCCTGCAGTCTGCATCCGTAAAGATCAAATAAGAATGGGATGCGGCTTTGATCCCCAAGGTTAGCGCAAATTTCTTGCCGGTGGGGTATTTGTCTTGTTCCTCAACCGATACAATTTTGAGACGAGGATAGACCTCTGCAAATTCCTTGAGCACCAAACCCGTTTCGTCCCAACTGCTGTCATTGACCACGATGACTTCGAAATCCGGGTGGTCTTGGGCCATCCACACAGGAATGTTACGGCGAAGGTTTTCGGCTTCGTTTCGGGCGGCTACAATAAGGCTCACCGGTTTGGCTGTGCCCATTCGCCCATGTTTCCCTTGGGCACTCCACATGACCGGCCACCAGTAGCGTTGAAGATAATATAGATGCCAAAGTCCGGCCGCCGCAAAAAACATCCACCAAGGAAAATTCATGATCGTTTCGGGCATAGGGTGCGAAATTAGAAGTCAGGGGCGAATTTTGGCCTCAGATTATCCACCCTTTGTCCACATGTCCCTCCAACCACCTGCCAATTTGAACAGCCCATCCAGCAACGGTACAGGCTTTGACCTCGTGGCCAAAGACCCTTCAACCTCTGCGAGAGCAGGCTTGCTGCAGACCCCGCATGGCACAATCGAAACGCCCTTGTTCATGCCGGTAGGGACCCAAGGAACCGTCAAAGGCATCAGCTCAGCCGAGCTCCAGGACAGTATCCGGGCAGGTATTGTTTTGGGGAATACCTATCATTTGTACTTAAGGCCGGGGACCGAACTCTTGGAACAAGCGGGGGGATTGCATCGCTTCATGCGTTGGGATGGGCCTCTGCTAACGGATAGCGGAGGTTACCAGGTTTTCTCCTTGTCCGATCGCCGTCGCATTCGCGAAGAGGGTGTGGAGTTCGCCAGCCATATTGATGGATCCAGGCATTTGTTCAGTCCAGAGGAATCCATGCGCATACAACGCTCCATTGGGGCGGATTTCTGCATGGCCTTTGACGAATGCACCCCATACCCATGCGCCCACAAGGATGCCAAGGCAAGTATGGAGCTGACTCACCGCTGGTTGGACCGCAGTTTGAAGGCCTGGGAACAGACCCAACCGCTCTACGGCCATCCTCAAAGGCTCATCCCCATTGTACAAGGCTCCACCTACCCCGCTCTTCGCGTTGAATCCGCTCGCTTTGTTGCGGAGCGGGCCACCCACGGTTGCGCGATCGGTGGACTCAGTGTGGGCGAGCCCATCGAGGATATGTACCAAATGACCGACGAGGTCACCTCCATTTTGCCGGAAAATCAATTCCGATACCTGATGGGTGTGGGCACACCGGCCAATATCCTGGAGAGTATTGCGCGGGGTGTGGATCTCTTTGACTGCGTTATGCCAACCCGCAATGCCAGGAACGGGATGCTCTTCACGTGGCAAGGCATCATCAACCTCCGTAATCGCAAATGGCGAAGCGATTTCACAGCCCTTGACCCAGAAAGCTCGTTAACGGAGGACCGCCTCTATTCCAAAGCCTATGTGGCTCACCTCTTTCAATGTCATGAAATGTTAGGGCCAAGGCTGGCAACCCTTCATAATTTACATTTTTATTTGGACCTCACCAGGGTCGCCAGAAAACATATTTTGGCCGGGGATTTTGCAGCGTGGAAATCCGATATTTTGCCCCAACTGACGCATCGCCTCTAAGGCCATCGGAGGATACCGCATTCCT
>RFMW01000092.1 GCA_009927485.1 Sphingobacteriia bacterium
ACCAAAACGAAGGTCAGATGCATTCAGAGCGCTAAGGCCTGCCAATTCCATGGAGAACAAGAGGTCATTTTCTGAGAGCTGCGCTCCGTCCACATGATACCAAGAAACACGCAATTCATTGCCTTCCTGATGGAAATCAAAGTTGCCATGACGCAAAGCGGATCGTACACCTTGAACCACAGCCCCCTCAGGCAATTCCATATTGATCTGCATAGCACCCAAAGCCAGTGCCCTGTCAATACGAACAGGAACCACTGTTAGGTCAGATGAACTGATTACGCCTTGGTTCACCGCAAAGATTTTGGGGTCAACACGAAGAGCAGTAGAGGGCTGGTAGGAACCGTTGGCATCACCGAAGCAAATTGCCATAATGTTCCGCGTAGTAACACCCCCAGCTACAGTAGTTGGAACAGCCTCGTAAGCCCAGTTCCCTGCAGCAAAGGTGGAAATACTTCCGTTGGCACGCCTGGCCACCAACAAGGCATCCACAGAAGTGGTCGTATTAGAACCATTAACATCAGCCGCCTTGAGGCGCAATCCCACCAGTGGTGCAGCGCCAACGATGCTTCTGTTGATTACCAAGGCATCCGTGGCGGTAACACCACCCCATGGCTTATTGGTGATCCCTGTTACCGTGTAGGTTCCGTTGGCCATACCGGACATGGTGTAGGAGCCGGTAGCATCGGTTGGCGCGGTCATAATCACATTGTTGTTGGCGTCCTTACACTGAACCGTAGAATTCGTCATCGGCGTCTGTGGGGTGTTGTTGTACTTGAAGGTACCAGTGACTTGGTTTTGACCAACCGTAAAGACCGTAACCGCATCGGTTGAGGTACATACAGAGTCCGTGATCATCGCTACATAAGTAGTGGTTGCGCTCGGCGCTACACGGAATACCGGTCCGGTGCTAAGAACCGTCGAGGTTCCCTGAACCATCCAGGCCACAGCGGCGGGGTTACGAACACTGACCGCACCGCAGAACTGACGGGTGCTAAAGGTTGGGTTCGGAGCAGCTCCACCGTATCCCACATTCGGACCGGTGTAAATCACCATGTTCGGATCCACAAAGGTGTCAACCTGCGAGGTATAGGTGGTATAAATCATGGTTGAACCAGATCCCACAAAAAATCCGTAAACAGCTCCGCTTGGCATGGAGAAGTTAGCCGGCATAGGAATACCAACAAGATTCGTAGGGGTAAGACTTGCGTTATTGGCGGTAACACTATAACCGGAAACAATTTGCGTCCAAGCGGGTGATGCAATCGTGGGAGCACCATTGATTGGCGTTGTGGAGTACCAAACATCCACTGTCGTGGCGGCCGCGCCGGACAACGGAACCAAAATCGAGTCAATGGTAATGGAATTGCGGGCCCGGAGATTAAAGGTGATTCCACCCGAACCATTGCCGCCATCGAGACTGGCACGGAGCATGGACGAAGAGGCGAACCCTGTGGTGGTCGCCCTTAAGGTGGCTGTATCGCCAGGCGTCACCGTGGTATCATTCCCCGCAAACACCGTCAGGTAATTGTCGGTATAGGTACGCGGCAAGGATGTGTCCACAAGGCTGGAAGCGTCCAAGGCCGTTACACGGTAACGAACAGGCACGTTGATGGAACCTGCAGGTACGGTACCAACCCAACGGTCATTGGCCGCGTTGTAGGTCATAGGAGTTGAAGAGTACCCTAGACCCGTCAAATCATACTG
>RFMW01000168.1 GCA_009927485.1 Sphingobacteriia bacterium
GTCAAGGATTGAGTTCCGAAGGCATAGCTCTGGCCCTCACAGATCGAAGCCGAGATCGCCGCCGTGCTGTTTGGCCTCACCGTTAAAGTTAAGGTTATGATAGAATCACAACCGTTTGACGATGGAACGGTCCTGCTGTAGACACCAGCAGAGGAGAGCAACTGCGAGCCGAAAGTAACTGTTTCGCCTTGGCAAATTGAGCTATTCAAAGACGAATATTTTATGGGAGATATACCTAATGTCAACCTAACAATTGAATCACATCCGGATGAAGCTGTTAATGTATCCGTGTAAATCCCTGAACTCAATAATGGATTTAACCCCAAATAAAAGGTATCTCCTTGACAAATGTTAGCCGTTAGAAAATTATAAATAGGAGGTATGACATTCAAGGCAACTTCTACAGTAGAATCGCATCCATTAGCGGCAGCGCCTGATAAGTTAATTAAATAACTTCCATTGATATAAAATTGATAAACATTGACATTGAAAGTATCGCCTAAACATATTGAAGGTGTTAAGACGGTATTTGAAACTCGTATATAATCTAAATTTAAGGTCACTATAGAATCGCACCCATTAATTGAACTTAAATTACAAAAATAGGTTCCTGGCAAAGTCAAAATTTGATTACAAAAGGTGTAGGTGGCGCCTTGACATAATGTAACATTGGATGTAAGTGAATAATTTTGATTTTGATTAACGGAAAGCACATTACTGTAGATTATGCAGCCTGCGTTGTTAACCAAAACCTTATAAGTTCCCCCTTGGGTCGCACGAAAAACATTGCCTTGAACATTAGGAATAACAATATCATTTCTATACCATACATAATTTGAAGAAGGCGTACCTCCAGAAACTAAAAGGTCAACCCCACCGCCCAAACAAAAACTGTTTGACCCGACAGAGCTGAGTTGAATCGTATTGC
Organism: Sphingobacteriia bacterium; assembly: GCA_009927485.1. Classification (GTDB taxonomy): domain Bacteria; phylum Bacteroidota; class Bacteroidia; order UBA7662; family UBA7662; genus SYHX01. The sequence goes on from RFMW01000168.1 coordinate 929, forward strand.
TCGGTACACTTACAATATTAAGTGAATTGGAATAAGAAACGCAATTACCCAATGTTAGACTTAGATCATAGTTGCCCCCTTGGTTAGTCCAATAAACTGAAGTTGTTGCGCCGACAAGAGGAATTCCATTCCTGCGCCATTGATAAGAAACCCCACTCAGATGTGATGCAACCAGAGTCGTTCCTGTAATATCACAGAAAACAGAATCCCCCGAATTTCTGATATTTGAACTAGGCAAATTGCAAGTTGTTCCACATTGATACAATCCGTTTATTGTATGAAAATTATAACTTACTACGCCTGAACTATCTTGAAAATAAATCAAACCAGGTGAAGCAATATCCCAAGCCAAATTGCTAAATCCTGAACTACGAACCTTAAAACGTAGCGTAAATATCTGACCTTGAAGATTCCTTGAAACTGAACTCGACCATTGACCTCTCCATTGGGTTCCAAAACCTAAACCCGAACTTCCAAGTCCGACATAGAAAGAACAATTGTTTGAGAAATTACTCAATAAATTTGAATTATTGATTGTAGCGCCAAGACACTGAACTACGGTGGAGTCATAATTCAAAGCAAATGACATCGAGTCCACGTTTAGACCCAAAGGCATTGAAATCGAAACTGGTATACTTATGGTATCTCCAATATTGCAATTGACATTATAATAAGTTCCAGCAGTCAAGATAATTGAAGAGTCTGATAAACAATTGTTTACATTAATGAACCCATTGGATTCATGAGACTCAACATTCAGTGAACAAATTGATTGGTAGCGAATTTTGTAAGAGAAAATACCATTGACTGATGAAGAACCTTGAATTGTAGCTTGACCATTGATAAAACTACCGGTAAGGCCAGGGGGTAATCCCACAAACGTTGCTGAAGTTATACCATTGGTGGTATAAACGATAGGAACAATTGGTGAATTCCTACAAACTACTTGATTCGCTGCCCCCGAGGCTGAAGTCAAAAGAATAGGACCGACAACAGTCCTCTTAAAAAATACACCGGAAGATTGAAATGGACAACCACTGACTGTACCAACAACATAATAAGAACCGGTATCCCGCACTAATAACTGAGAAGTATTTGCACCCGAAATAGGCAATGAACTTCTGTACCACTGGTAAGTCATACCAATAACTCCTTGGGCATTAAGAACAAAGCTATCCGAGGAACACAAAGACATCGTATCAGGGTAATTCAAAAGAGGGCTTGGAATCGTAGGAGTTTGCAAAACCACATTGGGTGATACGGCACTACAACCATTACGAACAACTGTAACTGAATATGTTCCAGGCGTGTTTGCAGAATAAAAAGAATTGGTAGCACCGTTTATCGCAACATTATTTTTTCTCCACTGATAAAATGCACCTCCCAATTGCGTTGCATTCAAAGAAATATTTGAATTTGAACATAATACTACTGTTCCACTCGGAGAAATCGAGACATTGAGTGAATTTTGTAGGACAACTACATTTCGTGAAAAACTAAAACACCCGTTACGAGTTATTTGAACTTTAAATGTTCCCGAGCTACGGATGGTTAACGAAGAAGAAATCGCGCCAACTATCAAAGTGTCATTTTTCCACCATTGATAAGAGAAACCTGTACCCGTGTTGGCGTTTAGCGTAATGGAGTCTCCTGAACATAGATAATTGGTGTCAGGGGCGCTGATATTTGAAGACGGAGGAACACAAGGAGTACTACATGTAATATTTCCACTGTTGAATCTAGAATCAGCAAAAATTACCCCCGCTGAATCTCTATAAAAACAATTCCCCTGGGTAATAGTATCCCAATTGATCGAACTTGACCCTGTTGAAAGGACCACGAACCGAAGGTTGAACAAGAGCCCGTTAATCGTAACAGGATTCAAACTGGACCAATTAAATCGGATTTGCCTCCGACTTGATCCCGTGTATGGAGGATTAGATTGAAGATTACTGTAAACGCTGAGATTGCTACTGAAACCATTCGCAATCAAAGAGTTTATGTTAGTTGCAAAATTAGCCCCTCCGGAATTTGTTGGTATGCAACGCAACCTTGTGGTATCAAAATCAAGAGCCAAACCTAAAGAGCCAAATCTTGTCGACGTTGCCATTGATACAGTTACAGGTAATACTATAGTATCACCAACATTGCAAGTTGACGAACTGTACGTGCCTAAATTTGTACGAATAGAATCTGGTATTCTACTCAAAGAATTCACAACAATTCTACCTGTAATGGTATCTCGTCCTCCTAGACAACCACCAACCAATGTAATCAAATAATTAAAAATTCCTGTATCCGTAGGATTCCCACTAATCGTAAACACATTAGAAGTCCAGGTTCCATTAACTCCATTAGGAAGACCAGTAATTGTAGCACCAGTTGCGCCCGTAGAGGCATAAGTGATATTTGAAATAGGCGAATTAATGGTGACTATTTGAGAATTGGTGCCTATTGCTGAGGTTAAAGCCAAAGTATTTCCCTGATTTACAGAAATTACTGTAGGATTTGAAATGGTAGTACAGTTTAAAGCATTTTGAACGATCACTGTATATATTCCACTTGTTGAAGCGCGGTATTGGTCATTGGTAGCCCCCACAATATTCACACCATTATTTCTCCATTGGTATGTAAAATTTGAGCTGGTATCAACCCTCAAAACAACTGAATCACCTTGGCAAAAGGTAGTCGGCCCACCTGCAGTGACATTAATTACGGGCGGGTTACAAGGCGGAGGGCTAGGTGCACCACATAGAACATCCCCATTCACAAAGCTCACATTTCCAATAAGAGCCATAGCAGCATTCCCATATTCACACCTTCCCGTCGTTACGAGATCCCATTTTAGCGTACTGTTCCCCGTCGAAAGAACTACAAATCGCAAATTAAACATAAGGCCATTAAGGTATGCCGACGATAAACTTGACCAAACCGCTCTAAATTGCCTTCTTGTTGTTTGACTGTATGGCGGATTTGGATTTAGATTTGAGAATATCGTAACATTGCTAAGCAAACCACCAGCTAATTGCGAATCGATGTTAGAAACGTACCTATTTCCACCAGGAACTGTTGGTATGCACCTTAGTTTGCTGGTATCAAAATCAATTGCCAAGCTAAATGCACCAATTCTAATTCCTGGAGCCATATTAATAGTCACCGGCAATACAATGGTATCCCCAACGGTGCAATTACTGGAATTGTAAGATCCAATAGTGGTCTGTATATTGAATTGTGCCAAAGCGGCATTGAAACATAAGGCAATAAAACTACCTATTATGATAAAAGATTTTATGATATGTTTCATGATTGAAAATATTGGATTACAACTTATAATTCAACTCTAGGTAAAGTTTTTTTTGAAGAAATTAATTTAGATTTATATACAAAAATTAATTTGCCATAATATTGACAAATAGGACTTTACACAGCATGATTTCATTTATATAATTTACTTTCAATTACCCAGAATCTAAAGCTATTGTTTGAAACTCACTTGGCTACAAAGATAGCGGGATAGCTAAATTCAATTTTTATTGTTTCTGCGTGGCAACTCTGTTAGTTTTCCACAAAAAAACCTGGGGGAAACACATCTAAATACGTTAAATAAAACAATTGAGCAAAATTGTTCTACACAAAGAATATGCCAAAAATCGCTATAAGTCAAAGGATTATGAAAAAAATCCAATCGATATAGGTAGTTCTTATTGTCTTTCGGTAATTAATTCCCAAAGCTGCAGTCTCACCTATCCTTAGTATTGACTAAAAAGTCCAATAAAATAGACATGGTTTGAGGGACATCGATCTGACATAATCCATTACAAGGATGAAAATTTCATTCGTCATCAAACCGAGTACATGCGGTATCCTTTCACTTTAAATTGAAGGGACTAACAGATAAAATTTTTCAGCAATTCATCAAAAAAGGGGGCCAAAGCCCCCTTTTTTGGTGTTGATTCTTTGAGTAGAGAATACTATGAAAGAAGTAATAATTAAATCACTATTCTTTGACAAACCTCACTACGCCGTATCTATCATTCCGTTGAATGCTCAGGAAATAAAGCCCAGGGGCAATCGATTTGAGATCGAGTTCATGGCGGAATGACCCTTGAAGACCTTCTACACCATACGTTGCTACATTTTGTCCAGCCAAGTTAGCAACGGTCAGGATCGTCATCCCCGGTTTATTATCGAATTCACCCGACAGAACAACTTGACCTTGATTTGGATTCGGAAAGAGGCTGACATTTAGAGCATTGACAGCATTTTCCAAGACACCAACACCGGTTACGATAATCGCGTTGGATGAATCTGATCTGCATCCGTTACTATCCTGCATAGCCCTGTAAATCCCATTTCCAGAAATCCTGATAACACCATCAGCGCCTCCAGTCAAAGCAACACCGTTTCTAAACCAAGTTATGTTATTTTGATTACGAATGTTAGCATAAAGAGAGTCCGATGCCGGAGAAACGGTAGGGCGCGTAATCTGAGGCGGACGTGGCTTAGGCTTGACCGTCACGACAGTACCCGTAGTGGTACTATCTAAACAATTACCGGCATTGATCACGACAACTCTATAGGTACCCCCTTGGAAGGCTCCAATGGAATCAGTATTGGGCGCTAATGCGGAAAGGCGTACAGCATCCCGGTACCAGCGATAGGTGAATCCATTACCACGAGTTGCAACCAGTCCTACACTACCACCTTGACAAAAAGTTGTAGGCCCGTATGCGGTAATTGCGGCGACCGGAGGAGCCGAAGTGGTAACAACTACAGGATTGGAGGTATCTGCACAACCGCCTGGCACGGAGATAAAGAACCTGTACGTTCCTGAGGTATTTGCGGTGTAGGTAGCTGTGGTAGCGCCAGCTATTGGAGTCGAACCATTAAACCAGGCATAGCTTGCACCGGTAATGGAATTTCCATTGAGCACAACAGATCCACCTGTGCAAAATGAAGTTGGCCCAGCGGGTGTGATTATGGCTTCCGTGACCCCCACAGTGGAATTGCCCAAAGTAATTTGGGAATAAGCTATCGTATCACCGTTGCTGTTGGAGAAATCAGAATTATTCGTCCATGTCAACGATGAGGCTCCCAAGGCTCTAAATCGTAAACGGCAGACCGTCGAGAAATTAGTAATGGAAATTGGAGCGCCAACATTATAGGAAATAAAGATTCGAGGACTGGGCGAAGTCTGCGCTTGAACGGAAATACCAGGACTATACAAACTATCAAATCCAAGGTATTGAAGGTTAGATGCGCTGTATTGCAAATAAATACTCATGTTAGCAATATTGACCGCGCCATTTATCCTTACGGGTATCCTGACAATATCGCCTGCGCAAGCAGTAGCACCAATGGCATTGAGACTAATCTGCATAGGGGTTACCGAGAGGGTGCAGGTGCTGCTAAAGGTTGCGGTTGGGCAAGATCCCCCTAGCATGCGCAAGCGGTATCGTGCATTGTTCAGCGAGGAGGTTGCTGATAATACATTCAAAATCGCTGTCCCAGTTCCCGAATACGTAGCACCATCGGTAAGGTCAGTCCATGTATTCCCGGTTCCCTGCTTCTGCCAACGGAAGGTGGTTGCATTCAATGACACAACAGGAATGCTTGCGGACTGAAATTCACCAACAGTAACCGTTGCTGCTGGTTGGGTGGTAACCGAAGGCAAGGGAGTAACTCCAACAGCTCCGTTGGTGTAAGAAAGCGTAGCATTCGGTGTAACTGAACTCGATGCGTCCCAGGTCACCGAACCTGGCTGAGCAGGAAGTACCATACGCACGCTCATCAAAGGGCCAGAAGCTAGGGTAAAGGCTGCACCAGTCCATGTAATAGTTAGTAACCCACCCGCTTCAGAACCGCTGGCGGTGGATAAACCCGTAGAAATGCCACTTAAGCCGACATAGGTAGCGCCCGTTGGCAAATTCACCTTTAATGACATTGCAGTGACAGCATTAATCCCTGATCCGGTAAGGGGTATAGCAACTGTATCGCCCTGGCAGCCTGTGACATTGCCCGCTGAAAATCCAACGGTATTCGCTCCTGTTACCGATAAGGTGACCCCATTGGAGTTAAGTGGATTACCGCAGCCACCTGTTACGACAACACGGTATTGGGTACCGTTCAAGGCAAGTGTAGCACCTGTGATGCTAAGGGTTGAAGTGGTTGCTCCACTGTAGGGAGCAGTATTACTAATTGCGGTCCATGAACCACCAGCACTTAGGGACTGCCATTGGTAAGAAGCACCCGCAGAGCCTGTCACCGAAATACTGGTACTGGAACCCGCTTGAATATTCAAATTACCGGAAGGTTGAGAGATAATAGAGGCAGGGGTTCCTGCGGTAATAGACCCATTAACCCAGCCTGAAGCTGGTATAGTAATAACATCGGCGAATTCGTCAGCGTATTCACAATTCCCTGCGGTTGCCAAATCCCATTGAACAGCACTATTACCTCCAGAAAGAACCACGAAGCGCATGTTAAACATAAGCCCATTAAAGGCTACAGGAACTAGATTAAACCAAGCAACCCTAAACTGTCTCCTTGACGTAGCAGAATAGGGTGGATTTGGATTTTGATTGGTAAAAAATCCGCAATTACTTAAAAATCCTGTTGCAATATTAGAATTTATACCAGACACAGAACTCAAACAAAGCAGCTTGGTCGTATCGTAATCCACAGACAAGGAAATTGCCGCCACACTGATCCCCGTGCCCATTGTCACAGTCACTGGTATGGAAACTGTATCACCAACACAAGCGTTAGGAACCGAGCCTATGGTCGTTTGAAGGGTAGTAACCTGGGCCTTCAAGGCACAAACAGCCCAAAAAAACATGAACAGGAAACTTGATACAAAATGTAATCTGGATTTACGCATTTTCAGAGATTTAAGTGAATTGCTGTAACCTCAAAGCTAAGGACAACCTTTCAATAAAACAACATGTTTCTCATTCTTGATATAATGATAAAAATCGTCTTTGCCTCAATGCTATTCAAAAACTTTGACTAATATGGTTCACCATCACAAACAAAACGGCCGGGCATAAGCCCGGCCGTTGATTTTTCACCACGAATGGCGCCGAAATGGCCTAAAGTGACCCTTTCAGTGCATGTCGTTTAGTGACGAACCTGCAATTTAGCATTCTCAACACGCACCTCACCGTTCACCTCGCTGGTCAAAACCACGGAGTAAACACCGTTGGCAAGGGTACGGGTATCGATCATCAGCTCCTGCTGTCCAGCATTACGCTGAGCTGAAGGCTGTGACCAAACAACACGACCCGTGGCATCCGTCATTTTGGCAGAAACACGAGCGCTGTTGCTGAGGTTGAAGCGAAGAACGCTGAGATCTTGAGCAGGATTTGGATAAGTGCTCAAGCTCAATGTGCTGCTCTTGGCCACCAAAGAAGGAACGCGCAATGCAGCGCCGTCCAAGGCCTCGGCCCAGAGGGTTGCAATCTCAGACTCGTTGCTGATCGCAAGATTGGCATTCAAAGCACCGTTACGACGGCACGAATGGTCATCAGGACATCACCTTCTGCCAAACGAGCACCATCCATATGGTACCAAACCGAGCGCAATTGACCATTCACCACATTGTAGAGGAAGTCAGCTCCGGGTAGAGCATTGTCCACACCGACAATCTCCAAGCCAGCAGGCAAGTTGAATACCAATGAAGATGCACCAATTTCCATTGCTTTGGCAGCAGAAACTGGAATCACCAATTCATCACTTTCTGAGGCCAATACCCCACCGTCCAGAAGGGCAACGGGTGCATTGGAACGAACAGGAATGCCGGAATAGGACCCGTTGACATCACCCACACACAATCCCAAAATGTTTTGGGTAACAGTACCTGCGGTGATATTGACTGGCAAGGCCTCAAAGGCCCAGTTGCCCGCAGTGAATGAAGAAACAGTACCCGCAAAGCGACGAGATACCAAAAGGGCATCTTGTGAATTGACTGCAGTATTGTTGTTCACGTCCCCTGCTTTGAGTCGCAAACCAACCAAAGGAACCGCACCGGAGAAGTGACGGCTAATCACCAGGGCATCCGCTCCGGTCACACCGCCCCATGGCTTGGTGGTCGCACCGGTTACCGTGTAAGAGCCAGCAGGAACGGCATTAATTGTATACGCTCCACCGGTACCGGTTGTCGCCGAAGCAATCTGGGCAGTACCTGCGAGCAGTCGAACATCGCTGTTGGTCAGCCCTGTATTGGCAGAATTGTTGTAACGCAATAGTCCTGTGAGGGTAGCGGTAGAACCGATCTCGATATTATCGAAGTAGGCATTGTTACCAAAATCAGAGCGAGCCTGGAAGCGCACCTTGATCGTTCCAACAGGCAACGTATAAGTTTTGGCACCCCACTGAGAAGCGGTAGGAACGAAAGGTCCTTGCGAGTTTGGAGCCGTGGTCATGGATCCGTTCGGACCACCCACCAAGGTATCCAATGTAACCCAAGTGCTGTCGTTGGTCGTTGTCAAGATCACAACGCGATCAGTATCGGTATTCGAATAAGTAGCGTGGGCATAAGCAAATTTCAAGGCAGTCCCTGCGGGCACTGGTGCAAATTGAGGAGTGTACAAAGAGAAACCTCCAGAATTCTTCGGTGTGTTGTAGAAGTCGAACCAAATCGACACCGAATCACTTGCAGAAACGGTAGTGCTGGAAGCGCCATTGGCAAGACGCCAGGCTCCAACACTCCTCCAGCAACCACGAGTCGATGAGGCAGGCTCAAAGTTCTCCAACAATGGAATATTCACACTGTTGCAATTGGTCAAGAACGTTGCAGGACCAGACCAGCTGCTGAACAAACCGCCAACACAATTGGT
>RFMW01000119.1 GCA_009927485.1 Sphingobacteriia bacterium
GAGCCCCCACCGAAGATTAGATCGAAGAGTATAATTAACGAAGACCTAACGAAGCACTACAAACCTAATACCCACCGAATGGAAACAGTAAATTTTATCTTAACTTAACAATTAAAGATGTCTTGATAAAAGGTAGATACAAAATGTATTTCTACCTCAGCTTACATTTTATAAAAAATCAACGCCTCAAAACAACTTTAACTATGGCTTTTGATTTTTCATCGTTAATATGAATGAAATACACCGAATTTGGTAAATCTAATAAATTTACCTCATATCCATAATCTTTTCTACTTAATGAATATCCGTTTTGAATTAACATACCCGTGGAAGTAACCAATTTAAATTCAAAATCCTTGGAATTGAAAAAGTAATCAGATTTTAAGTTAAGGATGCCATTTGTAGGATTTGGAAAAACAATAACATTAGAAATGTTCTCATTGGAAACAAATACTCCTGATTTATAAACCCTATTTGAAGAATCAGAAGTACATAAAATTGTGCCTACAATTGAATCACGAACCGCATAATAAGTACCTGCAAGTGAAACAGGCAAAACACCATTAGTGCCACCAAAAACCGGCAAACCATTCCTAAACCAACGAGTCGGGCCTTGGGGCAAGGCATAAAGAGTGTCACGACCAATGGAGGTCGTAATTAACGGCGGTTGAGGTTTAATGATGGAACGCAATGTCAATGAAATTATTGAATCACAGCCATTGATGTTAGATAAAGTACATGAATATGTGCCTGGCTGAGTTATTGGTGTGCCACAAAACTGATAGATGCTGCCTTGGCAAACACTATCGATCAAAGTAACCAAACTAGGCTGCAGAATATTTACGGAAAGTGTATTTGACACGTTTGTACAGCCGTTATTGTTCGTCACTTTTAAAGTATAATTACCTCCTAACCTTACCTCATATTGTGCCGAGGTTGCTCCCGGAATATCAATGCCATTCCTAAGCCATTGATACTGATTATAAGTGGTTACACTAGAGGTCATAACAAGACTATCACCAGAACAGAAGCTAAGATTGCCAGATGGTAGTATTGTAATTGGTGGTAAAGAATTTACAGAAACTATGACATCATTAGATTGTGAGACACAACCTGAAATGGTTGTTATTCGAACGGAAAAAACCCCTGTCGTTCGAGCGACGAAACTCATATTTGTACTACCTGGAAGGTCAACCCCGTTTTCCTGCCATTGATAACTAAGTCCTGAACCCATATTTGTGTTTAACACAACACTGTCTCCGAAACAGAAACTCAATGGGCCTGCAGGACTGATAATTGCTAAAGACGGTTGATTAACAAATACGAGCAAGGCACTTGAGAGAAATGAGCAATTATTAATCGTAACGCTGACGGAATATGCTCCCGTTTCTGAGGCAGAGATGCAGGAATTAATTGCACCTGAAATTAGCTGTCCATTTCTAAACCACTGGTATACCACATTAGTTCCGGATAAATTGGCGCACAGTTGAACGGTTGAACCTTGGCAAAACGTAGTTGGTCCATTGGGCGTAATTGTAATACCCGGTGATTGGATTTGAGTAACCAAAATTGAAGATGATAAAGTAGAACATTGATTCAAAGAAACTAAAACTGAATAGTTTCCTGTGGTGTCCGCTCTGAAGCAAGAATTAACAGCACCCACAACATCCTGTCCATTACGGCGCCATTGATATATAGCTCCCAATATTGAATCCGCACATAACGTCACAAAACCCCCTGCACAAAATGTCGTTGAACCGCTAGCATTGATTTGTGCAACGGGTAATGGATTAACCGTTACCAATGTGTTTGCAGAATTACCAACGCAGCCATTGACATTGGTGAAACGAACAGCAAAATTACCCGTGATCGTCGGAATATAACTCAACTGTGTTGCCCCTGGTATGTCAATACCGCCGTTCGTCCACTGATATGTGCCACCGGTTACGGGGCTCGCAGACAAAATAACACTTCCTCCCTGGCAGAACGTCGTAGGTCCTCCTGCACTTACATTAACTGTTGGAATCGAATTCACTGTCAAATTCAAAGTAATCACGGAGTCACAACCGTTGGTCGATGGAACGGTGCGGTTGTACGTGCCAGCAGTA
>RFMW01000054.1 GCA_009927485.1 Sphingobacteriia bacterium
ATCCGCTGGCACGTACAACCGCACCGTTCCCTCGGCCAACGGTTGTGACTCGGTGATTACCCTGAATCTGGGTATTTTGCCAACACCAAATGCGGGGGTAAGTGCATCCGGTCCATTGAGTATTTGTCAAGGCGATCAAGTCACCCTTCAGGTTTTATCGGGTGTAGGCTTGCAGTACGCGTGGCGACTGAATGGTCAAAATATTGCTGGTGCAACTAATGCTGCATATACTGCCAGCCAGTCAGGCATCTATACCATTTTGGTAACAAATTCGGAAGGTTGTTCTGCATTGTCACTGCCTAACGTGGTAATTGTTTCGAATAATCCCGGAGCGACAATTAATGCCGCTGGTCCAACAACCTTTTGTCAAGGCGGATCGGTTGTTTTGAATGCAAACACGGGAGCTGGGTTGAATTATCAATGGTTTAGGAATGGAATCATTATCGCAGGGGCAACAGGGTCAAATTATACGGCTTCGCTATCTGGCTCATACTCCGTTCGAGTAGGTATTGGCCAAGGCTGTCAATCTCTTTCGAACTCAATACAGGTGATTGAAAACATGACTCCATCGGTAGTTATCGTCTCTTCAGGCCCGACCAACATCTGTACTGGAGGTACTGGAGTCGTTTTGCTGGTTTCCAATCAGGGTTTAGGCCAAAGTTATCAGTGGAGACAAGGAGGGGTTGCGGTTCCGGGAGCGACTGGTTCAACTTATACGGTGAATCAAACGGGGACTTATGACTGCATTGTTAGTTTTAATGGATGTGGCTCGGTATCAAATGGAATTTCGGTCACTGTGAATGCGAATCCAACAGTTAGTGTAAGTCCAGGAGGACCTACGACGTTCTGCCAGGGAGGAAGTGTTACTTTGTCGGCGAGCCCTGTAACTGGTGGAACTTACCAGTGGACAAGTGGCGGTGTTAATATTCCGGGGGCGACACAATTGAGTTATTTGGCGACAACCACGGGCAATTTTGCTGTTCGTGTCACCAATGCCAATGGATGCGTTGGTAATTCTGTAAACACTTTGGTAACGGTAAAACCATTACCTGTTGCACAGATCAATGCTAGCGGTTCAACCAACTTTTGTTTGGGTGGTTCTGTGCTTTTGAGAGCTGATTCTGCAAGTGGTTTGACCTATCAGTGGCAACTCAATGGTCAGAATATAGCCGGAGCAACGCTCTCGACCTTCTCGGCTACCCAACAAGGCGCTTACCGTGTTATTGTAACCGGAAATGGTTGTTCGGTAACTTCTGGTTCAATAGCGACCTCGATTAATAACCTGCCTACAGCGAGCATAACTCCCTCAGGATCAACTACTATTTGCCAAGGGTCACCATTGAGTCTTCAGGCAAACTCGGGCTCGGGTCTTACCTACCAATGGAGATTAGCAGGCAATACAATACCGGGGGCAAATTTCATTAGTTATACTCCGCTTCAATCAGGAGTTTATACGGTCGTTGTGACGAATGCTAGCGGTTGCAATGCTGTTTCTTCGCCTGTTACAGTAACAATTAATACGTTACCGCTTGCCAATATTATCCCATTGGGCTCAACAACAATTTGTAGTGGTTCTAGCGTGGTGCTGCAAGCGAATTCTGGTCCAGGATTAACCTACCAATGGTATTCGGGGAATACACCTATTTCTGGAGCCACCTCTCAAAATTTGCCAAGTTCTGCAACTGGCCTTTACAAGGTTCAGGTGACTAATTCATCAGGGTGTGTCGCTTTGTCCAATGACATTTTTGTTAACGTGGTAAGCTTGCCCTCTGCCTCCATTTTTGCCTCAGGATCTACCAATATTTGTCAAGGATCCTCCGTTCTTCTACAGACTACTGCGATACCAGGCGCTACATATCAGTGGAGAAATGGAAATTTGAATATTTCAGGTGCCACAGCAAGCAGCTTCCAAGCCACCGTTGCGGGTAATTACAGCCTTCAAGTGACCAATTCAAACAATTGCTCAAGTATTACCAATGCAATTGCCGTTAGCATTTTGCCAACAAGGAGTACCAACCTAACGGATACCGCATGCCAAGGTTCTTTGTATTCTTTCGGTGGACGAATTTTGAATGCTTCTGGGGTGTATAGAGATACGTTGGCAACCTCGAACGGCTGCGACTCCGTTGTGACCTTGAATTTTGTGCAAATAAGTTCACCGGGTGTTCCGATATTGAGCTTGAATGCAACTCGAGATACCTTATCTGCCTCCACTTTGGTTGGAATTGTACGTTGGTTCAGAAACGGTGTTTTGATCCAAGGGGTAGCCTCAAGATTTTTGCCAGTTACTAGCCCTGGCGTTTACACCGCCCAGAGTGAAATTAGCCTTGGATCCAAGATCTGTAGGTCTGATTTGTCATCCCCATTTTGGATAACTCTAACGGGTGTTGATGAAGTAGCGAAGCATAGGGCAAATTTGATTATTTACCCAAATCCAGCAAATCAATTTGTAACCATCAGATCCATAACACCCGAAAGTCAAGCGCATAAGCTTGAAATATATGACCTTGCTGGAAAATTGGTTATGGAATTAAACAATTTAGACCAAATGGATAGCGCTCAAGCAAGTGTGCTTGAAATCGACATTACTGCTCTAAGCCAAGGAACCTATTATCTGCAGATTTATGGGAAGAGTCTTTCCCTAATCGATAGGCAAAAGCTTAGTGTAATCAGGTAAGTTCTGGCAGGGTGCGTGTGTCAATTCCTAATTACTCCCTTTGGGGTAATTAGGAATTGATGCCCGCTTTCAGGGCAGGTTGCCTTGCCTTCAGTATCAAATTCAAGTCGGTGGCCATATTCGCTCATCCAGCCGATTTGGCGTGCAGGGTTACCGACAACCAAGGCGTAGTCGGGAACATGTTTGGTCACCACGGCTCCGGCTCCTATGAATGCAAACTTACCGATATCGTGGCCGCAAACGATGGTTGCATTGGCGCCAATGCTTGCTCCTTGACCTACCTTGGTTTGAGCGTATTGGCCGCGGCGATTAACGGCAGATCGGGGGTTAACTACGTTGGTGAAGACACAAGAAGGCCCTAAAAACACATCGTCTTCGCAAACTACCCCGGTGTAAAGGCTGACGTTATTTTGAATTTTCACATTGCTCCCCAGGACCACTTCAGGGGAAATGACGACATTTTGACCAATATTGCAATTATTGCCGATACGGCAACCACTCATGATATGGGAAAAATGCCAAATTTTGGTACCGTCACCGATTTGGCAACCTTCATCGATGACAGCAGTGGGATGTGCGGAATAGGCCATGTTTGTTTTTTAGAATTGAAAATAGAATAATGTTAAAATTACGGTTCCTGAAGCAAATTGAAACATGACCTGCACAAAGGTCGGTAATGTTCTTGGGCTCCGAGGACAAGCGTATCGGAAATGCCGCTATGCCTATACGAAAATGTAGCGTCGTTTCCACAGTCAGAGCAAATAGCCCTTACTTTGGTAACATCCTCAGCAATAGCCATTAAAGATGGCATCGGTCCAAAAGGTTTTCCAAGGAAGTCCATATCAAGACCGGCGATGATAATTTTCAAATTTTGACGACTTAATTCTTGTACGACATCCAAAATGCCAGTGTCAAAGAATTGAGCCTCGTCAATTCCGATCACAGAAGTTATATTTTTTTGGTTGCGTAAGATTGCGTAAATATCCGTCGCCGCTTTTACGCTCTCGCATGAAATACTGTTTTGGTTATGGGAAACAACTTTGTTGCTGTGGTACCGATTGTCATAATTAGGCTTGAAAATGAGGACTCCCAAGCCGGCCAATTCCGCTCGACGTAGCCTGCGAATTAATTCTTCGGTTTTGCCGGAAAACATGGATCCGGTGATGACTTCAATACTGCCCCGGACGGTTGGGGCTAATTGAGATTGAGTTTTGGTCATTGATCGATGGGAGGTTGGGTTAATGTCGTGAGGTTGGGTTATTTCCGCGAAGAAATGTGAAAGTTTATGTAAATCTAAAGGGAAGGGGGGTATTCCTGCTTGGGGAGGATTTTGGTC
>RFMW01000063.1 GCA_009927485.1 Sphingobacteriia bacterium
TGGTTGGCGCTTAGGTGTCGATAGGGTCGAATAAATTGAAAAGTCAAGTAATTGGTTTACTAATTTTAGGAAAAGTAACGTAATAGCTTTACATTTGTTAATTAAAAGTCAATCTATAGCTTTATTTTATGGCCAAGAAATCACTTCAAGTGCAACAGCTTAATACCAAAATGCTGAGCTTCGCCATCCTTCAGGAGGTGACAATACCGCCAACCGGATGGATAAGAGCCATCCGTACTGCCATTGGTATGTCAATGCGTCAACTAGGCAAAAAGTTAAATGTCACCAAACAAGGCATCATGGACATTGAAAACCGAGAGAGGGACGGATCGATCACCCTCAAATCCTTGCGGGAAATTGCCCGTGTAATGGATATGCAATTGGTATATGGCTTGGTACCTAATGATGGATCGCTGGATGCACTCATTGACAAAAAAGCTGTCGAAGTGGCTAAACAAGTTGTGATGCGTAGCGCCCAGACCATGACGTTGGAGGACCAAGCCAATTCAACTATACGGATAGAAACGGCCATCAGGGAAAGGGCTGAGGCCATCAAATCGGAAATGCCCAAAATTTTATGGGACTAACATTAACAGATAAGGATGGCCAAACCCCTTTGAACGAAGAGGAAAAAGAAGGGTTACTCATCCCTACCATTGCAACCCGGGCCGAATTGGACGAATTTGAGCAACAGAATATTGAGCAGGCCGTACAATGGACAATGGGTCAGTCATTTAAACCGGAAAAGGTGTGGAATGAAGAGTTTATTTGTGCGATACATCAACGCATGTTTGCCCAAGTTTGGGGATGGGCAGGTGAGTTCCGCAAAACCAACAAGTCCATTGGCATTGATTTTTGGCATATACCCACCGCGCTGAGATACCTGTTGGATGACATTCGCAATTGGCACGACAACAATACCTACTCACCTGATGAAATCGCCTTGCGTTTCAAGCATCGAATCGTGAGCATACATTGTTTTCCGAATGGTAACGGCAGGCATAGCCGTCTTATGGCAGATATAATCATTGAGAAGGTATACATGCAGCCCGTTTTCAGCTGGGGTGCTGCTAACCTGTCTAGTGCTAGCGATGCTAGGGCAACTTACCTAAAAGCCGTTAAAGCAGCCGACCAATCCGATTACAGTTTACTCTTGGCCTTTGCTCGTTCCTGATCCTT
>RFMW01000051.1 GCA_009927485.1 Sphingobacteriia bacterium
GTATCGATCTCAATGGTCAATTACCGCTTGGTGGCAGGGCCCAGCCTTTTTTTGAGAACAGGTCCCTCAAAAGCTGGCTATCCATCGCTAGGTCGGCGTACATCCTTTTGAGGCGAGAATGCTCCTCTTCCAGGGTTTTGAGTTTCTGTACATCGGACACATCCAACCCCCCGTATTTGGCCTTCCACTTGGATAAGGTGGCGGGGGCGATGCCCATTTCTCGGCAGATGACGCCGGTGAGGAGGATTTTCATGGGGAATGATCGAGTGTTTGGAAGTTGTAAATCAAAGGTCCTAACGGAATGACCTAGCAACCGAATATACTTGGCGTCGGGGTGAAGATGATTCATCAGGTAATCAAAGGAACCTTGGCGATTTTCGCCGCTCGTTTTTTAACGGATCTTACTTTTTGCGCCTATTTATTTAGGTTTGCGCCCAAATTTTGCCTATATTGCACCCATAAATAATTCAATATGGCTAATTCCGCCTATTTTTTAGATGATGCGCCCGTAATTCAAGGGATAGCAAAACCTTGTCCAGGATGGATTGTGGGGTACACGGCTGTCATTGAAAAGTTAAAGCTCCAAATTCCATTGCCCCTGATGAAAGCCATGGTTTCGGAGAAATACCGAAACGCAAAGGATGAATCGTGGCTTGTATTCTCAGCCGCATATTTACCTCAAGATCATGCTAGCATCTCCAAGATACAGGCATTGTACAATCACCTGGTATTTGCGCTTAAATACGAAGGAGTAAATCTACTGGTGTTTGCAAAGTTGCGAGAACAGTTGAGCAATGAAGAGCTTTTAGCGTTAGTGAACATAGAGCCATTGGGCCAATATTCCAGAAGGATTTGGTTTTTGCTAGAATGGGTATCAGGTAAGCCGATTGTTGGTAAAAGTGACATCAACAAAAAGAGCTATGTACCCGTGGTCGATAGCAAATTACAATTTGCTGTTGCGGGTATTAAATCGCCCCGTCATTTAGTACTGAATAATTTACCCGGAACAAATCAATTCTGTGCACTCATCAGGAAAACGGAAAAAATCGAACAGCATCTTTCCAAAAGTTATGAGGAGGAGAACAGAAAAAAACTTGCGGGGATAAGAAAAGATATCATTCAAAGGGCATCTGCATTTTTGCTGCTTAAAGACTCAAAAGCTTCATTTACCATCGAAGGTGAAAGCCCAAAGAGTAAAAGGGCGGCTAGGTGGGGTATAGCCATAGGTCAAGCAGGTTTAAACGACCTGAGCAAAGAAGAATTGATACGCCTGCAGCAGTTGGTGATAGAAAATACTCGATTTGTTCAAATGGGATTGAGAAAAAAAGGTGGATTTGTTGGGGAGCATGATCGAGTATCCGGCGAGCCTATCCCTGATCACATCTCTGCAAAATATGAGGACCTAGACGACCTTGTAGACGGCTTGATTGACGTAAACCAGATGCTCATCAAAGATGACATCCATGCAGTATTAGCAGCGGCGGTCATTGCATTTGGATTTGTCTTTATTCATCCTTTTGAAGATGGCAATGGAAGAATACACCGGTATTTAATTCATCATATACTTGCAAAAAAACAGTTTGCCGACCAGGGCATCATTTTCCCTGTTTCATCTTCAATACTCGACCATATCATTGACTATCAAAAAGTACTAGAATCTTATTCGAAACCACTTTTGGACCTTATTGAATGGGTTGAAACCAAAGATCACAATGTGGAGGTGACCAATGTGACCAAAGACTATTACCGATTCTTTGATGCTACGAAACAAGCGGAGTTTTTGTTTGATTGTGTAGCAGACACCATCAAAAACATCGTCCCACAGGAGATAAATTATCTAACAAATTATGATGCCTTTAAAGCCTACATGGAGGAGGAATTTGAAATGCCCGATAAAATAATTTCGGTGCTCGTTCGATTTTTAGAACAAAACCAAGGTAAGTTATCAAAGCGAGCCAAAGAAAAAGAATTCAGGATGCTAACTGAGCGTGAAGTAAAGCGAATCGAAACAACCTATACCGAAATCTTCGGCAGTTAATATGGAGAAATTGTAAGTAC
>RFMW01000048.1 GCA_009927485.1 Sphingobacteriia bacterium
TCCGTCACCGCATAATGATTGTACAATTTCCCGTATAAACCATCGTTCACAGGGTCATTATTGTATATGGCATACGCCCCAGAAGTAGTACCCTGCCAGGCACTGTTACTCAACCCCGTTGGGATATTGTCTCCGTTCCGGTACTTACTTACCTTCAGATTGCTCTGCGTCCAGCACTGCGTTCCTATCTGTACCGTGTTGTAAACATTCCCATCGATATCAGTGACCGTGGAAACCCCAAGACAAGGTTGCCCGGGCGGTGGGATAAAAGTCTTTTCATTGCTGTAAAAAATTCCTGAGGATGTTCGTGCATAAGCTCTGGCATAATTAAGCTGATTTCCAACAAAACTTCCCGAAAACACCCGAGTGAATCCGTATCCGCCAGAACCAACAACCATTTTATTTACCGACACCGTAGGATTAGGCGAAGTACCCCAGCATATTCCCCTTTCGAATACTCCTGACCCCGATGATGTAAATCTTACCGTTGCTGTTCCTGAACCTAATCCACCAATGACCGTATCCAATACCAGTATGGGCGCGGTTGGTAAGGCCGCATAACTTCCATTCACATCCCCAGTGGAAAGTACTCGGAGGTTCGCAACCAACGGATTTCCAAGGGCGTTTAGCGAGGGAAGATTGTTCGTGAAATTACCAGCAACAAAGGAACTAATAACCCCGGTCACCCTTCGGTTAATTAATAAAGCATCGCTTCCGTTGGTGGAATTGTTCATGTTCACATCACCCGCCTTGAGCCTCAAAGCACTCATCGAAATCAAAGCATTGAACGCCCTTGTTACGAGCAAGGCATCAGCCGAAGTCACCCCTCCCCAAGTATAATTCACCGAGGCGTCCAAGAGATAATTTCCATTGGCGTATCCTGCCATATCGTAGACCCCTGCTGAATCCGTTGTATCGCTTGCCACAATGTTCCCAAGGAGAGTTTTGAGATGAATAGGAACACCTGCTAATGGCATCTGATTAGAATTATCGTACCGCAAATCCCCTGTAATTCGGTTACAGTTCAAAACCGCTATCGTCAAGGTATTGGACACCACAGTACAGGTCGGAGAAACCTCAATCTCCATTTGGTAATCCCCCGCTTGCGTTACAAACAAAGTGTCCGAATTGGCTCCTGCAAGGATATTTCCATTCAGTTTCCAACGATAGAACGCATTAGGAATTGCATTGGGAAGACCAATCCGAATACCAGTTCCAGGACAAAAGCCATTCGTATTGGAAGACGCCTGAATCGTAACTTGATTCCCACCTCCCGCAATCGTTAAATTCAAATTCACCAAAGAATCACAACCATTTGCCGTCGTGTAGGTATGCGAATAGTTCCCTGAAGTCGTCAGATTCTGACCCCCAAAAGAATAGGACGTTCCCGAACAAACAACGATGTTCTGATTCTGATTGTAAGAAGGATTGACCGTAAAATTCAATTGAAGTATCGAATCACATCCAAGAGAGTTAATGAGGGTATCAAAATAGGTCCCCGAACTCGTCAACGATAATCCGTTGAAGGAATAGGGCTGATTGGAACATGTCGTTACTGCTGGAAGTATCGTTTGGGTTGGAATCACGTTGAGATTCAAGGTAATTAAGGTATCACACGCACCTCCTGTTCCGGATAACCTTCCTTGATAAGTGCCAGGGGTGGTATACGATTGACCACTCAACGAAAAGGACTGCCCTTCACAAATGTTTCGGTTCCATGTAAAACGTCGAGTATTTTGGGTTAAGGAACCACTCACATAGGTCTGAGAAACCAAATTCAGATTTTCATCGCTAAACTCACAAGATGTCAAGGTATCCCACGCTACTGGAGAACTACCATTCACCCTAAACCTCAAATTCACCATGTTTCCTGAAGGAATGGTTTGATTGGTCGCAACACCCCAATT
>RFMW01000116.1 GCA_009927485.1 Sphingobacteriia bacterium
CCCCTTCGGCCAAGGGTTTTTATTTACCCATGCTGACTTCCTCCGGTCAACACATGGATCCAGTTCCGGGTCGTTGGCGAACGATGGCATGGAAGGCCGGCCCCGAGGCCATGAACAAGGAGGACAGACAATCCGCACTCCAAGCTGAGCTGGCCAACCTGACCCAGCGTTACCTCATCCAGGTTCGCTTCCTTGCTACAGGCTCCAAAGGCGGGAAACGAAGGGGAAAGGGACCGATTCTCCATCCGAAATAATCCGGCCAAAGCCAAATTGAAAGGCGCCTTCGTTCCTGCGATGAAATCGTAGTGTGGGTATCACAAAAGAAACTTCCTCGGTGATGAAGGAGTCAAAAACAAAGCTGGTTTTGGGAGTTAGTCGAGCCATTCCGGCCACCGAAAACAAATTGGTTCCTGTCGCTATTCCTTCATCCCAGAAAATCCCGCGGCCTGCACTGAAATTGATGTTGTAACGCCCATTTCCCAGGGTGATGGCGCCAAATGGTAAAGCAAAACCATAATCTGGCGCAATCCAAGAACCTGTTCCAATCAGGGCGCCTGCTGCCAAATGCAGATTATCGTTGATTGATTTGGAGTATTTCAGGGTGCCGATGAGGGGGGTTCCTAACCAGCTGGTCATAACCCCCACGCCAAATCGATCCGTGAGATGAAAATGTGCTTCTGGGCCCAGCAAAGTGAATTGACCGTAATTCTGTCCTTTGCGGATGGGTAAGCCGTTGGTGGTGATGACATAACGGCTGCGGTATGGGTCTTCGCCCAAATAATCCACCCCCTCTTTAACAAATTTTTCGTCCACAGCTTTGATTTCGGTGACGATGTGTTGAGGGATGATGATGGTTCTGCCATCTTTGGTGATGACCTCCAATTCCCTGGCGTCTTGTCGAATGATCCTGGCAATAATTTCCTGTCCGTTGTCTTTGGTAATCGCGAAATACACCTTGGCAGAGTCGATGCTCTTGGAGGAGACTTTTTCTTGGTTTTGGCTTTGGTCTTGGCCCGATGCAGCATGGGCACAAAGCAGGGCAACAATCATCACAAAGGGGCAAAGGAGCTTGGACATGGTGTAGATTTAGGGGTTACTAAATTTGTTCAGTCTAAGTTAGTTTATAATTCCCCTCAAACGAAACCCTACGCCATGGATCTGACAGCGAAGCCCCTCGGCTGGATCGAGGTGGATAATGCCCTTGTGAAGGTTTATGTTTTCGATGGCTTTGTGCAGGCCATTGCTTTCATGTCCTCGGCTGCCCCGCTGATTGAGGCGATGAACCACCATCCCGAATGGACCAACGTGTACAACCGGGTGACCGTTCGCCTCACCACCCACGATGCAGGCCATACCGTCACCGACTTGGATCGTCAATTGGCCCAGGCCTTGGATAGGCATTACGAGGCATTTGTGGGCGCTGAGGTCAACCAATGAATGGTGGACCGATGTTGCATAAAAGGTGTAGATTGGAACATAGATAGTGAAAAAACTTCTAAATGAGCTTTAAAT
>RFMW01000047.1 GCA_009927485.1 Sphingobacteriia bacterium
ACCGCTTACCCCGGTTGTCGCCGAAAGCGGGGCCATCGTTGCTCAGAAACCATTCCTCCAGAAAGTCCTTGTCC
This sequence comes from Sphingobacteriia bacterium, assembly GCA_009927485.1. Taxonomy (GTDB): domain Bacteria; phylum Bacteroidota; class Bacteroidia; order UBA7662; family UBA7662; genus SYHX01. The sequence continues at coordinate 75 of RFMW01000047.1, forward strand.
ACATCCTGCACGTTGCAATACAATCCCCAATCCTGACCGTTCAAAAACAAGCGCACAAAATTGCCTTTGGCGATAGGGGTATAGCGTCTGGCCGTTTGGTTGTATAACACTTCCCTCATGAAGGTGGCATCCCCGTGCGCATTGTTGAATTTGAGGTTACGGAAACCCATCAGATCCTGGTTGGGCCGCAGCCAATCAGTCTCAATACCAAAAGACTTTTTCTGGGAACTGCCGATGGTGGTATAGGAGGTATTCCCGCGGAACCGCACCCCGACACTGTCCAAAACCTGGTTACCCACGGACAACGTTGCGAGCAGATTGGTTTCGCTGGCATAATTCTGCCCCAACAAAGTCCAGTAATTGGCCTGAGGGAAGCTAAGATCCACCCTGCGGATGCTGTCCGGATGGTAGAAGCCCGGATCCGCCTTGCCCCCGGTGTGCAGGGTTCTACCGTCTGCCGACCACCACCATTCGGAAGGAAGATTCTGTGCATCAACATCGCGAGACCCTCCCAGACTCCATAAAACCCACAGGAAGATTGATAAACAGGACCAACCACGACGCCAATTCTGGCCTATTATGCAAAAAATCAACTTTTTCATATTATCCCAAAGTTAAGAGCCTAAACAGAGGGCCTTGAACGAGGCCCCAATTAAAATTCAGTTAACAGCGCCTTAAGGCCCGGGCAACGGGATATAGGAGGCGTTGACATCCCCTTTGCAAAGGGTACGTACCAGGCCCGGCACCCCCGGTATATTGGCCAACCAAGGACCAGGATTGTCATGAACCCAATCCCCGCCCGCAAAGGCTCCACCCAACCCCGAGGCTCTTCGCGAGATCAGCAAGGCATCCGTATTGTTCACAACGCCGTTGGCGTTGACATCCGCCGCCACAGCCCTTAATCCTGTCAAGGACATCAGGTTAGCGAAGGTGCGACTCACCAACAAGGCATCGGTGGCATTGACTCCTCCCCAATTCACCGCATAGGTCCATTCCGGGGTGACGGCGGTTGCAGGCAGGCTGTTCCAACCAAAGGCGCCGTTGACATCGCAAACGCTTGTCCCCACCAAAACCAAGAAAGGATCACGTACCCTCACCGTCGTTCCCACCATCGGTGTTTGGGCATTGTTATCGTACACAAGCCTTCCATCCAGGGCGTTGCATGTCCCGGCGGTAATTTGTCCCGAGAAGTAAGTCACCGGTAAGCGCTGACCCCCGCTGCCATTAATCCTGCAGTTCCCCGTCAGGGTGTCCCAAGCCGGTTGCAGTCCCCCGGTAGGCCAATTAACCCCCGCCGGTAACACCAAACGCAATCGCAGCAAAGCCCCCCCCGTCCAATTCACCGCCGAGGGATTGTTCCAAGCGATGACCAAAGAATCCGTGTACAAAGCGCCCGATGAACCCGATGGGTAGGCCGTAACCTGCAAGCCCGTTGCCTGCGCATTCACTGCCTGAAAGCTCGAATACCGCATCATCCCAAGAGGAAGGTCCAGCTTGAGCCTGCCGCTTTGGACTCCGGTCAAATCGCTGTGCAGAACCTCCAATTGCACCGTATCCCCCGGGCATTTCACGGCAGAGCCGAGATGCAACGCCGAGGATGCCGTCCCCAAGAACCATTCCGTGGAGAATGGCGCACATACCGATCGAGGGTTCAAGGCCTGCACCGACCAGCGATACACCTTGTTGCTGAGCAATTGCCCGCCTCCGGTGTACAGGAACTGCGTATCGCTGACCAGAAACTCCTGGGCAGGGGTAGTGAACCAACGAATTCGTAACACATACTGCGTCGCACCGGGCACCGAACCCCAACGGAAGCGAAGGTAATTCACCGGCAACCCGTAGGTTTGGTTCAAGGGCTCGTACATTGCCGGGGTTCCCACCACCGTATCGTAGTTGGGCATGGGCGGTGTGAGCAAATAGGAGCGAGGTCCTGTTGCCGAAACGGTGGACCGCATGGCCGCCTTCTGCTCCACCGTGAAGGAATCCTGGCAGGCATCGTTGGCATAACTCATGAACAACCTCCCCAGAGGCTGAAACAAATCCCCGTTGATGTCTTGGGCGCTGCCCCCACCGTTAGGACAATTCCAACGGGCATCCCTGAAATCTGCCGGCGTATCGCAGAATCGATCCCCTGCCGTGGCGCAATTGGAGGGCAGACGGGGGGCAATTTCGTTGGGATTGCGGGTTACCCTCTCGGCCCAAGTGGCCTGAGGATTTCCGGAGGTTTGGTCAAAAGGATGCGGGAGGCTCAGAAAATGCCCCATTTCGTGGGCAAAGGTCGAATTCCCCGGGTTGGAGCAACCCAAGGCCATGTAAATAGCGCCTTGGCGGTTGGTCTGCGCAGGAGATCCGGTCCCCGGGTAATAGGCAAAGCCGCAGAGCGACATGGCCGACAAACTCAGAAAATACACGTTGATACTCCCCGCAACATTGTATTGGGTATTGATTTGATCCACCACCGAGAAATTCGGCAGGTTGTACCAAGCTGAATTGTTGATGTAATTGGGTTGCCCTTTCCAGTAAAATTGGATGCCCGTTGTGCTGAACTTCTGGTTTAATTCGCACAAGACCGTTGTGAACGTGGACAAA